>NZ_FXAS01000040.1:0-33162 GCF_900177785.1 Cedecea sp. NFIX57 | reverse complement strand
GCCTGCAACTGTTTTTCGTCCATAAATTAACCTGCTTTTGATGTTGGATTGAACATATCAAAATCAGGCAATTACACAAATTTATGTACAGGCTCATCGCAGCCCCCATAACGCCCCGCTCGCCTGGTGATTTTTATCCGCTCGGGCATGGGGTTAAAAACATCGGAAGCCGTGAGGGCAGACGTAGAAAACCGATTATTTTTTGGCATACACTTGTTTTATGTATCTTCCACGACCGTCCCCGTGCCCTAAATCCATCGACGTTGCTGCCAGAGCCTCTTTTTCACTTAATCCCCGACGTTCATAAAATCTGATGGCATCCTGTGCCCAGGCGTAGCGCAGGGAGTGAGGTGAATACTCGCCGGTCAGCCCTGCCTCGCTAAGATGATGGCGCCAGTAGGTCATCGCAGATTTTAGATCCGGTTTGTCTATCAGACGACCGTGTCGCGCCTTGATGATCTGTAGCCCACACCTGACGGTCTGATGAATCACGTCTCTTTCTACCACCTGTGTCATTCTGGGGCGGCCCCCTTTAGTACCAAATATCACAAACAACTGTTCAGCCCCTTTATCCAGTTGCCTGCTCCACGTTTTGATTGACTGACAGCACTGCACTGCCTCCTGGCCACGCAACCCCATCATTCTCGCCAGCGTCAGGCACACGGCCAGCCCCGCATCGTAACGCGCTATCTGTTCCAGTACCCGCCGATAAACTTCATCAGGAACAGCTTTATGCCTCCCGTCACGGCTGGCACCATTAATGCCCAGTGATTTATTGCTTATACCTTCTGACTGACTTAACTTCGTGCAGCCCGCATCCCACAGTATGGTGCGGACCATAGCCATCTCATTTTGCAACGTACGCAGGGAAATCCCCTTTGCCAGTCGGGCCTGAATATAGCCTGCAATGTACCGTGTTTTAAGCTGACAGGTCCTGGTTATCTGGATATTCTGGCCCAGCAGATAACGGGCAAAACGCTGCGCCATCTGTTCGCGGTCATACACGGTCCTGAAACTGCCGCCGGCACGGTGCGCCAACGTTTTCATATCCTGCGCCAGTCGAGACATATCACTCCCTCCTTCGTAATGAGGCAACAGGGGCTTCCGGCGCGCGGTGAATGCACACGCAGTCATCACTGCGAAGTGCTGAACGATATCGGTGCGCCGGAAAGGCTGTCGTTAAGGTATTGCGGGGTACAGCGCTGCGTGATGTGCAGGCTGCCTGCAAGAACAGGTGTGCCCCCGGATCATCGTGATCCGCCTCCGATATGGGTTCATTCCTATTTTTATAACCGTCGGTGCATCATTGACGCCGCTGAAAAGAAAGACAGCAGACTGGCGTGATGACGCCTGCAATGCGACCCGGTGTGGCGTTCGCTTACGACCTGCTCCCCGTGTCGAATGCCAGGTAAAATGACACAATCTTGAGGCTATTGGGGAGAGATGACCTGTCACAACCCAGGCATAAGTCATTGTGGTATATCATGTAAATCCGGCCCATACAGACTGACAGTTGTCAGGCAGGCAGGAAAGCGTTGGTGATCTGTTCTCCCCTGTCGTCGTGAGCACGTATCTGACACGACACCGTCATACCTGACCGGGAGACTGCCGTTAAAGTGGCAGGCATTGCGGTGAAAAGCCGGTGAACGGTTACCCCCGATCACCATGACCGCGCGCACAGCACAAAACCGTCATATCAGAAAAGACGGACTGTAACGTAAAAGTATGGACGGTACCCCGGGGGATCCAGTGAGCGATTTCCCAGTCGTCGTGGCAGAATATAAAAAGGTGGACGCAGTCTTACCGGATGGTCAGATGCAGTCAGAGTGGCAGACATTGCTGCAAGTCAGGCGGTCTATCACAGCCCCGGTGTCGTGACCGCTGCGGGGCCCTGGTGTGCAACCTTCAGTTGCATTGGTATATGCCCAACTTACGCCTGTCTCTGATATCACGCAAGATGAAATTTTCATCGTTGAGAAAGACCCGTCACCCCGTATCCAGGCAAACAGCCTCAGCGAGAACGTCACCAGCCCATTGAGTGGGGATGAACCGACTGCACATCTGAGAAAAAAGGGGCAAAATCAGAGGAAGAACGTCCCGGTGAAGATGGTTCAGTGGGACTGAGCGATCGCCATCGTATTCTGGTGGTAGTGTGGGCAGTGCGCCCCTTGAAGTGATAAAGCAAAACATTGAGGCACAGAGCCGTTCTCGTTAGCGCCTTTACGGGCACCTCGATCAGCCTCCTCCGAGTAAAAGGAAAAGGCTACCCGCGAAAATGCGGTGACTATCGTTTTTTGTACTGCGCCTCAAGCTCAGGCAACGGCTGGCAGCCGCTGGTGTCGCTCTTTTTCACTTTCTCCAGCGCGCTTGCCACGGTATGGCGCGCCAGTACTGCCAGCGACGCCTCTTCCGCTTCTTCCGCAACAGTTTTGAAGTACCAGCAGGCGTTGGCGCTGACCACACAGCGGGCAGGCACGTCAGGGCGAGACGCCCAGATTTTTTTGTCTTCAATCACCGACAGGTAAATATCTCGCAGGGTTATCTCTTCGGCCGGGCGGCCAAGATGAATGGAACCGTTGCGTCCCAGCGTCGAGACGATAATGCCGTCTCGCGTGAGGGGAACCATCAGTTTACGGATAAAGCTCGGGTTGGCTTCCAGCCCGTAGGCAAGGATAGCGCTGGTCGAACGTTCACCCATTTGCTCCGCCATCGCTACGCTGAGAACCATCTGCAAAGCTGTCGGGAAGCGGTAATCTAACATTTCATTTTCCTGGGGCGCGGTGAATTTTGTTCTTTTTGGCACCGCTAGGTGAATAATCAATGAGCAACAATATACCAAATGTCACGTTTTTTTTGAAGCAATCTGAGCTTTAGCCGGGAGACAGCTCAAAATAACCGAAAGCTCATATTCAATAAGTTACGGGACTAAACTATTCAATAAATGAATTCTGGCAGGCCGGTAAATTAATTCAAGTAGTTGCCATGCTGAATAATAAGTCATGTAGCTGAGGTTTAATAAAATGCCCCGGCCAGGTTTGACCGGGGAACCGGGTTAGCGACACTCCGCTTTCCAGTTTAACGCCTGCAGCGCCGCCATATCTTTGTCGTTATCCGCCTTAATACGCTTCACCATGTCGTTTTCGGTTACTTTTGCATCGGCGGGATACTGGCGGGCAAACTGCAGGTTGACGATGCCGCGGCAGGCCTCACGGGCGAGCCACACGTCAGACTCGTAGCCGCTTTGCTTTGCGTCCCCCGGCTTCGGCAGATAGATAATCCGCACCTCGGCCACGTCGCCATTTTTCGCTATATCGAAATGTGGCTTCGGCACCGTGCGGTTTAACTCCACCGCCGTCGCCTGCATCCAGCGGTCAAGCGGGGCGTTGAGTTTGATCTGATTGACCGTAATCAGCCGGGTCCACTGCCAGTTTTCGGCTTTTTCACCATCGGTGGTGTATTCCCATACCGCCTGCTGCGGCGTTGACCGGGTGAAAGACTGCCCGTAGGTTTTTCCTGCAAAGGTGATGGTTTGCGGGGCGGCCAGGTCTTTAATTTGCGATGTTTTTGCCGACTGCGGGCCCGCACAGGCGGCCAGCAGACAGGTCGAAGCCAGGATAGCGATGGAGTAACGATTCAACGGTAAGTTTCCTTCTTTTTGTTATTTAATCACGCCAGAAGTCGAGGCAGAAAATAGCCTGTCGCCGACTAAAACAACGGTTTTCGGCAATTTTCCGCCCTCTGAACATAGAGGTAAGTGAATGCATTTTCAATTCAGGAAGTCTGAAACCTGCAGGGGATCAAATAGCACCAGACTTCAGATTCAAATAACGACCGATCGTGCAGATTGCATACTCAAGCAATAGACATTTCCCCACACACCTTTCGATAAAAGATCGTCGATTGACCATCACTGACATCAATAAAGTTCTGATTAAGATCATCGAACTGCCTTAACGACCCTATACTTATCGACGACACTTTCCGCACGTTCTGTTCTGCATGCACTGATTTATGCGAGATAACGATATGGAATTAAAGGATTATTACGCCATCATGGGCGTGAAACCGACGGACGAACTCCAAACCATCAAAACCGCCTACCGCCGCCTGGCGCGCAAATATCACCCCGACGTCAGCAAAGAGCCCGACGCAGAAGCCCGCTTTAAAGAAGTGGCGGAAGCCTGGGAAGTGCTGAGCGACGAGCAGCGCCGGGCTGAATACGACCAGATGTGGCAGCACCGCAACGACCCGCCGTTTAATCAGCCCTTCCACCAGGGCGACGAGCAGAGCTACAACGCCCAGGACTTCGACGATATCTTCTCTTCCATGTTCGGCCAGCAGGCCCGGCAGTCGCGCCAGCCGCATGCCGCGCGCGGCCACGATGTAGAAATCGAAGTCGCCGTATTCCTGGAAGAGACGCTGGCCGAACACAGCCGCACCATCAGCTACAGGCTGCCGGTCTACAACGTCTTTGGCATCGTCGAGCAGGAAATCCCTAAAACGCTGAATGTAAAAATTCCGGCGGGCGTCGGTGACGGGCAACGCATCCGCCTTAAAGGCCAGGGTACCCCGGGGGAAAATGGCGGGCCAAACGGTGACCTGTGGCTGGTTGTCCATATCGCGCCGCATCCACTGTTCGATATTGTCGGCCACAATCTGGAAGTCGTGTTGCCATTGGCCCCGTGGGAAGCCGCGCTGGGGGCAAAAGTCGAGGTTCCTACCCTCAAAGACAGTATTTTGATGACCATTCCAGCCGGCAGTCAGGCCGGACAGAAGCTGCGCATCAAGGGCAAAGGACTGGTGAGTAAACAGCATACCGGCGACCTGTTCGCGGTGATTAAAATCGTGATGCCGCCTAAGCCAGACGAAAACGCTGCGGCACTCTGGCAGCAGCTGGCAGACGCCCAGCCGACGTTCAATCCGCGCAAAGATTGGGGGAAAAATAATGGCTAACGTCACCGTCACTTTTACCATCACCGAGTTCTGCCTGCACACTGGCATTCATGAAGATGAGCTCAATGAAATCGTCGGGCTTGGCGTCGTCGAACCTTACGATTTTGAGATCAAACCGTGGCAGTTTGACGACCATGCGATCAACATAGCGCAGCGAGCATTGCGGCTAAGACGAGAATTAGAACTCGACTGGCCGGGCATCGCCGTGGCGCTCACGCTGCTGGAGGAAAACGAACGCCTGCGCCAGGAGAATCGCCTGCTCAGGCAGCGGATAGGCCGTTTTATTCGCCATCCATAAGCTTATATTCCGGTGGATTATTCAGCAGAATATATCCACCAGCCGTGAACATCCGGATTCATTTAGGAATATTACCTAAGGCAACTTCCGCTTCGCTGTGCCAGGCTTATTCACGGTCATAAGGACTGATAACGTTTGTTGAGGATATTATGAAAAAAACGATCATCGCTTTATCTGCAATTCTGCTGGCTGCTCCTGTTTTTGCCGCGACCACCACACATGCAACTGATGAGACCGTCGCTGCGGCGCACGAAGGCGCGAACACCGCTAAAGAGAAGCTGCACGAGGCAGAAAACAAAGGCGAAGAGCTGAAGCTTAAGTCTAAACACGCCGCCGAAGGTAAAAGCGACAGCGTAGGCAGCAAGGTGAGCGAAGGCTCCCAGAAGGCCTGGCATAAAACCAAAGAAGGCACCGAGAAAGGTTGGGACGCAACCAAAGAAGGCGCTGAAAAAGGCTGGAATAAGACCAAAGAAGGCGCGGCTGACCTGAAGAAAAAGGTCACTGAATAATTAGCCGTCTCTGCACAATAAGCCGCGAAAGCGGCTTTTTTTCTACCCGAAACCCGAGAGTCACTCATAAGAAGATCGAATGAGTCAGCCACTTCGCCGATCGCTATACTTTGAAAAAAACAACGATTCAGGGATTACGATGTTCACTATTACCCCCTGCTCCCCTTCTGCCCCTGAACTGCAGGCGCTCGTTGCCGAACTGGATGCCTTCCAGCAGCAGCTCTACCCCGCGGAGAGCAATCACTGCGTTGAATTAACCACCGTTGCAGAAGGCAAAATTCGCTGCCTGCTGGTACATAATCAGCAGGCCGAGGCCGTCGGCTGCGGCGCGCTCCTGCTGCAGGATAACGGCGAAGGCGAGCTAAAAAGGATTTTTATTAAACCGTCTTCCCGTGGCTTAAAACTGGGTGAAACGATAGTCGCCGGACTGGAGGCTGAAGCTCGTCAGGCTGGCTGTGACGTACTGCGGCTGGAGACCGGTATTCATCAGCAGCCGGCCATCAGGCTCTACCAAAACTGCCGCTATTCGATATGCGAGGCCTTTTCTCCCTACCAGCCCGATCCGCTGAGCATTTTTATGGTGAAACATCTCTAGCGATACCTTCTGGCAAAATATTGAGTGGGGGATTTGCCTAACGCTTTTTTAAACCCCCCTGAAAAAGCTCCCGGGCTGCTATAGCCTAAATCCAGCGCAATACGCGTGATCGCCTCCCCTTCACCTAACCGACCTATCGCCGCCAGCAGGCAAGCCTGTTGCCGCCACACCACAAAGCTGATGCCGGTCTGCTGTCTGAACTGGCGGGTAAAGGTTCGGCGGCTCATCCCCGCGCGTGTTGCCATATCGTCGACGGACGTTTCCAGCGAAGGTGCCAGCAAAAACGCCCGGCAGGCCGCCTGCAAACGAGGTTCGTCGGGCAGCGGGGCATTGAGAGAAAGCGCGGGCATCGCGGCTATTTCATAGAGCAACAAATCAAGCAGGCTTTGGCCCCGCCCTTCAGCCTGGCGGACATCAGCCAGGGTTACGGCCTGCGCCAGCAGTTCGCGCAGCAGCGGCGAGATGCCAAACACCTGGCAACCCTGCGGCAGCCCAAGCCGCTGAGCAGCGGCCTCGCTGATATAGCTGTTCAACATGGTTACCGGCCCACGCATTTGCATCGAGTGAGCCAAATCGGCAGGCACCCAAATGGCGCACTGCGGCGGCACCGCCCAGTTTTCGTCAGGCGTCTCCACGGAGATAACGCCGCTTGCCGCGTAGGCAAACTGCCCGCGATCGTGGCGATGCTGCGGGAAACACTCCCCATCGGCAAAATGCTTTGCCGTGACGATGATTGCCAGGGGCGAATCCTGATAGAGTACTGTGCTGTTATCTTGCACGGCCCAATTTTACCCATAATTGACCCGTTAATAAAAGCAGGCCAATTTGGGAAACGATAGAGTCCCGGCGACACTTTTCACCGGACACAGACATGCAGCGCAAACACCTCTTTCTCGCCCTGGCCGTCACCGCCGCCTGGGGGATTAACTTCCCTCTTACCCGCCTTGGGCTGGCCCATATCGATCCCCTTTTATTAACCGCCCTGCGGTTTGCGCTTGCCGCCCTGCCGTGGGTGTTCTTTATCAGACGCCCGGCGGTGCGTCTGCGCTGGATCGCGGCCTATGGCCTGATTTTTGGCGTGGCGATGTGGGCGCTGATCAATCTGGGTATCGCGTTTGGCGTCCCACCCGGCAGCGCCGCATTGCTTATTCAGCTCAGCGCCTTTTTTACCCTGGGCTGGGGAGTCCTGCTGTTTGGCGAGCGCCTTACACGCCCGCAGCGCTATGGCATCGCTCTGGCGGCGGCCGGCCTGCTCGGCATGCTGCTGGATAGCGCCGGCAGCGCAACGTTACCCGGGCTGGGGTTGATTGTGATCAGCGCCATGGCCTGGAGCGTCGGCAACATCATCATCAAACTTTCCGGCGTGAAAGAGATCTTTGCTTTTGTGGTATGGGCCAGCCTGTTTCCCCCTGTGCCCCTGATGCTTCTGACCTGGGCCTGGCACGGCTCGGCCCCCTTCACTTCGCTGGCGCAAAATATCGATAAGCAGGCCGTGCTTTCGCTGCTATTCCAGGTTTATGCCGCGACACACTTCTGCTACTGGGGCTGGAATACCTTGCTTCATAAATATCCAGCTTCCCGCGTGGCGCCGCTTTCTTTGCTGATCCCGGTCTTCGCCATGCTCAGCTCGGGGCTGATTCTTGGCCAGGTCCCCGACCTCGCCAGCGCGCTTTCCCTGGCCGCGATCCTGCTGGCCCTGGCCATCGGCATGAAGAAAGCGCGCCCTCCCACCGCTAGTTATGCAGCGTCACGCTGTCGTCCACACCCTGGCGCCACATGCGAACCTGAGCCGAAGGCGCGTTCGGGTCGGCGTAGCCGAAGGAGATCCCGAACAGCAGACGATAGTCATCCGGTACGCCCAGGATCTGGCGCGTGGCATCGGCATGGAAGCCGAGCAGCGTCTGCGGAATGCCGGCAAAACCTCGCGCGGTTAAAGACAGCAGGAAGCTCTGCCCGTACATGCCTATGTCGGACGCCACTCGCACGTTGTCGCCAAACGACGGCATAAACAGGAACGCCACGTGCGGGGCGCCGAAGAAGTTGAAGTTACGCAGGTACGCTTCGCGGCGCTTCTCTTTATCGTCGCGGGCAATGCCTAGCGCGTCGTAGTAAACCTTCGCCTGGCGCTGACTTCGCGCGTAGTAATCGCCGTGAAAATCGTCATAGCTGAAACTAAAATCCGGCGTGACGTTACCCGCCGTATCGTTCTCAATCATCATCTTTTGCAGCGCATCTTTGGTGGCGCCGGAGACAATATGGACGTTCCACGGCTGCGTATTGCAGTTGGACGGTGAATGCTGGGCATCCTGCAAAACATCCCGAATTTGCGCCTCAGTCAGCGGCGTAGGCAGAAACGCTCTGGATGAAAAACGCTGACGCACGGCCTCATCAAAAGCCAAAACTTTATTGCTCATACCATCCTCTCTGTGCTTCCCCGACGGTTCGGGAATCATGACTTGCCGGTGAGCATAACGCTGCCGGGCGTGGCGAAAAACCGTATAATCTATGAAAGACTTTTGCGGAAAATGCACAAATGAAAGATCTGAGCCAGATAAACGCGCGCGCAATGCGCCTCTTCCTTGCCGTCATCAGCGAGGGCAGTTTTTCAGAAGTGGCCCGCCAGGAGAGCCTGTCGCCCTCCTCCGTTTCCCGCACCATGATTCAGCTCGAGCAGTCCCTGGAAACGCAGTTGCTTTACCGCAATACGCGAGCCGTGGTCGCTACCGATGCCGGCCATATTTACGCCGCCGCGTTCAGGGAGATGCTGAGCCAGCTTGAGCAGGCGCAGAACCAGATTGGCGAGCGCCGTTTGCAACCCGGCGGCGTGCTTCGCTTCAACGCGCCGGTGTCTTTCGGCCTGCGCCATATTGCCCCGTGGATTGCCGAATTCAGCGAACGCTACCCGGCGCTGCGGCTGGAGCTAAACCTGACGGATAACTACATCGACCCGCTGGCGGACGGCACCGATCTGCTGCTGCGCATCGCGCCGATGCAGGACAGCTCCCTGCACGGGCGCTTTATTACCCGGCAGCGCGCTTATCTGGTGGCCAGCCCGGCTTACCTCGCCCGCTACGGCACGCCGCAAACGCCTGAAGAACTGCACGGCCACAGGCTGCTGGCCTATCGCGGCCTGATGGGCCTTCAGCGCTGGTACTTCACCCAGGGAGAAGAAAAAACGCAGCTAACGCCGGAGCCTAAAATCGTTTCCGGCAATGCGGAGATGCTGGTGAGAGCGGCGGAAGATGGTGCAGGTATCGTGCTGTTCCCTGACTGGCAAATCAGCGACTCGCTGCGGGCCAGGCGGCTTATCCCGATGATGACGGCTTACACGGCGTCCTACAGCGCCACCGACCATTCGCTGTATATGCTCTACCCCGGCGGGCGCTTTCCGTCGCTTAACACCCGCACCGCAATAGACTTCTTTATGGCGAAGTTCGGCTCCCCACCTTACTGGCAGGATGCTTAACGCGTTTCGAACTCGTCAAAAAGCGCAGAGTTTTTATCCCGCGTTTTAAACAGCAGGATCAGCGGCGAGGGAGGCAATACACCGCTGATGAAATTTACCCTTTATCGCCGATCCACTGCATAAACTCGCCGACGTGATTAGCCCACAGATCCGGGCGCGTCATGGTGAAATGCCCTGGCGAGGTCGGGGTGCCAGCCTGCACCACGTAGCGGCCCTGCTTTAGCCTGGGCACCTCGGTTTCCAGCACGTGCAGGCTGTCCGGGTTGAACTCGTCATCCGAGAAGTTCAGCGCATACAGTTTGGTGGTGATTTTGCTCAGATCGGGTTGCGGGTTATAGCTGAAGGAGGATTTAAGCGAGTAGAGCACATCATTGGTGTCGATATGGTTGGCAGTGAAGCGGTTGTTCGCCAGGAACTTATCTGCCGCCGCCCCGTCCGGGATCGTGCGTTGCAAATCCGGCGCGCTGTCGATCATCATCCGCAGAATATTGTAGCCCTGAAGCCAGCTCTCAGGTGCCCGGGTATAATTGCCGTTGTGCCAGGCCGGATCGGCGTGCACCGCGTCCACGATCATTCTGCGCCACAGCAGATTACGCCCGGACACCTTGACTGGCAGAGACACCACCGGCATCACGCCGTCCATCATGTTCGGGTATGCCACCGCCCACTGCCAGGCGTTCATGCCCCCCATCGACATCCCGATCACGGCATGCAGATGTTTGATGCCCAGCGTTTCGGTCACCAGTTTATGCTGCAAATCAACCATGTCGCCGTAGTCATAGTTGGGGAATTTTGCCTTTAAGCCATCGCTCGGCTTGCTCGACTGGCCGTGGCCGATGCTGTCGGCAAAAATCAGATAGTAGCGGTTCGAGTCCAGCGGGCGTCCCGGCCCGTAAAGGGATTTGGTCCAGACCGGGCTCAGCAGCGCGCGGCTGTCCGCCCCCGTCCAGTGCAGCACGAGAATCGCATTATCAATCTCTCCCTGCGCATTGCGGTGCGCCTTCCCGAGCGTGGCGTAGTGCAGTTTCACCTGAGCCAGCGTTTCGCCATCCCGAAACTTGTAGTCAGCGAATACGGCATCGGCCTGATGCGCCGCCGGATTGAGCTGGGTGTCCCAGGGAGCTGCGGGTGCGGGGGCGGCAAATACGGGGCCAGAGAGCCCGGCCCCGGCAAGCAAGAGGCTTAACAGCAGACTGACTTTCGACTTTCGTGAGGGTACGCGTAGATTTCATCAAGATTCACCTGGGTAAATGAGCGATTGTTTTCTGGCATCGGGCTGTGTAAAACTTGCCCGCCCCGCCATTAACTCTTATAATAAGAGTAACAATAAAAAGATCAACAGCCGCATAACGATTAGCCGGTGGCTTAAATCCGGCTATACACTGTTACCGGGTCCACGTTGATGAAAAATAAGGAACGCTATGCGCTCGAAAGGTTTTGAAGGCATGACCTGCTCCGTCGCCGGCGTGATGGGTGCCCTGGGTGACCGCTGGGGGATGTTGATTATGCGCGACCTGTTTTTAGGCCTCAGCCGCTATGATGATTTTCGCCGCTCCAGCGGCATCACTAACGCCACGCTGTCCGACAGGCTAAAAGCGCTTGAAGAACAAGATTTAATAACCCGGCAGCGCTACCAGACGAGGCCGGAACGCTACGAATACCTGCTCACCGAAAAGGGACGAGACGTCGGGCTGGTGCTGCTGAGCATGATGCAGGTAGGCAGCCAGTGGAACCTCCCGGGCCTGGCCGGGCCGCCGCTTATCATGGTGGACGGCAACAGCGGACATAAAGTTAAAGTTGCCCTCGTGGATACCGAAACCGGGCAGCAGGTGTCACCGCAGGACGTCAGGGTGGCGTTAGGGCCTGGCGCCGACGATCTCACCCGTTGGCGTTCGGCAGGCAGACTCATAAACCCCGAACTCAGCGAAAGCTAAAGCGGACACAATCAACGTCAAACTCAGCGAGAAAAGTGATGAAAATACTGGTGGTTGGGGCAGGTGCAATCGGGGGGTATTACGGCGCGAGACTGATTCAGGCCGGCGCTGACGTGGCTTTTCTCGTGCGGCCAAAACGCGCTGAGCTACTGGCCAGGCAGGGGCTGCGGCTGGAAAGCAGCCTCGGAGGTTTTAACGCCCCGGTTAATACGGTCACCCGGGACAGCCTCCGGCCCGACTACGATCTGATTTTGCTCAGTTGCAAAACGTACGATCTGCAGGCAGCTATCGAGGACATTACGCCCGCCGTGGGACCTTCGACCGCCATTTTGCCCTTCCTCAATGGCCTCTCGGTTTACGACCAACTCGACGCCCGTTTTGGCCGCGACCGGGTGCTCGGCGGCGCGGCTTATATTGCCACCACGCTTAACGCCAACGGCGAGATCAAACAGATGGGTGCGGCGGATCAGGTTGTTGTCGGCGCGAGATCGTCAGCCACGCTTGATGTAGCAAAAGCGTTTTACGCGCTGTTAGCCTCTTCCGCGGGCGTGCGCGTGCTGTCAGACAACATTATGCAGGCGCTGTGGAACAAATGGGTAATGCTGGCTTCCGGCGCGCTAATGAATTGCCTGATGCGCGGCACAGTGGGCGATATTTTAGCGACGAAGGACGGAGAGGCGCTGATGCGACAGGCGCTTTCAGAAAGCCTGAGCGTCGCCGCAGCAGAAGGCCATACGCTGCCGTCAGAGGAAATCACCAGCATTGAAAACCGCCTGCTGGACCCGCAATCCGCCTGGGCCGCCTCTATGATGCGCGACATTGCCAGTCACGCCCCACGCCTTGAGGGCGATGCTATAGTTGGCGATATGATTACCCGCGCAACCCGGCACGGCCTGAGCGTGCCGCTTTACCGGGCGGCTTATTGCCATCTTCAGGTT
Organism: Cedecea sp. NFIX57; assembly: GCF_900177785.1. Taxonomy (NCBI): domain Bacteria; kingdom Pseudomonadati; phylum Pseudomonadota; class Gammaproteobacteria; order Enterobacterales; family Enterobacteriaceae; genus Cedecea; species Cedecea sp. NFIX57. The sequence goes on along the minus strand of NZ_FXAS01000040.1, from coordinate 20,469 downwards.
TACGCCCACCAGCATACGGCCGGCGTGGCAGCTCAGCAGCCGTTCAAATAGCGAGATCATATGGAGCTTTTTGCCAACGAGTGGACGCAATTCATTGCGGCTCCGTCACAGGGGCTCCAGGGCCTGCATGCCCATTTTAACAGGCACCGCTACGAGCGCCATTCCCACGACTACTTTGTGATCGGCACCATGGATGTCGGGGCGTCCAAAATTGGCCTGGGCAGCGGCTCGGTCATTGCCCCTGCGGGCAGCGCCATGATCGTGAATCCGGGCGACGCCCACGATGGCAGCGTTTATTCCGAGCAGGGCTACACCTACAGCATGCTCTACGTTCAGCCCTGGGTTGTGGACGGCATTGCCCACGAGCTGGAACTGAACACCGGCCACAGCCTGTGCTTCACCAGCCCGATCCTGAGCGATCCGGACATCGTCGCCAGGCTGCAAACGCTGCACCGCACGCTGTTTCAATCGCAGGATCACTTAGCGCTGGAGGTGCTGCTGATTGACGCGTTAAAACCGCTGCTGAGCCGCTATTCCACCCGCCGGTTTACGCCGCAGGAAGAAAGCCGCGAACCGCGAATTGCCAAAGTACGCGACCTGATTCACGCCAGCTTTGCCTCTCCGCTGACTACCGAAGATATGGCCCTGGCATCCGGCCTGAGCCGGGTCCGTCTGAACCAACTGTTTCGCGCCGCTTATGGCCTGTCGCTGCATGCCTACCTCAACAGGGTGCGCATGGACTCTGCCAGACAAATGCTCCGCACCGGTTTGCCCGCCGCCGACGTGGCCACCGCCGTTGGCCTGTTCGATCAGAGCCATTTAATTCGCCGCTTTAAAGGCTGCTTCGGCATTACCCCGGCACAATTTGTTAACGCGCATTTTTCAAATATCCAATACGGCCGCCGCTGACCTTTTCATACTCCTGCGTTTTACGGTTCTTACTTTCTTCGGAGCAGAGTATGTCTCATTCCACGGATTCACCGGCCGCCTACCAGGCCAGCGCGCGCGTTTCAGCCTGGGTCATGATCGTGATTGGCGCCGGGAGCGTGCTGTCGTCGCTTGACCTGTTTGTCGTCAATCTCGCTTTCCCGGCCATTCGCGATAGCTTTACCGGGGCCACTAACCAGGCACTCTCCTGGGTGATCAGCGCCTATTCCATTGCCTTTGCCGCCTTTTTGGTCCCGGCGGGCAGAATAGCGGATATTTACGGCCGTAAGCGTATCTTCAAAGCCGGCCTGGCTGTGTTCTCTGTGGCGAGTCTGGCCTGCGCCTTTGCGCCGGACGTTCTCTCCCTGATTTTTGCCCGCGGTCTGAAAGGCGTGGGTGCCGCGTTGATGATCCCCACCAGTCTGGGGCTGCTGCTGGCCGCCTACCCCAAAGATCGCCACAAGCAGATGGTGGGGATTTGGGCGGCAACCGGATCGGTTGCCGCCGCGCTTGGGCCGATTCTTGGCGGCGCGCTGGTCAATATCGACTGGCGGCTGATCTTTCTGATTAACCTGCCGGTGGCGCTCCCGGCGCTGTGGCTGAGTAAGCACCTGACGGAAACGGAAGTGGTCAAAAGCCGGCTGCCGGATATCCTCGGCTCGCTGATGCTCATCGCTGGCCTGGCGCTGCTGGTGGCCGGGATCTCCTGGGCCAGCGACTGGGGATTCACCAGTCTCAGACTCTGGGTGGTACTGGGCGGTGCGTTCGCGTTCCTGGGGCTGTTCGTGCGTCGCTGCCTGACGCAGCCCGCCCCGGCGCTCGACCTGCGGGTATTCCGGGTGCCGACATTTACCCTTGCCACGCTGGGGATGGCCTTTTTCTACATGGGATTCGCCATCATGCTGCTGGGTGGCAGCCTGTTCCTGACGCAGGTCTGGCACTGGCCTGAAATGAAAGCGGGTGCCGCGTTTGCCTTCGGGCCTGGTAGTGCGGTCGTGGCTTCGGTTATCGCCGGCAGAACCCACGTCTCGCCGAAGCGACTCACCGTCACCGCCGGATTGCTGTTTCTGATCTCAGGCGTCTGGTGGTATGGCGTCCTGGGGGATGCACCCCACTATTTCCAGGCCTATTGGCCGGGCATGATCCTGACGGGCATTGCCGCGGGCATTGGCCAGACGGGCTTTATCGCGGGCGGTGCGTCTGCCCTGCCCGCCAGTCAGTACGCCACCGGCACCGGGATCATTAACACTTCCCGGCAGATTGGCGCGGCGATTGGTGTGGGAGTCTTTGTGGCCGTTTCTGGCAGCGCCAAGGCCGCCGCTCAGTTCCAGACGGCCTGGCTACTGATGGCGGCCTTTGGGCTTATCGCCTCGCTGTCAGCCCTGCTGCTTCGCGCGAAGCGATAGCGCTTATTTCTCCAGTAAGCCCAGGCGGATAAAACTCTCCGCGGTGGCGACAATCGCCTCTTCCGGCGAGCGCGGGGCCCAGCCGAGCAGGTTCACCGCCTTTGCGTTAGTGACGTTCATATCCACGCCGAGCAGGGTCAGCGATCCTTTCATTCCCGGATTTGTGTGCGCCGCCAGGCGCACCATCCAGTCGGGCAGCGCGAGGGTGGAGACTTTGTCGGCGGCTTCACCGAGGTGCTTCCGCAGGATTTTCGCCACCTCAACCATCAGCAAACTTTTGCCTGAGCTGGCGAGAAAGCGCTCACCGTTTGCCGCCGGGTGCGTCATCGCCAGCAGATGTAAATCGGCCACGTCGCGCACGTCCACAAAACAAGAGTTGATGTTCGGGTTGCCTTTCTGCCCATCCAGCATGTTTTTCACCAGCCGTGTGGAGTGAGAGAAATCAGGCCCCAGTACCGGCCCCATCACCGCCACCGGGTTCACTGCCGACAGCTCAAGCCCCCGCCCTTCTTGCTCAATAAACGCCCAGGCCGCTTTTTCCGCCAGCGTTTTTGATTTCTGATAGGGCCACACTTTCCCGGAAACGTCGCTCCAGTCCGTTTCATCAAACGGGCGGCGATGGCTGGCCGGATGCCCGACGCCTACGGCCCCAAAGGCAGAGGTCAACACCACGCGCTTAACGCCCGCGAAACTTGCGGCACGGAGCACGCGCAGGTTGCCGTCCACGGCGGGTTTGATCCAGTCCTCGTCGGTGGCGTGATTACCTGAAGGGGTCGGCGAGGCGCCATGCATCACATAGCGACACCCGGCCATAGCTTCAGCCCAGCCTTCATCCGCCATTAAATCTGTGACGAAAAAGGAGAGACGCTCCCCCGGCTCGCAGCCACCCTCTTTCAGGTTCTTGAGCACTTCTGCTTTGCGGTCAGCCGAGCGTACGGTGGTCCGAACCTCATAGCCTTGCGCCAGCAGCGCGATGATGCAGTGTTGGGCGATAAATCCGGTGCCGCCGGTAACCAATACGATATCTTGGGTCATATGCTTGTCCTCTGTAGCCTGGCCAGCAGGCAGAATGCCGTTCATTTGCTGCACAGAATAAAGTCCGGTCACCGGATTTTGAATGCTTGATCGTCCGTTCTACTTGCGCGATAGTACGGGAATGCACACCGATCCGTTTTCTGACATTCTCAAGTTCGCCGACGCCGAGTCGCTGGTCACCGGTGGTTTTACCGCCGGCGGCGACTGGGCGCTTCACTTCCCGCCGCCGGACAAAATCAAGTTCTTCGCCGTCGTCCAGGGCAACTGTTGGGTCATGCTTGAAGGCCACCCGGAGCCCATCCATTTTAGCACCGGCGATGTCGGCCTGCTGAACGCCAGGCGGGCGTTTATTGTCGCCAGCTCCCCGGAGATTAAACCGGTGGATGCCATGAGCGTCTTTAAGGCCGGAGAGCGGAACTACGCCGCCCTGGGGGAGGGAAAAGAATTTGAGTATATGGGCGGGCATGTCCTGCTGGATCCCGACCGCGGGCAAATGCTTGCCCAGGTGCTGCCGCAATGGATCCACATCCCGGCCATATCCCCACAGGCGAGTTCGTTCCGCTGGTTGCTCGATCAGTTGATAGTCGAAAGAGAGACGGCCCAGCCGGGCACCCAGCTGGCCTCCGCGCAGCTTTCGCAGTTGCTGTTTATTCAGATCCTTCGCGCCCATTTACAAACCAGCCGCTCACTTCCGGCAGGTTTGCTGCGCGCGCTGGGAGATGCCCGTCTTGCGCCGGCGCTCAGGCTTATTCACGCCAACCCGGCACGCGGCTGGCGGCTGGAAGAGCTCGCCAAAGCCTGCGCCATGTCGCGCACCACCTTTGCGGAATATTTTCGTACCGCGTCGGGGATCACGCCAGGGGCTTATCTTACCCAGTGGCGTATGCGGCTGGCGGAAAAAGCGCTGCGCGAACAGGCGGATCAAATCGCGATGGTGGCCCAGTCACTCGGGTATACCTCGGAAAGCGCCTTCAGTAATGCTTTTAAACGTGAAACCGGCCTGTCACCAAAAGCCTGGCGAAACGCCGCCCGAAGCACGGCAAGTTAAAAACAAAAAACGCCGCGCGGTGGCGGCGTAAATAAGTCAAACAGGCTATTTGATCTGCGAAGAGACGCGCCATAAGTCCACGCCGCCTTCGGTGGCATGCTGGTCGATCTCGGCCAGTTCCTGAGCGCTGAATGCCAGGTTATCCAGCGCCTGCAGCGAGTCCGCCAGTTGCTCAACGGTACGCGCCCCAATCAGGGCAGAGGTGACACGTGAGTCACGCAGAACCCAGGCAATCGCCATTTGCGCCAGCGTCTGCCCACGGCTTTCGGCCACGGCATTCAACGCGCGGATCTTGTTGAGGTTCTCGGCATTCAGCATGCCCGCCACCCGGGATCCCTCCCCGGCCGCACGCGCCCCCTGTGGCACCCCGTTCAGGTATTTCGACGTCAGCATGCCCTGCGCCAGCGGCGAGAAAGCAATGCACCCGCTGCCTGATTCCGCCAACACATCCAGCAACCCGTGCTCAATGGTCCGGTTCAGCATGGAGTAGTTCGGCTGGTGAATGAACAACGGGACTTTCTCTTCGGCCAGGATCTGCGCCGCCTGGCGGGTCAGCTCCGGTGAATAAGACGAGATCCCCACGTAGAGCGCTTTGCCCTGGCGATGCAGCTGCACCAGCGCGCCCATGGTTTCTTCCAACGGCGTATCGGCATCCACGCGGTGGCTATAGAAGATATCGACATAGTCCAGCCCCATTCGCTTCAGGCTTTGCTCGCAGCTGGCAATCAGGTGTTTTTTCGTGCCCGTTGGGCCACCGTAGGGGCCGGGCCACATATCCCACCCGGCTTTGGTGGAAATAATCAGTTCATCACGGTAAGGGGCAAAGTCTTTCGCCATCCAGCGGCCAAAGTTCTCTTCCGCCGACCCCGCCGGTGGGCCGTAATTATTCGCGAGATCAAAGTGGGTAATGCCGTTATCAAAAGCATGACGCAGAATAGCCCTGCCGGTTTCAAAAACATCCACCCCGCCGAAGTTCTGCCATAGCCCCAACGAAATAAGCGGCAACGCCAGGCCACTTTTCCCCGTTTTACGGTACTGCATATTATTACTGTAGCGAGATGGCGCCGCACTATAATTCATAACGCATTCCTCATGGTGAAGAAAAATATCAAGGACAAGTTCGCATTAAATTAATAAAGCAAAACTTATAAAGCAGAGGTAAATACCAGGCAACGAATCACCGGAATTATTTAAAAGGGATTAATTAATGAATATTCAGGGCGAGATAAATACTCATTGCGAAATCTATTTTCGCAGCGTATCGTTAATCTGTAAAATTCATTATTTAGATTGCATTAATCTTTACTGGAGATAAATGATGGAGCTGCGTCAGATTCGGCATTTTATTGCCGTTGCGGAACATGAAAATTTTACCCGGGCCGCACTCAGCATGCATATAGTGCAGTCAGCACTCTCTACCTCTATCAAGCAACTGGAAGAAGAGCTGGGCACCCCGCTGTTTATTCGCTCCACACGCAAAGTTCGCCTGACCATGGCCGGGAAGGTATTTCTGCACTATGCCCGTACCATCGGCCATTACGTGGATAAAGCGGTCCAGGAAGTGGATGCGATTGTGTCCTTAAAAACCGGGACGCTTTCCATTGGCACCGTACAAAGCGTACCGCCGTTTATTGATCTCCCCGAATTGCTGGAGACATTTATCCGTAAGTTTCCCGATTTTGAGGTCAAGCTTTGCCAGGGCTCTTCTGAAAGGCTAAATGAAAAAATCCAGAACCAACAAATCAGTCTCGCCATTATGCCGGTGGAAGAGGTCTCAGACCGGCTGGCCTCGCGCATCATCGCCTGCGACGAAATGGTGCTGGCCTTCGCACACGATTTTCCCGACCTGCCCGCAGAGGGGGAAACCATCGCGATGGAAGCGCTTGCCGGCCTGTCATTTATCGACTTTGAATCGGGCCAGGGCACGCGAAAGGTGAATGACGGCTGTTTTGCCCTGCGGGGCTTAAGCCGAAAAATCACCTTTGAAGTCAGCGATCTCGATACGCTGCTAAGCCTTTTGGAGCGAAAAATGGGGGTGGCCCTGCTCCCGGAAGAGGTGGTTTTGGCGCGCGGTGACAAGCTGACGAGACGGAAGATCAGCAATGCAGACCTGTGCTGGGAACTGGCCGTGGTCTGGCTGAGCGACAGCCCGGGCAGCCTGAAGGTTCACGACCGCCCGGTACAAGAGTTTTTGGACATTTTAGGCCCGGCAGAAGAAGAAGCCTGATCTTCCGGGTTCGTCAGGAAAAATGTGTGGCTGGCGGTACAGAGGGGCGCATCGCTTTGGCGGTCAGCGCAATCCCGGCCAGCAGAATAGCCACCAGCCACAAAGCAAGCTGCAGCCCAAGCCACCCGCTCAACGCGCCGATGATTACCGGCCCCAGCAGCATGCCGGTATAAGCCATGCGGGTCACCAGCGCGATTTCTTTACTGGCATCGCCTTCCCCCTGCGAGGCCGCAATAATAAACATCAGCGGCACAAGCGTCGAAATGCCCAGCCCCAGCAGCAAAAAGCCGACCAACGCATTGCCGGGCGAGGACGACAGCAGCACAATACTCATGCCAGTAAATCCCAGCGTGGCCATCAGCGACAGTAGCGTTTTCTCGCGTACTGCGCGACGAAGCGTGTCGCCGCTAAAACGCCCGGCCGTCATCCCCACGGAGAAAAAGGCGTAGCCTAAATAGGCGCGGCTCTGTTCAGGGTGAAGAAACTCCTGCATATAGAGCGTGCTCCAGTCGTAAATGGCCCCTTCACACAGCAAGGCCAGGAAGGCCAACCCCCCTAACACCCAAAGCGACAGTTTTCCCTCAGTTTGCCTGACCTCTGCCGTCGCGTCTTCCACGGTCGGCGCCGTTTCAGGAAGCGTTCTGGCCAGCAGGAAAGAGACTATCGCGGCCGCAATCAGCACGGCGGACAGGTAGTAAAGCGTCGGGAATGTGAGCCGATGCGACAGCAAGCCTGCCAGCGACCCGCCTATCCCCCCGAGGCTAAACATCCCGTGCAGCTTCGACATAAATTTATGCCCGCTGGCCCGCTCCACGGCCGTCGCTTCCACGTTAGTCGCCACGTCAAGCACTGCCAGAGCCAGGCCAAACACCATCAGTAACAGGCATGAGGCCGCGAAGGAAGGACTCAGAAAAACCAGCCATAAACTTAACGGATAAAGCACGCTGAACAACCCAATAGCTTTTTTGGCCCCCATCGATGAGACCCACAACCCGAGGCGTTTCATGGCCAGAATTGCCCCCAGCGACATCGAAAACAGCGCGATGGACAAAAGGCTGTTACTCACCTGATGGGCTTCTTTCAGCCAGGGAATAAAAACGCCCCAGGTAGAGAAAATAACCCCGTTAAGGAAATAGAGCGCAAACAGCGTCAGCGCCGATTTTTTATAGGATTGCATAATTTTTGACTTAAATTTCATAACAGAAAAGAGAGGCCCTGAGCCTCTCTTAGATTACAGCACAACCCTGGGCGACTTACAGCCCCTGAATTTCGCGCCATCCTTCCAGATACGTTTTTTCCGCCGGTGACGGCAGATCCAGGGCCAGTTGAGCGCGATGCCAGAAAGGATAAATGGCCGCCGGGCGCCCCGCGGCTTCGATTTTCAGCATCTGTGCGTCGGTCAGCGTCAGGTGAATCGAGGCAATATTTTCCTTTAGTTGCGCCTCGTTTCGCGCCCCTAACACGAGGGTATCGACGTTCGGGCGCTGCCTGACCCACGCCAGCGCCACCTGCGGCACGGTTTTACCGCACTCCGCCGCCACTTCCTTCAACACGTCAATCACCTGGTATAGCCGTTCGCGATCGCTGATGTGCGGCTCGGTCCAGGTCGATCCCTGGCGCGTTCCGTCCTGCGGCGGCGTGTCCCGGTCAATAAGCCCGGTCAACAAACCTTCCCCCAGCGGACTCCAGATCATCGACCCAATGCCCATTTCTTTACCACCGGGCAGCAGTTCGTATTCAGCGTCACGCCCTTCCGCCGTGTAATAAATCTGCTGGGCAACCGGCGCGGTGTAGCCCAGTTTCTCCGCCAGATATTTGGTTTTCGCCAGCTGCCAGCCACTGTAGTTAGACACGCCCCAGTAGCGAATTTTACCGGCCAGCACCAGTGAATCCATCACTTCCAGCGTTTCTTCTACCGGCGTTACGCCGTCCCAGCCGTGGATCCAAAAGAAATCCAGCCAGTCCGTTTTCAGGCGGCGGAGGGAATCATTCACCTGAGGAATGAGATGCTGACGAGAGGCGCCACTGCCGTTCGGCCCTTCATGCATGCGAAACCGCGCTTTACTGAACAACAGCCAGTCATTGCGCTGCCCCTGTAAGGCCTCGCCCAGAATGCTTTCCGCCTGACCAAAAGAGTACAGGTTGGCGGTATCAATCGCGTTAATCCCCGCATCGCGCGACAGCGCGATCATTGAAGCGGCCTGTTTCACATCCACACTACCGGCGCGGTCAAAACCAAAATCGCCGCCAAAAGTCAGGGTGCCGAGCACATACTGCGAAACTTGCAGGCCGGACTGGCCAAGATTGACATACTGCATAGTGACTCCCGTAAAAATGTAATTCACTGCCTATTCAAGGCGTTATGCCTTCCAGCAAGCGGTAATGTCTGGCGTTAGCCCATTCACCGGATCGTTTTTTGGAAACGGCAGGGCGGCCATCCGCGCCTTCATTTCGGCGGTAGGTGCTTCCCGGCAAATATCAAAACTCTGCCCCGCCGGATAAGCCCCGACAACCAGGAAATCATCGCTGGCCGACAGGCGGCAGTGCCCAATACCTGCGGGCAAAAGCACCACATCCCCGGCATTGACCGTCACCTCGTGTCCTTCAGGTCCCCCGAGCATCAGACGCGCCGTGCCGCCGGCAAACCCCAGCACTTCATGTGCCGTTGAATGATAGTGGTGGTAGTCATACACGCCGTTACGCCATTGCGGAAACCACTGATTCGCCGCGAAGATGGCCTCCATTTGCGAGGCAATATCGCCCTGCATCACCACGTTTCGGTAATGCAGAACCGGCAGCCTCGAATTGTTGGGCACCCAGCCGTTCGGCGTAATTAGCGTGGCCTCAGGTGTGATTCCCGAACTGGCCCAGCCGCGGGTTGGGATGAGCGATATTCCCGCCCCGGCAACCAGGACCGATTTAATAAAATCTCTTCTGTCGAATGTGGCCATAGCAATGTATTCCCGCGTCGTGATCAGAAAAAAGAAATGCGCCAGCGCTGTCGTTGCTTGTGTAGCATAGTCAGCTGAATTTATTTTTTAAGTAGATTATTTAGATAGTAATTATCTATAAGAGAGATAGTTATTGAATAATAAAAAGAAAAATGAAAAAGAAGAGAAAACCAAAAGTATTTTATGAACAAAGCGGCCGGATGATCCCGGCCGCTTTGTTGATTGCTCAGAACCCGTATTTCATGCCAGCCATCGCGGAGGTGTCGTGGTAGCCTTTGTCGCCGATTTGCTGGGCAACGCCGCCCCACATGTTGAGGTCATGAGCAATCTGCCCCTGCACCCCAAGCCTGAGCTGGCCGATGTTGCGGGCGCCCTCTTCATTGAGCAGCTTATCCCCCATTCTCACACCAAAGTTTTTGGTGTTATGCAGCCAGTCTGTTTCCACATAAGGCTTGAACTCACGCCCTTTGCCGTCATCCTCTGTGCGGTGACCACGCAGGTACAGCCGCACGCCCAGACGAGACTGCAGGTTGCCCTGGCCGTTGTCCTGTACGCGGGTGCCGTTAGCTTCCGTATGTTCAGCGCTGTGAACGCCCATCCAGGTCAGCTGCGCCTGAGGTTCCAGGTAGACGGCCTGACGCTCGCTTTCGCTAAGCAGCATGTTATAGCCACTTTCTAGCGAAGCGGTGAAACCGCGGCTCTTGTAGTCCTCGTTCGGCAAATCGTCACCGCTGACGCTGTTGTTAAACCAGTTGTACATCACCCAGCCGTCAACATAGACGCCTTTGCGGGAAACGGCGTTCTGGTACCAGGTGCCATAAGCCCCGACGCTGTAACCGTCCAACTCTGACTCTGAGCGATAGCCGGTCAAATTTGAACGTGCGTTGCCCTGCACGTTGCCATAGCCAGCCATCAGGCCAGCGCCCCAGCGGTCGGTCTGATGGCTGCTGCCGTGCAGGAATTCGTTCCCCATCTGCGCGACGTAGCGGTTAGCGCTGGAGCTTATCTGGCCTCCACCGGTGTGAAAACGGTTCTGCCCGCCTTCCTGACGCAGCCAGAAAGTACTCCGGGCCATGCCGCGTTCATCCAGCGGAGTACGGTATTCGGTGGCACCTTCGCGGTCGTCGAGCGTCAGGTTGAAGAGCGTATTCGCCGCCGTCAGGTTAACCAGATAGCTACCCGCCTCAGGGCGATAAACCGGTACCGGATCGGGCTGAGGAGGTGGTGTCGTAGGCCCAACTGGGTCAACTGGGTCAACTGGTGGCGTAACGGGATCGACTGGAGGTGTCACAGGATCAACCGGCGGCTCCGGAGGCAGGTTGCTCATGGAGGTCAGATACCAGTTCTGCCCTTTCTGCACCAGGCGGTAATCCCATGCCCCGGCAACGATACGCCCGGACTGGGTAAACGCCCCCGCCGCAGAGTTGCCGCCCACGGTCACCACTTCTATCCCCTGCTGAGTTTCAGCCCCCTGGCCGCCAACGTTGACCACCGCCAGCATGGTCGAACCGGACGTTGCCCCCTGAATCACCAGTTTGTCGGTGACAGAAACATCATCCCCCAACACCGTGTTCACGTTCAGTTGGCTGTCGGTGCCGCCGGTATAGTCGCCACTGACATTGAGTCGGTTACCGCTTATGGTGGCCCGACGCGAAAGATTCACGATCCCGCGGTTATCCAGGTCACCGTTTACGGAAAAACTGGCGGCGTCATCGTTACCCTGCAGCGGGCTGCCGACGGTTAAGGTGCTGCCGGTTTCCAGCGCGGCTGCGCCGATGCTGCCGGTCCCGGAAAGTAAGGTCGCGCGCTTGGCCGTGACATCGCTGACCAGAGATCCCGTGACATCCAGGCTCCCTTCCGCCAGCGTAGTCGTGCCGGTGTAGGTGCTGTCGCCGATCATGGTCAGCGCCCCGCTGCCGAGTTTGATCAGGCTGCCGCTGCCGGTTACGCCCTGGCTGATGGCCGTGTTGAATGCCTGAGTATCCAGCGTGCCGCCCGCGCTTTCGAGCGTGATGGGGCGGTCTAAATCAAAACTGTTGCTCAGTTGCAGGGTACCCCCGTCAAAGGTCAGCAGGCTGGCGTCTGACCCCAGCGCGCCGTTCTCAGCAACCTGCAGAATGCCGTCATACAAAGTCCAGGGGGTTGTGGCAGATGTGGGGTTGTTCAGTGCCCAGGTACTTGCGCCCTTTTTATGGAAGTGTCCAAACCCTGCATACTGGGCGCTGTCACCTATACTCGCGGCATCGAACTGGCTATTGACGTCACCCCCCAAAATAAGCGTGTCGTCACCGCCTGTAGCCCGCACGTTACCCTGCATGTTGTAGCCGTTGCGCAGCTCCAGGGAGTTGATTCCGCCGGTAAACAACACGGCCTGCGAGCGGTTTTGCCTTTCGACATCAAGCCCACCGCTGATGGTCCCGCTGTTGACGATGGTCATATCGCTGCCGCTGATACCCACCCCGCCGACGCCAATATCCCCAACGCCATTGATTCCGCCTGCCGTACCGGGTTCACCGCCGTTACCGCCCGAAATCCTGCCGGTATTCACAACGCTCCCGCCGCCGGAGACGATGCTGATCCCTGCGCCACCCGCGCCACCGGCATTACCGCCCCCGCCGCCCCCCCGGTTACCCGTGCCGCCAAGAATATCGCCGTTATTCACCACCTGGCCGCCCGCACCGATCAGTACGCCACTCCCGCCTTCACCACCGTTGCCGCCGCGGCTGGTATCGCCCCCACTGCCGCCACCAGTGCCCCCAAGCCCGCCGGTAATACTGGCGCCAGCGTCGTTGGTCAGCGTGCCATTCCCTTCAATGGACAGGCCATTACCGCCTTTTGCACCGCTCCCGCCGTCGGAGGTTGGGCTGTTACCGTTGGCTCCCGCACCGCCGTTGCCGCCCACAAACGCGCCGTGGTTAGTGACATTCCCAGCCCCGACAATGGAGACCGCATCACCACCGGCACCGCCTACACCGCCACCGCCCGCAGAATCATCGCCGCCTTTCCCACCGGTGACGACGCCGCTGGACTCATTGGTAACATCGCCGCCGTCAATTTCAATCCCAATGCCGCCGGCGCCGGAGTCACCGCCCTGGGAAGTACTTAGATTGCCGCTGCCGCCGCCGCGATTGCCGAGCCCACCGGTGACTTCGCCGAAGTTACTGACGCTGCCGCCGCCTTCAAGCTCGATCCCGATACCGCCTTTACCGCCGTCGCCGCCGTCGCCACCGCTGAGATTATCCCCGGTACTGTTGGAGTTACCGCCGCCGCCTGTCCCGGCATTGCCACCGATAATATGGCCGCCCTGGGTGTTGATGACCTTGCCGCTGCCCTCGACGGTGATCCCGCTGCCGCCGTTGCCGCCTGCAGAACCATACCCCACAACGCCGGTGCCCTGGCCCGACTCAACGGCCCCACCGTTACCGCCGTCGCCGCCGTCGCCGCCCAGAATTCTGCCGCTGTTGGTTATCGTACTGGTGCCGCTCAGCCAGACCCCGCGCCCCCCTTCGGCCGCCTCACCACCGCTCCCGCCAACGCCGGTAACATTGGCGTTATTTTTGGTATCCGCGTTTGCTGCAAGGCCACCTGTGGCACCGTGTCCACCTGTGATCGTCCCGGTGTTACTGACGTTCCCGTCCTGGGTCAGCATGACGCCATCACCGCCTGCACCGCCTGCCCCACCGCTGCCGCCGTGGAGAGTTTCCCCCGCCGTCGTTTGGTCGTTTGCCGTTGCACTCCCGGTGTTGCCCCCGGTACCACCGTCGCCGCCAGTAATGGAACCGCTGTTGGTATAGCTGCCCGAGCCGGTGATCAGCGCCCCCGCCCCGCCGTCGCCGCCGTCGCCGCCGTTGCCGCCGTTACCCGCATCAGCAACGTCCGTGGTATTGCTGCCACCGTTGCCTCCCCGGCCACCGTTTCCACCTTTAATATCACCGCTGTTATCACCGCTGCTGCTGTTCAGCACTTTCCCTGCCGAGCCGCCACCGCCACCGCCGCCGCCAGAACCGCTGCCGTTGGTGGCAGTCCCGTCTGGCTCCTGGCCCGTACCTCCGGTAGGGGTGCCTGGTGGGAGTGAGTTATCCACACCATCCATGCTCCCTGCGCCGCCATTTTCCCCCCGGCTGCTGCCCTGCCCACGCCCACCGGAACCGCCGTCACCGCCGTTACCGCCGATGCCCGTTGTGGTATCCATTGTGCCGCCGCCGCCGCCCTGAGCGCTGTCAGACACGGTTGCCGGATTGCCAGCCTGTCCGTCGTCAGCAAACGTTGGCTGAGGGAAAGTACTTAATAAGGCGGCACTGATCGCGGTGGCAATCAAACGTCGCTTACCCGGGTTCTGTAATATACGGGGCATTTGCGTCCTCTTTAACTCTGTGGAGTCGTGTTAATTCGAAATAGCAGAAACAGGCGTGCAGCAATTTATTTAAAAATTGCCTTAGGGTTTTAAAAGACGAGCGAAAAAAACCTTCAAATGAAGGCAGGGCTCATTTAAAAATCACTCTCGTGTTAAAATAATGTAATTACAAAAACACCCCAGACGGCGATAAAATCAACCTTTCACGGCTATCTCTTTCATGGATGAAATTCATTTCGGTGACTAATTTTAACACCACCAAAACAGACTTAAGCAAAATTAAATTGTATTACAATTTGACTTGGCACATGGAATGAATAGGAAGGGAAAATTAAATGAGGACGCAGACTGATATCTTCAGATGGAAAAATGATATAAGAAATTGTTTTTAATAGACTTAGATACAATCACGGCATGCAGACATAAAATATGTAAAACAGCAATTTACAGATTAATCCTATTAGGAAATTAATCCTAATTTTGTTTTTGAAAGTAAAAAATTAATTTAGCCATCAAAAAAACACCTATAAAAAACCCTGCTTTCAGTGCAATAAATAAACCATTAACGAGCTTACACAGCACCAATAATGCCTATCAGATATTACGTAAATGCGTCGCAATACCCCATTTAACCAAATTGATACATTCCCCCTCAATATTCATGATGCTATAACTACAGTTTTGATGCCCATATTGCCGGAGATCGTCGGTAATTAAAGCGCCTTTCAATTGCCAGATAGCAATTTCCAAAGCATGGCCATGGCTGACAATAATAACGGTATCATTCTGGTGACGTTCGTTTAGCGCTTTAAGGCAGGAAAACAGGCGATGGCTCACATTATCCAGGCTTTCACCCTGAGAACTTACCCGCAGCGGATCGCCCGATAGCAGGGCGCCAAATAACTCAGGATGCTGTTTTCGCGCCTCCATCGTATTTATCCCCTGAAGCAGCCCAAAATCACGTTCCTGCAGACGTTCATCTACGGTTATCTGACTGTGTAATTTACTGGTCAGCACATCCGCTGTGTGCCGGGCACGTAGCGCTGGTGACGTGTAAATATGCGCCACAGTTAAATCGGCCAACGCGTTAGCCAGCGCAAAGCTTTGCCGGATGCCCCGCGCCGTAAGTTGGCTGTCCAGCCTTCCCTGAATAATGCCTTGTTGATTCCCCTCACTTTCGCCATGCCGCACCAGAATTGCCCGCATACTCTTTCCTTTGTTGTGATTTTAATTTAGCATTTACTAAATTTAGAGTTATCTAAAGTGAAAATCATGACACCTGAACTTTCCCGGCTCCAGTCCAGCGCGGACGAAGCCGCCAAACTGCTCAAAGCCATGAGTAATCCCCGGCGTTTGCTGATCCTGTGCCTGCTGCTCGACTCCCCAGGCACCGGGGCCGGAGAACTGGCTGCCGCCGCAGGATTGAGCCCATCCGCGACCTCCCAACACCTGGCGAAAATGAAAGATGAAGGACTCATAGAACACCAGCGTGATGCTCAACGAGTGCGCTATTTCATCAAAAATAGTGCGGTACGCGAAGTGATCGCGACGCTGAAAACCATTTATTGCCCCTGAGGAACACCATGACAACTTCAGCCATCTTGCCAGAAGAAGCGAAAAAGCTCATTGCCAGCGGGGCCGCACTGATCGACATCCGCGAGCCGGATGAACATGCCCGCGAAAACATTCCCGAAGCACATTTGCTCCCGCTTTCAGCCATTGAAAACGGCGCCAGACTGGGGCCACTCGATCCCCACGACGTGGTGATTTTCCACTGCCAGTCCGGCATGCGCGCCTCCCAACATGCCCAGAAGCTGGAGGCGCTTGCCGAACCGGCCCAGGTCATGCTGCTGGCCGGTGGCCTTGATGCCTGGAAAAAAGGCGGGCAGGAGACTCTGGCGGACAAAAGCCAGCCTCTGCCAATAATGCGGCAGGTACAAATTATCGCGGGCACGTTAATCCTGCTTGGGGTCGTGCTCGGATACACGGTGCATAGCGTATTTTTCCTGCTATCGGGTTTCGTGGGAGCCGGTTTATTGTTCGCAGGCATCAGCGGATTTTGCGGTATGGCACGCTTACTGGCCTGGATGCCGTGGAACCGGCGCTAGCGTATCCTGCTTTATCCGCCTCGATTTATGATCTATGGTTATCAGGCGGCAAAACCGCATTAAATTCCCTTAGCATTCAGAGGTTTTTCTATGTTTAAACCAGGTGATGTGGTGCAGCCCAGGCAGGGCGGCCCTAAGCTGCAGGTGGTTGAGGTTCAGGGAGAAGATTTGATTTGCGTCCCGGCCGCGACTTTAGGTGCGGATCCACTGACGCTGAAGGCAGATTCCGTTTCGCTGTATCAGGAAGAAGGCGATTTCGGCGTTTGCTAAGCAACAAAAAAACGGCGTGAGGTTAACCACGCCGTTTTTCGCAATAAAAGTGCCCCTGTCCTTGTCGTCGCCATTCATAAACAACCGGGCACGGCGGCAATCCAGGCCAGTAATCAATAGCCCTTCTCATAACCCGCAAAGAAACATCGAACCACAACGTCCGCGTTGACCTCTTTCAGGAAGTCAGCCACCGACTCTTTATCCAGTTGATAGCGGCGGGTCAACACCCCGGCTTCCCAGGCAGCACGCTGGCGATCGCCGGTCTGCTCGGCCATATGGTGAGTAAAACCCAGCACAAAGCCGCGTTTGTAATCAGAACAAAAACGCTCAACGTTAACCGCACTGTCGGCCTGTCGGGCTTTCATTCCGGCCATCAGGCCCTTACCAAAATGGTTATCCATCAGCGACTCCTCACCATTCGCTATATAAATAATTATATAACGATTATAAGTGTGATGGGTATCCCTAAAACTCAGGTTTTTTGGGGGATTTCGTGCTTTAAGACGAAGTCAAATCATCTTATTGATAACAAATAGAAAATTTAAAACGGAACCACAAAATCAGGAAATGCCAGCCGCAAAGTGTGTTTCAACGCACTTTATCGACAAAAAACCTGTAAATAAAAATTTATCGCTAATTGATGAAATCAATGCAGTGACATACTCTACACATGACAAATTATATAATTCACAACACTGCAAATTAGCTTAAAAAGTAGCGCATGAGACTACTTTTATACCGGAGTCAACATTATGTTTTCCCCTGAGTCACGCTTACGCCATGCCGCCGCAGATATCTTTGCAATGGTAGTGTACTGCTCGGTAGTGAACATGATGATTGAGATCTTCCTCTCAGGCATGACCTTCGAGCAGTCGCTCTCTTCCCGCCTGGTCGCCGTGCCGGTCAACATTATTATCGCCTGGCCCTATGGCTTCTACCGCGATGCCTTTATGCGTACCGCGCGCCGCCTGACCCCGGCCAGTTGGGCGAAAAACCTGGCTGACGTACTGGCTTATGTGACTTTCCAGTCTCCGGTTTACGTGCTGATTTTATGGAGCGTGGGTGCTGACTGGCACCAGATTGTGGCTGCCGTGACCTCGAACCTGCTGGTGTCGATGATGATGGGGGCCGCTTACGGCTACTTCCTGGATTTCTGCCGCCGCCTGTTTCGCGTCAGCGGCCAGATGGGTGTGAAAGCGGGCGCCTGAGTCCCGTCTCGCAAGGGCGACTGGCCTCAAAGCCAGTCGTTCACTTATTCAGACTCGCCAAATAACCCTGTCAGGTACCTTTCCAGCGCGATGCGGGAACTGAAACCGTGCGGAATACCGTAGTGTTCGTGCGTTTCGCCGGCAAGATAGAGCGGGAACTGCTGGTAGTGATCGCAGGTTTTCATCTCAGAAGCGGGCTCGGCCAGCGACTGGCTGCGTTCTCTCAGAGTAGGGTGAATAATCAGGGCAGTACGCCCCATGCGTGCATCGCGATTAACATAAACATAATTCTCACCACGACGGTAGCCGTAGGTTTTTGCTGTTACCACATCCATGGTAAAACCCGATTTCTCAAGCACTCGGGCCACCTCATCCGGTCGTAAATACATAGATTTTCCTCGTCATCATTTACTGCATCGCAACCATACAATAAGCAGCATTGACAACGCTTTCGGAATTGTCCAGAAAGCCCGTCAATGGCCTTGAGCTGCCACATAACCAAAATTCATGGTCTACACTTAGCCGTACATCTTAAAAAGGGAGAGATACATGGCTAGCCGAGCAAACAAAAATGACGTTGATGTTCAGGTAGACGAAATCAATAACGATGTCAGCCAGCTGGCAGATACGCTGGAGGATGTACTGAAGTCCTTCGGGAGCGATGCAAAAGATGAAGTTGATGCCGCACGCAAAAAAGCCGAAGCGCTTCTGAAAGAGACCCGCGCACGGATTAACGGCAATCAGGGTCGTGTGCAGCAAGCCGCGCGCGATGCCGTTGGCTGCGCCGATTCTTATGTCCGCGAAAAACCCTGGCAGAGCGTGGGGATTGGCGCGGCGGTGGGTATTGTCCTTGGGGCATTGCTGGTATCACGCCGCTAACCCCGGGCGTTTAACAGTCGATAAATGAGACTAAATGCGCGTTGTAACCCCGGTGCTTTTCGCCGGGGTTTTTACGTTATGGCCAGCCGTAGCTGAAGCGCATAACGTTGTGCCATTTCATACGAGCTGATATTGGTAAAACTCAGCAATAAGCCGCCCGGCCCATGATGTTCAATTCGCCATCGGCTAAGCGCCTGAACCGCAAGCCCTGCGGCTCTCGCTTTACCTTCCACGAACAGGTCGTCACCTTCAACCTCCATGACCATCTGAATGCCACCTTCCTGCGGCACAACCGCAAATCCCTGTTCGCACAACGCCTGCTCAAGCCACAACCGACGCTCGGCATAGCGCTGGCGCATTTTTTTTAAGTGCCGCCAGAAATGCCCCTCCCGCAGAAAGTCGGCGATAGCCTGCTGAATAAGGACTGGTGCAGTACAGGGTTGCCTGCGCGCCTGATGCTGAAAATCCGCTACCGCGTGGGAAGGCACCACCAGCCAGGCAACACGCAGGGCCGGAAACATCGACTTGCTGAACGTCCCCGCGTAAATAACGCGCTGCGGGCTGTCCAGACTTTTTAACGGCGGTAGCGGTTTGCCGTGGTAGCGAAACTCGCTGTCATAGTCATCTTCAATGATCCAGCTTTGTTCCTGACTGGCCCATTCCAGCAGCGCGTGCCGCCGCGAAAGAGAGAGCGCCACGCCTGACGGGCTTTGGTGTGCGGGCGTCAAAAGTGCAAAACGGGCATCGGGAAAACGACTCACGCCGTAATCAACCTGCATGCCCTCATCGTCCACGGGGATCGCCCGGATCGCCATCCCGGCTTTTGCAAAATCAGGCCGAACAAAGCGGTAGCCCGGATCTTCCAGCCAGATACTATCCCCGGGCCGTGCAAGCGTGGCAAGCACCAGAGCGATACCGGCCTGGAACCCAGAGGTAATAAATATTTGTTCCGGCTGGCAGTCAATGCTGCGGGAAAAGCGCAGGTAATCCACAATCGCTTGCTTCAGTGAGGCCTCCCCGCTGGGTTCCGGCAGCATCAGGTCAAACCGAGTTTGCTGCCGTAACCGCCGCCCCATCAGCCTCGCCCAAACAGCACGAGGGAAGAGATCCAGCGCGGGAAGCCCCATCTGAAAAGGCCTGGCCGCGCCCTGCGGGTGAGCGGCCGAAATGTTTTGACCGCCGGGTTCGTGTTTCACCGACGGGCTCACAAAGGTGCCCGCCTGCCCACGCCGCTCCAGCCAGCCCTGAGCCACTAAATCACCATAAGCATTCTCAACCGTGGCTCTGGCAACCCCCAGCGCCAGCGCCAGCGTCCGGCTGGAGGGCAGGCGACTCCCTGCCGTCAGCTCGCCGCTGTTTATCGCCTGTTTTAGCTGACGGGCGATTTGCTGGTAGCGCGGCTGAGCGTGATGAGAAGCCACGGTGAGCGGCGCGAATTTTGGTTTCATGGTCTGGTTTTTTAGTTAATTTATGGCTCTCTTTGATAGTCCATCATAGTGGTAAATTGCCTTCACACCAACATGAGGAGTTACACCATGATCGAATTACGTCAGCCTTACTATGAGCTTTCCCCCAACGTGATTAAACCGATGCGGCAGGCACTGCAGGGGCTGGAAAATGGCCCACTGAGCAACGAGCTGATCGAGCTGGTTTTCCTGCGTGTGTCGCAGATTAACGGCTGCGCCTACTGCCTGGAGATGCATGCCAAAGCGCTGCGTAAATCTGGCGTTGATCAGGTGAAACTGGATTCGCTTGCGGGTTGGAAAGTCAGCCACCAGTTCACGGAGAAAGAGCGTGCGGCGCTGGCGTGGGCAGAAGCGCTCACCCTGATTGCCGACAGCAATGCCGAAGACGATGTTTACCAGCCGCTGCTGCAGTTTTTCAGCGCCGAGGAGATTGTTGATTTGACGCTGGCGGCCAGCATGATGAATGCGTTTAACCGGGTTGCGATTGGGATGCGGCATTGACATCCTCCCCGCCCTAAAGGGCGAGGATTCCTACTACGCTCAAACCAGGGTCTGAGTCGTTTCGGTGGGTTCCTGCTTCATCGAGCGGC
>NZ_FXAS01000105.1:0-1803 GCF_900177785.1 Cedecea sp. NFIX57 | reverse complement strand
TTAAACTCTTCAGGATAACGCTTACCGCTCATGGGCACCTCTCTTTAAGTCATCTTAAATGACTCTGAGGTGTCTGTTAAACCTGTGGCGATTCAATCCGCTTTAATGTTTCTGACTCCTAGCTGATCCGCTTTATTTTGTATTGCTTCGTGAATAGCTTCTGCAAAAGCTGCTTTTTGCCACGACTCTAACCCCAACGCATTTCTACGAATTTTATTCAGCTCACATTGAATAAGCTTCACGAGGTCTAACCGAAGCATTTCCTTTTCACTACTAATGTCTGTAAATACAAGGAACGTACTATCGATTACTTTTACCCGTGCAGATAATTCACCGTCAGGTGTGTACTGTTTAAAAAAACCTTTGCTTATTTTATTATCAACAGAACTCATTTTTTCCATCTCCAATTGTTAACGGACTGGCTCACCTAAGCCTAACCACATTAACCACCCTTCCCTGATCTCTTTCGGACGGCTTTCATAAGCCATTTTCATGCCGTTGTTCCAGGCAGGGAGATAAACCCAATACTCTCCTGCACGACCAGAGGTTGACTGCGGATCGGTCATCTCAATCACCGGCAGCTTTCCCTTTTCAATCATCCCGCGTACCGCTGCAGGCGTTTTCCCTATAACACGGGCAAATTCCTGATACGGCAAAACATCACTAGTGCTTACAACTTGCTGAGTCATTTGTTAAATTCTCCTTTGGTGTAATCAATTGCTCTAAATCGCTAATAATTGCTCTTAGTGGAGACTTTGATTGCGTTTAATCAACTACGATTGCGTAAATAATTACGCAAAAGGAGTAAGCATGTCAATCGACATTTCAGAGAAGCTGAAGCTGATTCGTGAGTCAGAGAGACTTAATCGTAGGCAATTCAGTGAGATAACTGGTATTCCCTATAGTTCACTTTCGAGTTATGAGAGCCGTCAAAAAGGTGCAGGCATTGAGCAGATTATGAAAATTCTGCAACACCCAATGTTCACCAAATACACCATGTGGTTTATGACTGACACTATCGCGCCGGAGGTTGGGCAAATCGCTCCGGCTCTCGCACACTTTGGGCAAGAACCAACAATCTCGCCCCACTCAGAGCACAAGACTGGCTAACAATTCATGCCCTATGGACATGTACCAACTGTCAGAAAACGGAATGTATAAGTTTTAAAAGCGTTTTTTATAGACCTGAAAACCTGATCGGAGAGATTCGCTATGTCAATTAAGCGTCTCGATGATGGTCGGTATGAAGTGGACGTAAGACCGAACGGACGCAACGGAAAGCGTATCCGTCGGAAATTTGAGAAGAAGAGTGAAGCTGTCGCATATGAAAAACATGTTCAGTTTAACCATCACAACAAAGAGTGGTTGGCTAAGCCTGTTGATAAACGACAACTTTCAGAGCTTAAAGATATCTGGTGGAAGTACACGGGAAAGCATGAAGAGCATGGTATTTCCTACCTCCGCAAGATTGAGCGATTTATTGAAATGACAGCTAACCCCAGTGCTTTCCAGATAAGCCGTACTATAATTGCTCAGTATTGCGCTGCCCGGAGAGCACAAGGTATTAAAGCCTCAACCATAAATCGTGAGCTAACAACGTTGGGCGGCATGTTCACTTCGTTAGTGGAAGCAGAACTGTTTATGGGCGAACACCCTTTCCGGGGAATAAAACGCCTCAAAGAACAAACTCCGGAGACGGGGTATCTGAGTAAGCGCCCCATACTGAACGTGGCGTAAGGATTATTTTACAGAGGAGAGATTCCAGGGCAGCAGTTCATGTACCCGGTTTGAAGGCCTGTCGTT
>NZ_FXAS01000025.1:0-71782 GCF_900177785.1 Cedecea sp. NFIX57 | reverse complement strand
GCCGAACTCAGAAGTGAAACGCCGTAGCGCCGATGGTAGTGTGGGGTCTCCCCATGCGAGAGTAGGGAACTGCCAGGCATCAAATTAAGCAGTAAACCGGGGCAACAAACCGGTGGTTGTAGAAAAATTCGGTGGAGCGGTAGTTCAGTCGGTTAGAATACCTGCCTGTCACGCAGGGGGTCGCGGGTTCGAGTCCCGTCCGTTCCGCCACTTATTAAAATTAAGCCTGCTATTTAAGCAGGCTTAATAGTAGGAAAATTTAGGGGCGTAGCTCAGTTGGTAGAGCACCGGTCTCCAAAACCGGGTGTCGCGAGTTCGAGTCTCTCCGCCCCTGCCATATATAATCCTTTGCTTAGGCAAAGGATTTTTTTTGCCCAAAATTCCTCTCCTTTATATTCTTAGCTATTAAAAGCGCATTACTGCGCCTTTAATGGTGTCTTCAATAATTCTTTGATAACACTCTGTTTGTCCGTGTTTTGTAACCAGACAGCATACAATGGTCTGGACAGCGTTGTGCTTTCAGAGACAGGCCAGATCCCAGGCTGCTCTTTTGCCCACTCAATCGGCAGGAAGGTGCAACCGTTAAGTTCAGAGATCAGCTTGCAGGCTATTTTTGCTGAACTGGTAGCTAATACCGGGATATCATCACTCCCAATGAGCTCGGCCTCATGCTGGTGAAAATCTGCCCCCCACTCGATACGTAAATAGTTGAGTGAAGCTTTACGGCTTTCTGCAGCAGGACCATAAAGCGCCATGCTGAAGTAACCTAGCAACTGGCTGGCAAATTCATCCATTTTGGGCGCTTCAGTGGTGAGCAATAAATCCAGCTGGCGTTCATGAAGCTGTTTAACGAGCGACTGCCGTTGTGCAATTCGTGCTTCGAACTGCAGGCCATTATGCTGTTGATAAAGCGCAACTAGCCATTCAGAAAGCATGCATTCCCAAAGTGATGCGCTGGCACCAAGTGTGAGCTGATTATGCTGAGAAGTATGTGATACCTCTTTTTTTGCTGCTAACCACGTATTCATCAGATTTTCTGCGTAGGGCAACAGGCGCTCTCCGGCAGTTGTCAGCCGTATGTTATTGCGATGGCGGGTAAAAAGGTTTACGCCCAGCTGATTTTCGAGCTGTCGGATGCGAAAGCTTACCGCAGACTGCGTCAAATAAAGTGCTTCTGCAGCGCGTCCAAAGTGCCGTGTTCTGCTAACTTCCAGGAAGGTTTTAAGTAATTCTGTGTCCACGCCTTACTCCAAAAAATAATTTGTCGTTATGATTTAAATGTTTTGTTTTACACTCTGTCAAGCGTAACTAATACTCCGCGCCATAAATAGCTCGGCCAAGAAAATCAGGAGCGTGTAGGATGGCGGAAAGCTTTACGACGACTAATCGGTTTTTCGACAATAAACATTATCCACGTGGGTTTGCTCGTCATGGTGATTTCACCATCAAAGAGGCACAGCTGTTAGAACGTCACGGTTTTGCGTTCAATGAGCTGGATCTCGGCAAGCGCGAACCAGGCACTGAAGAAGAAGTGCAGTTTGTTGCCGTATGCCGTGGTGTGCGCGAGCCTGCTACTGAAGCGGAACGCGTCTGGAGCAAGTACATGGCGCGTATCAAACGCCCAAAACGTTTTCATACTCTGTCTGGCGGCAAACCACAGATGGATACGGTTGAAGACTACAGCGATAGTGATGATTAAAAAATGGGGCGAAAGCCCCATTTTTTAATCCGCAAGTCTGTGCAAATGAAGGAGCAGTCGATCAATTGTTCGATAGCTGAGTGCTTCCTGGAGATGTACCCGAGTAATGCTCTCGCAATGCTCGATATCCGCAATGGTACGGGAGACTTTCAGGAGACGTTGCCATGCCCTGACCGACAGGCCCAGTTTGAGTAATGTTTCCTCCAGCCAAACTGCATCACCTCTCACAAGAACACAGTGTTCGCGGATCTCATGATTGCTAAGTCGGGCATTTAGCTTACTCTGCCGGCAGAGTTGTCTGTTACGTGTCTCCATTACCCTCGTTCTTATTACCTCGCTCTTTTCTTCATCATGATTTGTTTTGCTCAGCATTCCTGCCGGAAGAAGCGGGATATCCACTGAGAGATCGAAACGGTCGAGAAAAGGACCTGAAAGCCGATTCATATAGCGTAAAGTCTGCTGGGGTGTGGCACGGTTATGCTTGCCCTCATAGTGCCCTGTGGGGCTGGGATTCATCGCCGCGATGAGCTGAAAATCCGCGGGGTAGGTAATTTTTGCTCGGGTGCGAGAGATATGAATCTCGCCGGATTCAATAGGTTCCCTGAGCGAGTCCAGGACGCGGCGTTCAAACTCGGGTCATTCATCCAGAAATAATACGCCGTTGTGCGCCAACGAAATTTCCCCTGGCTGCGGGATAGCTCCGCCACCCACGATGGACGTTAGAGAAGCGCTATGATGCGGAGCTCTGAACGGACGCTGGCGCCAATGGCGATGAAGATGCGAGGATTGTACCAGGCTCAGAATAGCTGCGCTCTGTAGTGCTTCAGCATCGTTCAAAGGAGGAAGGAGAGTATTAAGCCGGCTAGCCAGCATGGTTTTGCCCGTTCCTGGTGGGCCTATCAGTAACAGGTTATGCCCGCCAGCCGCCGCAATTTCCAGGGCTCGTTTTCCCTGGCTTTGCCCAATAATCTCGTTCATGTCTTCTTTGTTATCCGCTTGCCACAGTGCAGGGCTAACCGGGGTGCGGAGATCGTGCTTTCCTTCCAACCAGGCGCATACTTCGGTCAGATGCGTGGCTACAAAGCAGCCCGGTTTAGCGATCAGGCCAACTTCTTCTTCATTTTCTGCGGCAACCACAACTTCTCGTCCCGCATTCAAAGCCTCCATAGCGGATGATATGGCCCCGGAAACCCCACGTAGTTCCCCCGTTAGCGCGAGCTCGCCGATAAACTCAAGCTGGGCCAGCTTGGGCGTATTTAGCTGCTCAGAGGCAACCAGCAGCGCCAGAGCAATCGGTAAATCATATCTGCCACCTTCTTTAGGAAGATCTGCCGGGGCAAGGTTAATGGTGATTTTACGCGCCGGAAATGTGTAGCCACTGTTGATCAATGCACTTCTGACCCGATCCCGGGCTTCTCTCACGGTAGTTTCAGGCAGGCCGACAAGCGTAAGCCCGGGTAAACCAGCACTGATATGTACCTCAACCGTAACCTGTGGGGCGTGAACGCCGAGTGCTGCTCTGGTGTAGACAACCGACAGTGACATTTTTCCTCCGCGAAAAACTTCATTCTGCCGTGCCAATAAAAGATTAAATATTGTTCTTTTAATTCACCAGGAAGCATCTTCCTGACTTTTTTATCCGCTTTCTTTTTTACAGATCTGGCTGCGAAGCCGATCGCATAACAATAACTTTTTACTGGTATTACGCAGAAAATAGCCTCAGCAGACCCGTTTTATGAATTATTTTCACTTTCTCGTTATCCACTGAAATTAAATAGTTTTTATGCTAATTATTTTCAACGCCGATCTTTTCGTCATAAAAAAATATTGTGCTTCACATCAACTCTGTGATAACTCTGTAGGCATTACTTCGAACTAGACGTTAGAACATACAGAAAATGACAGCCCTTCTACGAGTGATTAGCCTGGTCGTGATTAGCGTGGTGGTGATTATTATCCCACCGTGCGGGGCTGCACTTGGAGAAAGAAAGGCTTAAAAATCAAGCCTGAATCGAAAAGAACCCCCGCACCGAAAGGTCCGGGGGTTTTTTGTTGACTGAAGAATGTGAAGCGAGGAACAGAGTATGTGTTGCAGAATAAAATGCTGTTTCTCCGGTAATGAGACGGGGAACTAACTATGAATGGTGCACAGTGGGTAGTACATGCGTTGCGAGCGCAGGGGGTTGAAACAGTTTTCGGTTATCCTGGTGGCGCGATTATGCCGGTGTACGATGCTTTGTACGACGGTGGTGTGGAACATCTACTGTGTCGCCATGAACAAGGTGCGGCCATGGCGGCCATTGGTTATGCCCGTTCAACCGGCAAAACCGGTGTGTGTATTGCCACCTCTGGCCCCGGTGCGACAAATTTGTTAACCGGCCTTGCTGACGCACTTTTAGATTCTGTTCCCGTGGTTGCCATCACCGGCCAGGTGGCTGCGCCTTTGATCGGGACTGACGCCTTCCAGGAAGTTGACGTCCTCGGTCTGTCACTTGCCTGCACCAAACACAGTTTCCTCGTCGAATCCCTTGATGAACTGCCGCGTGTCCTTGCCGAGGCATTTGAAATTGCTAATGCTGGCCGCCCGGGCCCCGTTCTGGTCGATATTCCAAAAGATATTCAGTTGGCTATCGGTGAGCCTGAGGCGTGGTTATCTGCCGTTGAAGATGATGCAGACCTGCCGTTTACTGAATTGCAGCAGGCCCGTGAAATGCTCGCTCAGGCTAAAAAGCCGATGCTTTACGTCGGTGGCGGCGTTGGAATGGCGCAGGCGGTTCCAGCGCTCCGTGAGTTTATTTCCGTCACGGGTATGCCTTCCACTGTCACTCTGAAAGGACTAGGTGCAGTCCCGGCCGATGATGCGTTTTATACCGGTATGCTGGGGATGCACGGTACCAAAGCGGCAAACCTCGCCGTTCAGGAATGCGATCTGCTGTTGGCCGTTGGCGCCCGTTTCGACGATCGTGTCACCGGGAAGCTGAATACCTTTGCACCACACGCCAAAGTTATCCACATGGATATCGATCCTGCGGAGCTGGGCAAGCTGCGCCAGGCGCATGTTGCGTTGCAGGGGCCGCTGAACCAGCTTTTACCTGCCTTACAACAGCCGTTGCACATTGCTTCATGGCAGCAGCATATCGCGGCCCTGAACGAAGAACACCAGTGGCGCTACGATCATCCGGGCGAGGCTATCTATGCCCCCCTGCTGCTGAAGCAACTCTCTGAACGCAAATCAGCTGAAGCTGTTGTGACCACCGACGTAGGCCAACATCAGATGTGGACCGCACAGCACATGACCTTCACCCGCCCGGAGAACTTCATCACCTCCAGCGGACTTGGCACGATGGGCTTTGGTTTACCTGCCGCCGTTGGCGCTCAGGTTGCAAGGCCGGAAGATACGGTGATCTGCGTCTCCGGCGATGGCTCTTTCATGATGAACGTTCAGGAGCTGGGCACCATCAAGCGCAAGCAGTTGCCGGTCAAAATCCTGCTGCTCGATAACCAACGTCTGGGCATGGTGAGGCAGTGGCAGCAGCTGTTTTTTGAAGAGCGCTACAGTGAAACGACCCTGACCGACAACCCCGATTTCCTCACGCTGGCCAGCGCCTTTGGCATTCCAGGCCAGCACATCACCCGTAAAGACCAGGTAGAAGCCGCGTTAGACGCCCTGTTGAACAGCGACGGCCCGTACATGCTTCACGTCTCGATCGATGAGTACGAAAACGTCTGGCCGCTGGTACCGCCCGGTGCCAGTAACTCGCAAATGCTGGAGAAATTATCATGATGCAACATCAGCTCGCAGTGCAGGCTCGCTTCCGCCCGGAAACGTTAGAACGTGTTTTACGCGTCGTGCGTCATCGTGGCTTCCAAATCTGCGCCATGAATATGGCCGCGGCGGGGAATACCGACAATATTAATATTGAATTGACCGTTGCTAGCCTGCGGCCAGTCGAATTACTGTTTACTCAATTAAGCAAGCTGGTTGACGTTGCCTGCGTTGAAATCCAGCAACCAACATCACAACAAATCCGCGCCTGAGCGCAAAAGGAAGAGAACAATGACGACCAAGAAAGCTGATTACATCTGGTTCAATGGCGAGATGACTCCGTGGGGAGAAGCGAAAGTTCACGTAATGTCCCACGCGTTGCACTACGGTACTTCGGTCTTTGAAGGTATCCGTTGCTATGACTCGCACAAAGGGCCAGTGGTGTTCCGTCATCGTGAACACATGCAGCGCTTGCGTGACTCAGCAAAAATCTATCGCTTCCCGGTATCGCAAAGTGTTGATGAGCTGATGGAAGCCTGCCGTGCGGTTATCCGTAAAAACAACCTCACCAGCGCTTACATCCGCCCTCTGGTCTTTGTTGGCGACGTAGGCATGGGCGTTAACCCGCCGGAAGGGTACACCACCGACGTGATCATTGCGGCCTTCCCGTGGGGCGCTTATCTGGGCGCTGAAGCGCTGGATCAGGGGATTGATGCAATGGTCTCTTCCTGGAACCGCGCGGCACCAAACACCATTCCTACCGCGGCAAAAGCGGGCGGTAACTACCTTTCTTCTCTGCTGGTCGGCAGCGAAGCACGCCGCCACGGCTATCAGGAAGGGATTGCGCTCGATGTGAACGGCTTCCTGTCCGAGGGCGCGGGCGAAAACCTGTTCGAAGTGAAAGATGGCGTGATTTACACCCCTCCATTCACCTCTTCAGCACTGCCGGGCATTACCCGTGATGCAATTATCAAGCTGGCAAAAGACCTGGGCATTGAAGTCCGTGAGCAGGTGCTTTCGCGTGAATCTCTGTACCTGGCCGACGAAGTCTTTATGTCCGGTACCGCCGCAGAAATCACCCCGGTACGCAGCGTAGACCGCATTCAGGTGGGCGAGGGTCGCTGTGGCCCGGTCACCAAACGTATTCAACAGGCATTCTTTGGCCTGTTCACCGGTGAAACTGAAGACAAATGGGGCTGGTTGGATCAGGTAAACCCATAAGTCTTAAATAAAAATATAATCAGGCGGGCGGAAAAAGACCGCCTGCTACCCGACAGACTGGAGTAAATAAAGCATGCCTAAGTATCGTTCCGCCACTACCACCCACGGCCGCAATATGGCAGGTGCCCGCGCGCTGTGGCGCGCAACGGGAATGACCGACGCCGATTTCGGCAAGCCGATTATTGCGGTGGTCAACTCCTTTACCCAATTCGTTCCGGGCCACGTTCACCTGCGCGATCTGGGTAAACTGGTTGCCGAGCAAATCGAAGCTTCCGGCGGCGTAGCGAAAGAATTCAACACCATTGCGGTGGATGATGGTATCGCGATGGGGCATGGCGGCATGCTTTATTCCTTGCCATCCCGCGAGCTGATTGCCGACTCGGTTGAGTACATGGTGAACGCCCACTGCGCAGATGCCATGGTCTGTATCTCCAACTGCGACAAAATCACCCCGGGGATGTTAATGGCCTCGCTGCGCCTGAACATTCCGGTGATCTTCGTTTCCGGCGGCCCGATGGAAGCCGGGAAAACCAAACTTTCCGACCAGATCATCAAGCTGGACCTGGTTGATGCGATGATTCAGGGTGCAGACCCGAAAGTTTCTGACGAGCAAAGCGAGCAGGTTGAACGCTCCGCGTGTCCAACGTGCGGCTCTTGTTCAGGGATGTTCACTGCCAACTCCATGAACTGCCTGACCGAAGCGTTGGGTCTGTCTCAGCCGGGCAACGGTTCACTACTGGCGACGCACGCCGACCGCAAAGAACTGTTCCTGAACGCAGGTAAACGCATTGTTGAACTGACCAAGCGTTACTACGAGCAGGATGATGCCACCGCGCTGCCGCGCAACATCGCCAGCAAAGAAGCATTCGAAAACGCCATGACGCTGGATATCGCCATGGGCGGCTCCACTAACACCGTTCTGCACCTGCTGGCCGCCGCGCAAGAAGCTGAAATCGATTTCACCATGACTGACATTGACCAGCTGTCCCGCAAGGTTCCTCAGCTGTGTAAAGTCGCGCCAAGCACCCAGAAATACCACATGGAAGACGTGCACCGTGCGGGTGGCGTGCTCGGTATTCTCGGCGAGCTGGATCGCGCCGGGTTGCTGAACCGCGAAGTGAAAAACGTGCTTGGCCTTTCCCTGCCGCAGACGCTGGAACAATACGATGTAATGCTGACCAAAGACGAAGCGGTGAAAACCATGTTCCGCGCGGGTCCGGCGGGTATTCGTACTACTCAGGCTTTCTCGCAGAGTTGCCGTTGGGACACGCTGGATGACGATCGCGCTAACGGCTGTATTCGCTCACTGGAAAATGCCTACAGCAAAGACGGCGGCCTGGCCGTTCTGTACGGCAACTTCGCGGAAAACGGCTGTATTGTTAAAACCGCAGGCGTGGATGAAGGTAGCCTGGTATTCCGTGGCCCGGCCAAAGTTTATGAGAGCCAGGACGATGCGGTAGAAGCCATCCTCGGCGGCAAAGTGGTTGCGGGTGACGTGGTTGTTATTCGCTACGAAGGGCCAAAAGGCGGGCCAGGCATGCAGGAAATGCTCTACCCAACCACCTTCCTGAAATCTATGGGACTGGGCAAAGCCTGCGCGCTGGTCACCGATGGCCGTTTCTCCGGCGGGACCTCGGGTCTGTCTATTGGCCACGTTTCTCCGGAAGCCGCGAGCGGCGGCAATATTGCCCTGATTGAAGACGGCGACATGATTGCCATTGATATCCCTAACCGCGGTATTCAGCTGCAGCTTACCGATCAGGAAATGGCGGCACGTCGTGAAGCACAGGAAGCACGCGGTGATGCAGCCTGGACGCCACGTAATCGTGAACGTCAGGTTTCCTTCGCTCTGCGCGCGTACGCCAGCCTCGCCACCAGTGCGGATAAAGGCGCAGTGCGTGATAAAAGCAAGCTTGGAGGCTAATTATGGCTGAGTCACAACCGCTACCCGATGCCCCCGGCGGAGCAGAGTATCTGCGCGCGGTATTGCGCGCGCCGGTTTACGAAGTCGTGCAGGTAACGCCGCTACAGAAAATGGAAAAGCTTTCTTCGCGCCTTGATAATGTCATTCTGGTTAAGCGTGAAGACCGTCAGCCAGTGCACAGCTTCAAGCTGCGCGGGGCGTATTCGATGATTGCAGGCCTGAACAGCGAGCAAAAAGCCTGTGGCGTGATCACCGCTTCTGCGGGAAACCACGCGCAGGGGGTTGCACTTTCGTCCACCCGGCTTGGCATTAAGTCGCTGATCGTTATGCCTGTGGCCACTGCGGATATCAAAGTTGACGCTGTGCGGGCCTTTGGCGGTGAAGTGTTGCTGCATGGCGCGAATTTCGATGAGGCAAAAGCCAAAGCCATCGAACTTTCTCAGCAGCAAGGTTTCACCTACGTGCCTCCGTTTGACCATCCGGCTGTCATCGCCGGGCAGGGTACGGTTGCGCTGGAACTGCTGCAGCAGGATGCGCATATCGATCGCGTATTCGTGCCGGTTGGTGGCGGTGGCCTGGCGGCAGGCGTAGCGGTTCTGATCAAGCAACTGATGCCGCAAATCAAAGTGATTGCGGTTGAAGCCGAAGATTCTGCCTGTCTCAAAGCAGCACTGGATGCCGGGCACCCGGTTGAGCTGCCGCGCGTGGGGCTGTTTGCCGAAGGCGTTGCGGTTAAGCGCATCGGCGACGAAACCTTCCGCGTATGCCAGGAATACCTGGATGACATCATCACCGTGGACAGCGACGCTATCTGCGCGGCGATGAAGGATTTGTTCGAGGACGTGCGTGCTGTCGCCGAGCCTTCCGGGGCGCTGGCGCTGGCGGGGATGAAAAAGTACGTCCAGCAGCACAACATTCGTGGCGAACGCCTGGCGCATGTGTTGTCTGGCGCAAACGTGAATTTCCACGGGCTACGTTATGTCTCTGAGCGCTGTGAACTGGGCGAGCAGAGGGAAGCGTTGCTGGCGGTCACTATTCCCGAGCAAAAAGGCAGCTTCCTGAAGTTCTGCCAACTGCTGGGCGGTCGCTCGGTTACCGAGTTTAACTACCGCTACGCCAGTTCTGACGATGCCTGTATTTTTGTTGGGGTGCGTCTGACTCGCGGGCTGGAAGAGCGTAAAGAGATCATCGCTCAGCTCAGTGAAGGCGGCTACGGCGTGGTCGATCTCTCTGACGACGAAATGGCGAAGCTGCACGTTCGCTACATGGTGGGCGGCCGGCCGTCGAAACCGCTGCGCGAACGGTTGTACAGCTTTGAGTTCCCTGAATCACCAGGGGCGCTGCTGAAGTTCTTGAGCACGCTGGGAACGCACTGGAACATTTCTCTGTTCCACTACCGCAGCCACGGCACTGACTACGGGCGAGTTCTGGCGGCGTTTGAGTTGGGTGAAAATGAGCCGGACTTCGAAACCCGGCTCAACGAACTGGGTTACGAATGTCACGACGAAACCCAAAACCCGGCGTTCCGCTTCTTCCTGGCCGGTTAATGGCTGCCGGGTAGAAGCTTCCAGAACGCGCTGATAAGCGGCTCATTGAGCCGCTTTTTTTGTACGCAAACGCCCAGTTCAAACGGGGCTTTCTCATCGTTACGTTCCAAAACCAGCACGCGGTTGCGCACCGGTTCCGGGCTGTTTTCCAGCACGATTTCCGGGATCAGCGCGACCCCACATCCCAGCGCCACCATTGACACCATGGCTTCGTGGCCAGCGACGGTGGCATAGATCACCGGGTTACTGATTTTCTGGCGGCGGAACCACAGTTCGATACGGCGGCGAACAGGCCCCTGCTCGGGCATGATAAACGGAATTTTGGCCCAGTCTGGCTCCGGCTGGCTTACCTGCGCCCTGACAGGGCAAGGCAAAGCGGGGGCGATCAAGGCCACGGATAAATTTTCCAGCATTGAGAAAGCCACGCCAGGCGGAAGGGATTCTGGTTTTCCGGCGATCGCCAGGTCGGCTTCATTGGAATCAACTTTTTCTACCGCATCCGCGGCGTCGCCTGTGGTCAGCTTAATTTCAACGGAAGGGTGTTCAGCCCGGAAGCGGTCCAGAATGGGCGGCAAATGGCTGTATGCGGCGGTCACCGAGCAAAACAGATGCAGCTCTCCACTCAGGGAAGGGCCTTGCTGGCCAAGTGTGTGGCGCATCTGCTGATATTGCAGCAGCGTGTGCTGGGCAAACTGCCTTAATTGCTCCCCGGCTTCAGTCAGCGTCACGGTGCGGTTATCGCGTAAAAAAAGAGGTTGCCCGAGGTCGTCCTCCAGACGCTGGATTTGACGCGAAAGCGTGGAGGGGCTGACGTGCATGGCGCGTGCGCTACGCCCAAAATGGCGGCTTTCGGCCAGGTGCAGAAAGGTTTTCAGATCGCGTAAATCCATGGTCATCAAGCCTCGTTTTTGCATTGCAATAATCGCAACGCGACGTTGTTAATATATCAATTTAAGCAACGCATTTCCTGTCATATAGTGGGTTCATTCTAGGCAGCACGACACGGCTGCAGAGCCCTTACAATAAGCACAACACGACACATACGGAGTTCTACGATGGCTAATTATTTCAACACTTTGAACCTGCGTCAGCAGTTAGCGCAGTTGGGTAAATGTCGCTTCATGGGGCGCGATGAATTCGCCGATGAAGCAAGCTACCTCAAAGGTAAAAAAGTCGTCATCGTCGGCTGCGGTGCTCAGGGCCTTAACCAGGGTCTGAACATGCGCGACTCCGGGCTGGATGTTTCCTATGCCCTGCGTGCGGAAGCTATCGCCGAGAAGCGTGCTTCCTGGCGTAAAGCGACTGAAAACGGCTTCAAAGTGGGTACTTACGAAGAGCTGATCCCGCAGGCGGATCTGGTTGTTAACCTGACGCCAGACAAACAGCACTCTTCCGTTGTTCAGGCCGTACAGCCGATGATGAAAGACGGCGCAGCGCTGGGCTACTCCCACGGTTTCAACGTGGTTGAAGTCGGCGAAACCATTCGTAAAGATATCACCGTGGTGATGGTAGCACCTAAGTGCCCGGGCACCGAAGTGCGCGAAGAATACAAACGTGGTTTTGGTGTGCCAACGCTTATCGCAGTTCACCCTGAAAACGATCCGAAAGGCGAAGGTATGGCGATTGCCAAAGCCTGGGCTGCGGCCACCGGTGGCCACCGTGCGGGCGTGCTGGAGTCTTCCTTCGTTGCGGAAGTGAAATCTGACCTGATGGGCGAGCAGACTATTCTGTGCGGTATGCTGCAGGCTGGTTCTCTGCTGTGCTTCGACAAGCTGGTGGCAGAGGGTACTGATGCTGCATATGCAGAAAAACTGATTCAGTTCGGCTGGGAAACCATCACCGAAGCGCTGAAACAGGGTGGGATCACGCTGATGATGGACCGTCTGTCCAACCCGGCAAAAATCCGCGCTAACGCGCTGTCCGAGCAGCTGAAAACCATCATGGCTCCGCTGTTCCAGAAACACATGGATGACATCATCTCCGGTGAGTTCTCCTCCGGCATGATGGCTGACTGGGCTAACGACGATAAGAAACTGCATACCTGGCGTGAAGAGACCGGCCAGACTGCTTTCGAAACTGCACCGCAGTTTGAAGGCAAGATTTCCGAGCAGGAATACTTCGACAAAGGCGTGGTGATGATCGCCATGGTGAAAGCGGGCGTTGAGCTGGCCTTCGAAACCATGGTTGACGCTGGCATCATCGAAGAGTCGGCATACTATGAGTCCCTGCACGAGTTGCCGCTGATTGCTAACACCATTGCTCGTAAGCGCCTGTACGAAATGAACGTGGTTATTTCTGATACCGCTGAGTACGGTAACTATCTGTTCTCCTACGCAGCTGTTCCGCTGCTGAAAGAGTTCATGACCACGCTGCAGCCGGGCGATCTGGGTAAAGAGATCCCAGCCGCTGCGGTAGACAACGCTCAGCTTCGTGACGTCAATGAAGCCATTCGTAGCCACGAAATCGAAAAAGTGGGTCAAAAACTGCGTGGTTACATGACCGACATGAAACGCATCGCCGTTGCTGGTTAATGTGTTTTTGAAATGAAAAAGGCGCTTCGGCGCCTTTTTTTGTGCCTGTTATCTTGCCGTCTCTCTTTTTATGTAATATCGTAAGTTACATGAAAATAAATAACTCCTTCTCAGCAACTCTGCACATCCTGCTTCATCTGGAGCAGATGGACAAACCGCTCACATCGGAACAAATGGCCGCCTTTATCGACGGCAATCCGGCGTTTATTCGTAAAGTGCTCGCTGGTCTGCGCGAGAACAACATCGTCTGTTCAACCAAAGGTCATCACGGCGGCTGGAGGCTCTGCCGCCCGGCCAGTGAAGTGACGCTGCTGGATATTTATCTGGCGCTGGGATCGCCGGGCCTGTTTGCGCTAGGCAATCGTAATGAAAACCCGCAATGCCTGGTGGAGCAGGGAGTCAATCGCGTGATGTCCGAGACGTTTACCGCCGCTGAAGAGCTGGTACTGGCGCGGTTTAAAAGCCTGACATTACAAGATATCGGGAGCGAATTTATTCGCTATTTCAATGAAAAGGGGCACGAGGAATGATTTCAACCTTAACCACGGATCTGCCAGTTTGTCTGATGATCGCCCTGGCCGCCGCCAGTATTTCGATGACGATAACCCAAACTGAACTGTTTGCAGGATTACGCAGCTGGACGGCAAAAAAGCATGCGATGCTGGGCCATCTCTTTCAGTGTTTCTACTGCCTTAGCCACTGGGTGGTGTTTGCCGGTATGCTGATTTACCGCCCCTATTTGCTGCACAGCGGGATGCCGGTGATCGACTGGATTATGACGGCGTTTATTACCCTCACGCTGACCACTTTCGTCAACGGCATTATTTTCAAAGTGTTCCAGATGGCGGTCGGCACGCATTTGCTAAAACATGAAGCCCAGCAGACGCTGCAGTCGACAAAATAAAGAAAAGGCCGGATATCCCGGCCTTTTACTTAGTTACGGTACAGTACCTTGATGATGTGGTAGCCGAACTGAGTATGCAGCGGGCCATAAGGCTCCAGCAGTGGGCAGGAAAAGACCACTTTATCGAATGCAGGAACCATCTGTCCCTGACGGAATTCACCTAAATGGCCGCCTTTTTTGCCGGACGGGCAGGTAGAGTGCTTCTTCGCCAGTTTCTCGAAGTCGCCGCCGTTTTTAAGCTGCTCCAGAAGGTCCTGAGCCAGTTTTTCTTCCTTTACAAGGATATGCAGTGCTGCTGCGGTTTTTGCCATGATAGTGCCTTGAGTCATGTTGATTACGCTCGCTATACTACCACGCTGTTTTTGTCCCCTCCTGACTTTCATTGAGTGACCGTATGCGTTTAAACCCTGGCCAACAACAAGCCGTCGAATTTGTCACCGGACCCTGCCTGGTTTTGGCCGGAGCTGGCTCGGGTAAAACGCGCGTTATCACCAATAAGATTGCGCATCTGATTCGCGAAAGTGGCTATCAGGCGCGCCAAATCGCGGCGGTAACCTTTACCAATAAGGCCGCCCGCGAAATGAAAGAGCGCGTTTCGCAGACGCTGGGGCGCAAAGAGGCACGCGGATTGATGATCTCGACTTTCCACACGCTAGGGTTGGAGATTATCAAGCGTGAATATGCGGCGCTTGGTATGAAATCTAATTTCTCGCTGTTTGACGATACCGATCAGACCGCACTGCTAAAAGAGCTAACTGAAGGCCTGTTAGAAAACGACAAAGTACTGCTTCAGCAGCTGATCTCGACGATCTCCAACTGGAAGAACGGCTTGTTGTCTCCGGCACAGGCTGCCGCGCAGGCGAAGGGCGAACGGGATCGTATTTTTGCCCATTGCTACGGGCTGTACGATACCCATCTGAAGTCTTGCAACGTACTGGACTTTGACGATCTCATCTTGCTGCCAACGCTGCTGCTGCAGCGCAATGCAGAAGTTAGGGAACGCTGGCAAAACCGTATTCGCTATCTGCTGGTGGACGAATACCAGGATACCAACACCAGCCAGTATGAGCTGGTGAAACTGCTGGTTGGCGCGCGGGCGCGCTTTACCGTTGTAGGTGACGATGACCAATCCATTTATTCGTGGCGTGGCGCGAATCCGCAGAACCTGGTTCTGCTGAGCAAAGATTTTCCGGCGCTGCAGGTGATCAAGCTTGAGCAGAACTACCGCTCGTCCCGCCGGATTTTGAATGCGGCCAATATTCTGATCGCTAACAATCCGCACGTTTTTGAGAAGCGGCTTTTCTCTGAACTTGAACACGGTGCAGAATTGAAGGTCGTGACGGCTAATCATGAAGAGCATGAGGCCGAACGCGTTACCGGCGAGCTGATCGCCCACCACTTTATTAATAAAACTAACTATAAAGATTACGCGATTCTGTACCGCGGCAATCACCAGTCGCGGGTGTTCGAAAAGATGCTGATGCAAAACCGCATCCCGTATCGCATCTCCGGCGGCACTTCATTCTTCTCGCGTCCGGAGATTAAAGATCTGCTTGCCTACCTGCGGGTGCTGACGAACCCGGATGATGACAGCGCATTTCTACGTATTGTGAACACACCCAAACGTGAAATTGGCCCGGCAACGCTGCAAAAGCTTGGCGAGTGGGCGATGCAGCGCAATAAAGGCTTGTTCACCGCCAGCTTTGATATGGGACTAAGTCAGACGCTCAGCGGGCGCGGTCTTGATGCGTTGCAGCGTTTTACCCACTGGCTGCGGGACGTGGCTGCGCTTGCCGGGCGCGAACCGGTGGCTGCCGTGCGAGATCTTATCCACGGCATCGACTATGAAAGCTGGCTGTATGAAACCTCACCCAGCCCGAAAGCTGCTGAAATGCGGATGAAAAACGTTAACCAGCTTTTCAGCTGGATGACCGAGATGCTTGAAGGCAACGACCTGAATGAGCCGATGACGTTAATCCAGGTAGTAACGCGTTTTACCCTGCGCGACATGATGGAGCGTGGTGAAAGTGAAGAAGAAGCCGATCAGGTTCAGTTGATGACCCTGCATGCTTCTAAGGGCCTGGAATTCCCCTATGTTTATCTTGTCGGCATGGAGGAAGGGATCCTGCCGCATCAAAGCAGCATCGATGAAGATAACGTGGATGAAGAGCGCCGCCTGGCTTACGTGGGAATTACCCGCGCGCAAAAAGAGCTGACGTTTACGCTGTGCCGGGAACGCCGGCAGTATGGTGAGCTGGTGCGCCCTGAACCAAGCCGGTTTCTGCTGGAGCTGCCACAGGACGATTTGAGCTGGGAAACTGAGCGGAAAGTGGTTTCTGCCGAAGAGCGGATGCAAAAAGGACAAAGTAATGTGGCCAACATCCGTGAGATGCTGGCCAAAGCGCGTAAAAGCTAGATTAATTGACGCTGAGCGGCCAGTGAACGTAGCTTTGCCACAGTTTTTCCTGTTCCAGCAGCTCGGCACCGAGAGGGTGACAGGCAAGCCAGGTGTCGGGCAATGCCAGATGCAGCGTTTCGCCGTCGGCCTGCAGTTTAATCTCGGGCAGGATATCGTCCCGGCGGCGGTTGGCGAAAATAATCGCCAGGCGTAACAGGCGGCAGAGTCTTTCCGCCACGCGCGGCGGGACAGCGTTTTGCTGGTGGAGCGAAGAGAGATCGACAGGATTGGTCTGATTAAGCAGTAGCGTTGCCAGCAATTTCTTCTGCGCGGGCGTATAGCCCGGCAAATCCAGGTTTCTCACCAGATAGGCCGCATGCTGCGGGGCATGTTTAAAATCGATGCTCAAGCCAATTTCATGCAGCAGAGCGCTGCTTGCCAGCATTTGCTGACTGAGGGGATCCAGCCCCCAGGGCTCGGCGATTTGCGAAGCAAAATTCTGCGCAAGCTGCTCCACGCGAGCCGCCTGGCTGGTATCTACCATAAAACGGCGCTGGACGTTACGCAGCGTTCTCTGGCGAATCTCCTGGTCAACCGCAAGATGCAGCATCCCGTAGACCAAACCTTCACGCAGCGCGCCACCGGCAAGCGTCATGCATTCAATATCAAGCTGTTGGAAGATAGCGATGAGAATGGCCAGGCCGCTCGGGAAAACCAGTGCCCGCTCCAGCGTGAGTCCTTCAATTTCCAGCTCTTCCAGCCGGCCACACTGAATTGCTCGCTGCTTTAGCTGCTGCAGTTTTGCCAGGGTAATACGTTCGTCCATTCCCTGCGCCATCATGATTTCCTGCAGCGCCTGCACGGTACCTGAAGCGCCGACACAAATCTTCCAGCCGTGGTTTTTAAGCTCGGCAATGACCGGGCTGAGTACTTCTGCAGCTGCCGCTTCTGCAGCCGCGAAGTTCTCCTGAGCAAGATTTCTGTCGCTAAAGAAACGCTCCAGCCACGTGACACAGCCCATTGAGAGGCTGAATAACGAGGTTGTCTGCGCCCCGGTGCCCGTTACCAGTTCGGTACTGGCGCCACCGATATCAACCACCAGACGGCGATCGTCGCCCCCGGTCGTGTGGGCAACGCCCTGATAAATCAGGCGGGCTTCTTCTTCACCGCGAATCACCTGGACCGGGCAGCCGAGGATTTCCTGCGCCTTTTGCAAAAAAACATCGGCATTAACGGCGAGGCGCAGCGTGGCTGTAGCCACAACGCGAATTTGATTCTGAGGGATATCCTGAAGGCGTTCGGCAAATAAGCGTAGGCATTGCCAGCCACGTTCCATGGCTTCCGGAGAGAGAACGCACTCGCTGTTGAGGCCAGCAGCGAGGCGGACTTTTCGCTTAATGCGGGTCAGGGTTTGTATGCTTCCTGCCACCTCACGCACAACCAACATATGAAAACTGTTAGAACCCAGATCAATTGCTGCATAGAGTGAGGCGGTACTTAGCATAGATTTTTTAACCTGCGCGACGACGATTACCACGAGGAGCGCCACCGCGGCGTGGACCGTTGCCTGGGCGGCTGCGGGTCAGACGTTTTGGCGGTGGGAACTCATTTAACAGTGCTTCAGCGTTATATTTGCTCACCGGAATGGCGTGACCAATATAGGTTTCGATTGCCGACAGGTTCAGGGCGTAATCTTCGCATGCGAGGCTGATCGAATGACCGCTTGCCCCGGCACGACCGGTACGGCCAATACGGTGGACGTAGTCTTCGCAGTCGTCCGGCAAATCGTAGTTAAAAACGTGAGTAACGGCTGGAATATGCAGGCCACGAGCCGCAACGTCAGTTGCAACCAGAATATCCAGATCGCCACGGGTAAACTCTTCCAGGATGCGCAGGCGTTTTTTCTGTGCGACATCACCCGTTAACAGCCCAACGCGATGACCATCAGCGGCCAGATGGCCCCAGATATCTTCACAGCGGTGTTTGGTGTTCGCGAAGATGATGGCGCGGTCTGGCCATTCTTCTTCGAGCAGCGTTTGCAGCAGACGCATTTTCTCTTCGTTAGAAGGATAGAAAAGCTCTTCTTTAATGCGGTGACCCGTTCTCTGCTCGGGCTCAACTTCCACATATTCCGCGTTGTTCATCTGCTCGAAGGCCAGTTCACGTACGCGGTAGGAAAGTGTGGCTGAGAACAGCATATTCAGGCGCTGAGTGACCGGCGGCATGCGGCGGAACAGCCAACGAATATCTTTAATAAAGCCGAGATCGTACATGCGATCGGCTTCATCCAGGACCACAACCTGAATCGCGCCCAGGTTAATGTGATTTTGTTTGGCGTAGTCAATCAGTCGGCCGGTGGTACCGATCAAAATATCGACGCCGCTTTCCAGCACTTTCAGCTGTTTGTCATAGCCGTCGCCACCATAGGCAAGGCCAAGCTTCAGGCCAGTCGCCTGAGCTAACGGTTCCGCATCAGAGTGAATCTGTACCGCTAATTCGCGGGTTGGCGCCATAATCAAGGCGCGTGGTTGATTCACCTGACGGTTCTCTGGAACCGGGTGAGAAAGTAAATAGTGGAACGTGGACGTCAGAAACGCCATCGTTTTGCCTGTACCGGTTTGCGCCTGCCCTGCAACGTCACGATTCGCCAGAGTCAGCGGAAGTGCCAGTGCCTGAATTGGGGTGCAGTTATGGAACCCTTTATTTTCAAGGGCTTCAATCACCTTAGGGTGCAGGGCGAAGTCGGAAAACTTCTTTTCGGTCAAATGTGTTTTGCTCATAGTGTGGTAGAATATCAGTTTACTATTGCTTTACGAAAGCACATCCGTTGAAATAAACCGGGTGAAATAAAGTCACCCCAAGTTGGTTAATGCTACACCAACAAGGTAGACATAATCCTGTGGAGTTGAACATGAGCGATAAAATTATTCACCTGACTGACGGCAGTTTCGACACGGACGTGCTTCAAGCTGAAGGGTTGATTCTGGTTGATTTCTGGGCAGAGTGGTGTGGTCCGTGTAAAATGATCGCCCCGATTCTCGACGAGATCGCTGATGAATATCAGGGCAAAATCACCGTAGCTAAGCTGAACATCGACCAGAACCCGGGTACGGCGCCGAAGTACGGCATCCGTGGTATCCCAACCCTGTTGCTGTTCAAAAATGGCGAAGTCGCTGCGACCAAAGTAGGCGCGCTGTCTAAAGGCCAGTTAAAAGAGTTCCTCGACGCTAATCTGGCATAATGGAATCTCAGCCGGTGCGTGCCGCATTTGCATTTTTTTGCGAGCTGCTGGACGCCCGGCGTCACACATGCTAAGTTACCTATGACTTCGCTTTAAACTTGCCCTTAAGTTTGAATCTTTGTAATACCTTAATGCTTCCCGTTCGCTGTCAAATCAACTCTCTTTTACAGCAATCACAACGGACGCATAACCGAATTCGGGCTTATCACCCATTCCGTCTTGTCGTTTCAGTTCTGCGTTTTTCCTATGACCAGGCAGCGATCAGACATGTGTGGTAGCCACTAAACAGGCACGGATGACCCTGCCATACCATTCACGAAACTAAGTTCGAGATTTACCCCGAGTTTAAGAACCCACCATTATGAATCTTACCGAATTAAAGAATACGCCGGTTTCTGAGCTGATTACTCTCGGCGAAAATATGGGGCTGGAAAACCAAGCCCGCATGCGCAAGCAGGACATCATTTTCTCCATCCTGAAGCAACACGCTAAGAGTGGCGAAGATATCTTTGGTGACGGTGTGCTGGAGATACTGCAGGATGGATTTGGTTTCCTCCGCTCCGCAGACAGCTCCTACCTCGCCGGTCCCGACGACATCTACGTTTCTCCCAGCCAAATCCGCCGTTTCAACCTCCGCACAGGGGATACCATCTCCGGTAAGATTCGTCCGCCAAAAGAAGGCGAACGCTACTTTGCGCTGCTGAAGGTTAACGAAGTTAACTACGATAAGCCGGAAAACGCCCGTAGCAAGATTCTGTTCGAAAACTTAACGCCTCTGCATGCAAACTCTCGTCTGCGTATGGAGCGTGGTAACGGTTCTACCGAAGACTTAACCGCTCGTGTACTGGATCTGGCATCACCAATTGGTCGCGGCCAGCGTGGCCTGATTGTGGCACCGCCAAAAGCCGGTAAAACCATGCTGCTGCAGAACATCGCGCAGAGCATTGCTTATAACCATCCTGACTGTGTACTGATGGTGCTGCTGATCGACGAACGTCCAG
Source organism: Cedecea sp. NFIX57 (assembly GCF_900177785.1). Lineage (NCBI taxonomy): Bacteria > Pseudomonadati > Pseudomonadota > Gammaproteobacteria > Enterobacterales > Enterobacteriaceae > Cedecea > Cedecea sp. NFIX57. Next base: position 51,550 of record NZ_FXAS01000025.1, on the reverse strand, counting down.
AGGAAGTGACCGAGATGCAGCGTCTGGTTAAAGGTGAGGTTGTAGCTTCTACCTTTGACGAACCGGCTTCTCGCCACGTTCAGGTTGCCGAAATGGTTATCGAGAAAGCGAAACGTCTGGTTGAACATAAGAAAGACGTTATTATTCTGCTCGATTCCATCACTCGTCTGGCGCGTGCCTATAACACCGTTGTGCCAGCATCCGGTAAAGTTCTGACCGGTGGTGTGGACGCAAACGCCCTGCATCGTCCAAAACGTTTCTTCGGTGCTGCACGTAACGTGGAAGAGGGCGGTAGCCTGACTATTATCGCCACCGCGCTTATCGATACCGGCTCTAAAATGGATGAAGTCATCTACGAAGAGTTTAAAGGCACCGGTAACATGGAACTGCATCTGTCCCGTAAGATCGCTGAAAAACGCGTCTTCCCGGCCATCGATTACAACCGTTCCGGTACGCGTAAAGAAGAGCTGCTCACCACGCAGGAAGAGCTGCAGAAAATGTGGATCTTGCGCAAAATCATTCACCCGATGGGCGAAATTGATGCGATGGAGTTCCTCATCAACAAGTTGGCGATGACCAAAACCAACGATGACTTCTTCGACATGATGAAGCGCTCGTAAGCAACAAAAACTCGGGGAACGCCACGCTTAGTCGTGGCGTTTTTCTTTTCTGCTAGATACGATATACAGACGATGAATGTATTGGCTATCGTTATCTTTTCAAAATTCCTTTTGCCATGGAAACAATCCATCGCTAACGGTTTGTTCAGGGAGGAATTATGTTTAATCTCTTCGGGACAGTTGCATATTTTTACTATGCTGACTTTGCCCATAAATCTTGCAGAGACCTTTCACTGTGAATTTAGTCACCGCCGGAACTGACTTGCTCCTAATTTTCATCTTTACTACCGCCTTTTTATTCATTGCACGCAAGGTAGCGAAGAGAATTGGCCTTGTTGATAAACCGAATTTCCGTAAGCGCCACCAGGGGTTGATTCCCCTGGTTGGTGGGATCTCTGTTTACGCAGGTATTTGCTTTTCTTTCATACTCGGGAAGTACTACATCCCCCACGGCTGGCTTTATTTAACCTGCGCAGGCGTCCTTGTTCTGATCGGTGCACTTGATGATCGTTTTGATGTAAGAGTGAAAATTCGAGCGTCAATTCAGGCAGTTATTGGCATCGTAATGATGTTCTATGGCAATCTGCATCTCAGTAGTTTGGGTTATATATTTGGCTCATGGGAACTGGTACTGGGCCCATTTGGTTATTTCCTGACGCTATTCGCCGTGTGGGCAGCGATCAACGCCTTCAATATGGTTGATGGCATTGATGGCTTACTCGGTGGCCTATCGTCTGTTTCGTTTGCTGCGATCGGTATCATTCTGTTCTTTGATGGTCAGTACAGCCTCGCGATGTGGTGCTTTGCCATGATCGTTGCCATCCTGCCATACATTCTGCTTAACCTTGGTGTGCTTGGACGTCGTTATAAAGTCTTTATGGGAGACGCCGGCAGCACGCTAATCGGTTTTACCGTTATCTGGATCTTACTGGAAACGACGCAGGGGCAAACACATGCAATAAGCCCGGTGACTGCGTTATGGATCATTGCGATTCCATTGATGGACATGATAGCAATTATGTATCGTCGCCTGCGCAAAGGCATGAGTCCATTCTCCCCCGATCGGCAGCATATTCATCATTTGATCATGCGCGCTGGGTTTACTTCAAGACAGGCGTTTGTGCTGATCACCCTTGCTGCAGCGTTACTCGCTGCCATTGGTGTTACTGCTGAGTATCTACATTTTATTCCAGAGTGGGTGATGTTGGCATTATTCTTGCTAGCATTCGTGCTATACGATTTTTGTATTAAGCGGGCCTGGAAAGTGGCGCGTTTTATCAGGCGTCATAAACGTCGTGTTCGCAGAAACAACAACGTAAACATTTAGTCTGACTTGAATTGGGGAAGCGATGAAAGAGCATGTGCCAGGTAATTACCCGGTAGTGGAGAACGAGCTGGATATTCGCGGCTTGTTTCGCACGCTGTGGCAGGGCAAATTCTGGATTATCGGAATCGCCTTTGTGTTTGCCCTTATTGCGCTGATTTACACCTTCTTAGCGAAACAAGAGTGGAGTGCAACGGCGATCACCGACCGCCCGACGGTCAATATGCTGGGGGGTTACTATTCTCAGCAGCAGTTTCTGCGCAACCTCGATGTAAAAGCCAATATGGCGACGACAGATCAGCCTTCGGTCATGGATGAAGCATACAAAGAATTCATCGTACAGCTTTCAGCCTATGATACCCGCAGGGATTTCTGGTTACAGACGGATTACTACAAGCAGCGTCAGGTGGGGAATAGCAAAGCCGACGCCGCACTGTTGGATGAGATCGTCGATAATATCCAGTACACGCCGGGCGACAGCGCTCGTAACATCAGCGATAGCGTAAAGCTGGTGGCTGAAACTGCCGCTGATGCCAATAACCTTTTGCGGCAATATGTCGCCTTTGCCAGCCAGCGTGCAGCTAGCCATTTAAATGAAGAGCTTACAGGTGCCTGGGCTGCGCGTACCGTTCAGATGAAAGCGCAGGTAAAACGGCAGGAAGCCGTGGCGAAGTCTATCTACGATCGCAAAATCAAAAGCATTGAGCAGGCACTAAAAGTTGCTCAACAGCAAAATATCACCCGCAGCGAAACGAACGTTCCTGCAGAAGAACTTCCGGATTCAGAAATGTTCATGCTGGGTCGTCCTATGTTGCAGGCGCGCCTGGAAAGCCTCCAGGCCGTAGGGCCTGATTTTGATATCGATTACGATCAAAACCGGGCGATGTTAAATACGCTGAATGTTGGGCCGACAGTCGATGTTCGTTTCCAGACCTACCGCTATTTACGCACGCCGGAAGAGCCAGTTAAGCGTGATAGCCCTCGTCGTGCGTTCTTGCTGATTATGTGGGGTGCGGTTGGGGCGCTTATTGGTGCTGGCGTAGCGTTAGCTCGCCGTCAAAAGACAGCGTAAGCCCTTTCCTGGTGGAGGAGCGATGGAATGTCTCCACCTTATTCAACATAAGAGAATCACCGTGAAAGTATTAACCGTTTTTGGCACGCGCCCGGAAGCTATTAAAATGGCGCCGTTGGTAGATGCGTTGGCAAAAGACGCGTTTTTTGACGCGAAAGTATGTGTAACGGCGCAGCATCGTGAGATGCTGGATCAGGTATTACACCTTTTTTCCATTACGCCAGACTACGACTTAAATATCATGAAGCCGGGGCAGGGCTTGACGGAAATTACCTGTCGTATTCTGGAAGGGCTAAAGCCTATTTTGGAATCCTTTAAGCCGGATGTTGTTTTGGTCCATGGCGATACCACTACTACTGTTGCGGCGAGCCTTGCTGCTTTCTATCAGCGGATCCCTGTCGGGCACGTTGAGGCAGGATTGCGCACTGGCGATCTGTACTCCCCATGGCCGGAGGAAGCAAACCGTACTTTAACCGGACATCTTGCTTCCTGGCATTTTGCGCCGACGGAAAATTCGCGTCAGAACCTGCTAAAAGAAAATATCAGCGAAGAAAAAATTTTTGTGACCGGCAACAGTGTGATTGACGCGTTACTTTCCGTCCGCGATCGGGTCCTGGCTCAAGAAACCGTGCGCCAGGAAATCGCGGCGAAACACCCTTTCCTTGATGCCAGTAAAAAAATGATTCTGGTTACCGGGCACCGTCGGGAAAGTTTTGGTGATGGTTTTGAGCGTATTTGCCGCGCGCTGGCAAGAATTGCCGCGCAAAACAGCGATGTGCAGATAGTGTATCCGGTTCACCTGAATCCAAACGTCAGTGAGCCTGTGAGGCGTATTTTGGGGCATATCGAAAATGTGATTTTGATTGAGCCTCAAGAATATCTGCCCTTTGTTTATCTCATGAACCACGCATGGCTTATTTTGACGGATTCCGGTGGGATTCAGGAAGAAGCGCCTTCTCTTGGGAAGCCCGTTTTGGTGATGCGCGAAACTACTGAGCGTCCTGAAGCCGTTGCCGCAGGTACCGTACGGTTAGTGGGGACCGACGAAGAGAGAATTGTCGCCGAAGTCACCCAACTGCTCCGTAATGAGCATGAATATAATGCGATGAGCCGTGCCCATAACCCTTACGGCGATGGCGAGGCCTGCAGCCGTATTTTAAATGCCTTAAAACAAAATCAGGTGAAATTATGAATTTTTCCACCATCTCCGTAATTGGTCTTGGCTACATTGGCCTACCGACCGCTGCCGCGTTTGCTTCTCGTCAACGTAAAGTGATTGGCGTGGATATTAATCAGCGAGCGGTGGATACCATCAATCGGGGTGAAATTCACATTATTGAGCCTGATTTAGACAAAGTAGTGAAATCTGCTGTTGATGCTGGCTACCTGAGCGCCACCGTGCAGCCCGTTGAGGCTGATGCTTATCTTATTGCTGTGCCAACCCCTTTTAAAGGCGATCATGAACCGGACATGGTTTATGTGAAATCGGCAGCAGAATCCATTGCGCCTGTCCTGAAAAAAGGGGCGCTGGTCGTGCTTGAGTCAACTTCGCCTGTCGGCGCGACTGAGCAAATGGCGGAATGGCTGGCTGCTCTGCGTCCGGATTTGAGTTTCCCTCAACAAGCGGGAGAGCAGGCGGATATCAATATCGCCTATTGCCCGGAGCGCGTTTTACCGGGGCAGGTGATGGTTGAACTGATCAAGAATGACCGCGTTGTTGGCGGTATGACGCCGGTATGTTCTGCTCGTGCGAGCGAGCTGTATAACATTTTCCTCGAAGGCGAATGCGTTATTACCAACTCTCGCACGGCCGAAATGTGCAAGCTCACGGAAAACAGCTTTCGTGATGTCAATATCGCCTTTGCCAACGAACTCTCCCTGATCTGTGCAGATCAGGGAATCAACGTCTGGGAATTGATTCGCCTTGCCAATCGCCATCCACGCGTGAATGTGCTGCAGCCAGGGCCGGGGGTCGGAGGGCACTGCATCGCGGTAGACCCATGGTTCATCGTATCGCAGAACCCTGAACAAGCCCGTCTTATCCGCACTGCTCGTGAAGTGAATGACGGCAAGCCTTTGTGGGTGATAAACCAGGTTAAGGCCGCGATAGCCGATTGCCTGGCTGAAACAGGCCGCCGGACCAGCGAGCTGACGATTGCCTGCTTTGGGCTTGCCTTTAAGCCGAACATTGACGATTTGCGTGAAAGCCCGGCAATGGAAATTGCTGAGCTGTTGGCCGAGTGGCACGGCGGTAAAACGCTGGTCGTCGAACCTAATATCCACACGCTACCGGCGAAGCTCGCTGGTCACTGCGAATTAACCTCGCTGGAAGCAGCCCTTAGCCAGGCTGATGTGCTGGTGATGTTAGTTGACCATAACGAATTTAAAGCTGTCCCGGCTGACAAAGTGCGTCAGCCGTGGATTGTCGATACCAAAGGTGTTTGGCGGTAACTGACGATGAGCCCAATTCACGGCACCCTGGCTCCTCTGGACTGGGAAAATCGTTTCTTTGACGTAAACAGCTGCGCGGTTCGCTTCTCTGAGGAAGCCCCTGCGCTGCTGGAAGATCAGTTAAATACCTGGTCGCGCGTCCAGGCAAAAATTCCCTCTCATCGTACCGACTGGCTGGATGGTCTGCAGCAGCTTGGTTTCCAGCTTGTCGAAGGTGAAGTGGATTTGGTCCTTTCTGTTGGCACGCAAAATGCAAATATTCCCGTCGATATCGCTCAGCCAAATGATATTCCTGCGCTTCGCCTGGCGGCTTCTCAGGTATTCACGCAAAGCCGCTTCCGCACGCCCTGGTACAAAGCCGGGGACAGCGGTCGTTTCTATGCGCAATGGATTGAAAACGCTGTCCTTGGCACGTTCGATCATCAGTGCCTGTTGCTGCAGAACGGCGACGAATGCCTGGGCTTTGTGACCTTGCGGCAGCTAAATGATGCAGAGGCCAGAATTGGCCTGCTTGCCGGACGAGGCTTGGGCGAGGAACTAATGGCTGCGGCGCAAGACTGGTGTCGTCAGCGTGGTTTGACAACTCTGCGGGTGGCTACTCAGGTGAGCAATACCGCGGCGCTGCGTCGCTATATTAAAAGCGGTGCCACCATAGAAAGCACTGCCTTCTGGTTATACAGGTGAAAAAATGATCCCATTTAACGCTCCGCCGGTCGTTGGTACAGAACTTGAATACATGCAGGCTGCTATGGGTAGCGGCAAACTGTGTGGAGACGGGGGATTTACCCGTCGCTGCCAGCAATGGATGGAGCAGCGTTTTGGCAGCAAGAAAGTGCTGCTGACGCCGTCTTGCACAGCTTCGTTGGAAATGGCCGCTATCCTGCTGGATATCAAGCCTGGCGATGAAGTGATTATGCCGAGCTACACCTTTGTTTCAACGGCTAATGCCTTTGTGCTTCGGGGCGCTGTCATCGTGTTTGTAGACGTACGTCCTGACACCATGAACATCGATGAAACCAAAATAGAAGCGGCGATTACCGAAAAAACACGCGTTATTGTGCCGGTTCATTACGCAGGTGTGGCTTGTGAAATGGATACCATCATGGCCATCGCGAAAAAACATAACCTGTTTGTGGTGGAAGATGCCGCGCAAGGCGTGATGTCTACTTATAAAGGCCGGGCGTTAGGCTCGATTGGCCACATCGGGTGCTTCAGCTTCCATGAGACCAAAAATTATACTGCGGGTGGTGAAGGCGGAGCGACGCTGATTAACGACCCTGCTTTAATTGAGCGGGCAGAAATCGTCCGTGAAAAAGGCACCAACCGCAGCCAGTTCTTCCGTGGGCAGGTGGATAAATACACCTGGCGTGATATAGGCTCAAGCTATCTGATGGCAGATCTGCAGGCCGCGTACCTTTGGGCGCAGCTCGAGGCGGCAGAGAAGATTAATCAGCAGCGCCTTAAGCTATGGCAAAACTATCACGATGCCCTTGCACCCCTGGCTAAAGCCGGGCGCATAGAACTGCCTGTTGTCCCGGAAGACTGCGTGCAGAACGCCCATATGTTCTACATCAAGCTACGCGATATTGAAGATCGCAGCGCGCTGATTTCCTACCTGAAAGAAGCGGAAATCATGGCGGTGTTCCACTATATTCCGCTGCATGCCTGCCCTGCCGGGGAAAGATTTGGTCGATTCCATGGGGAAGATCGCTTTACCACTCGTGAAAGCGAGCGCCTGCTCCGCCTGCCGCTGTTCTACAACCTGTCGCCGGTGAACCAACGCACCGTTATCAATACGCTGCAAAGTTACTTCGCCTGAGATGTCGTTAGCTAAAGCTTCAGTGTGGACCGCCGGGTCCACACTGGTAAAAATTGGTGCCGGGTTGTTGGTGGTCAAAATGCTGGCCGTGGCCTTTGGCCCCTCTGGCGTGGGACTTGCCGGCAATTTTCGCCAAATGGTGACCGTACTGGGTGTGCTTGCCGGTGCAGGTATTTTTAACGGCGTGACTAAATACGTTGCCGAACATCATGACAACCCGGAACAGCTAAAGCGGGTACTCGGCACCTCTTCTGCAATGGTGCTCGGATTCTCTTCCCTGCTGGCAGTGATATTCGTTCTGGCTGCACGGCCAATCAGCATAGGGTTGTTTGGCCATGCAGACTACCAGAACCTGGTGCGCCTGGTGGCACTGGTCCAGATGGGGATTGCCTGGGCAAACCTGTCGCTGGCCATTATGAAAGGATTTCGCGACGCCGCAGGTAACGCCCTGGCACTGATTGCAGGCAGCTTGATTGGCGTGCTGGCTTACTATGCTTGCTATCGTTTAGGGGGTTACCAGGGGGCGTTGTTAGGCCTGGCTTTGGTGCCTGCACTGGTTGTTATCCCTGCTGTCGTCATGCTTGTGAGGCGTGAACATGTTCCGCTGAGCTACCTGAAGCCGAGCTGGGATAAGCTGCTGGCCAGCCATCTTGGTAAGTTTACTGTGATGGCTCTGATCACCTCAGTTACGCTCCCCGTGGCCTACGTGATGATGCGAAACCTGCTGGCGGAGCATTACAGCTGGGATGAAGTCGGTATCTGGCAAGGGGTAAGCAGTATTTCAGATGCTTATCTGCAGTTTATTACCGCATCTTTTAGCGTTTATTTGCTGCCTACGCTTGCGCGTCTGAAAGAAAAAAGTGCCATTACGCGAGAAATCGTGCGCTCGCTAAAGTTTGTTCTGCCCGCCGTGGCGGCGGCAAGCCTGACAGTCTGGCTGTTGCGTGATTTCGCCATCTGGCTACTGTTCTCACCAAAATTCAGCGCCATGCGTGATTTGTTTGCCTGGCAGCTGGTGGGGGACGTGCTGAAGGTGGGGGCCTATGTGTTTGGCTATTTGGTTATCGCCAAGGCGTCGCTGCGTTTTTATATTTTGACTGAAATCAGCCAGTTTGCTCTGTTAACCGGCTTCTCGCGCTGGTTGATACCCGCCCACGGCGCACTGGGGGCGGCTCAAGCTTATATGGCGACTTATATTGTTTATTTTGCGCTCTGCTGTGGCGTTTTCCTTATTTATCGTAGACGAGCATGACAACACTGATTCACGTATTGGGATCTGATATCCCTCATCACAATCAGACGGTATTGCGTTTCTTTAACGACGTTTTAGCCGCCACGACTCCCCATGCCCGAGAATTTCTCGTGGTATCCGGAGATCAATCCCTGTTGTCCGCTTTTCCGGCGCTGTCGATCTCCCTTTACCCTTCGAAGCAGGCTATTGCCGCAAACGTTCTGGCAAAAGCCCGAGCTAACCGGCAGCAGCGTTTCTTTTTTCACGGGCAGTTTAACGGCAGCCTGTGGATTGCTTTGCTGACCGGGGGCCTGAAGCCAGAGCAGATGAACTGGCATATCTGGGGGGCCGATCTTTATGAGGTTTCCCGTAGTATTAAGTTTCGGCTTTTTTACCAGCTACGCCGTTTTGCTCAGGGGCGGGTGGGGCGCATTTTTGCCACTCGTGGGGATTTAAGCTATTTCCATCAGCGCCACCCGCGGGTGCCTGGTGAGCTGCTGTATTTCCCAACGCGCATGGACCCAGGTCTCAATACAATGGCTGACGAGCCGCAACGCAGCGGGAAGTTAACATTGCTGGTGGGGAATTCCGGCGATCGAAGTAACCGGCATGTTGATGCCCTCAAATCTATTCATCAGCAGTTTGGCGACACGGTTCGGGTTGTTGTACCAATGGGTTACCCGGCAAACAACGATGCTTATATTGTAGAGGTAAAGCAGGCTGGCAGCGATTTGTTTAGCCCGGAAAATCTCGGCGTGCTGACGGAAAAAATTGAATTTAATGATTACCTTAACCTGCTGCGCCAGTGCGATCTCGGCTATTTTATCTTTGAACGCCAGCAGGGTATCGGCACCCTGTGTTTACTGATTCAGGCCGGGATCCCCTGCGTGCTGAACCGCAAAAATCCGTTCTGGCAGGATATGGTCGAGCAGCATATTCCGGTGCTCTTTACCGGGGATGCTCTTGATGAAGCGACCGTGAGAGAGGCTCAACGCCAGCTACGTTTGCTGGATAAGCAAAGCATCGCTTTCTTTAACCCCAACTATATTGATGGGTGGCATCACGCGTTGAGCATCGCGGCTGGAGAGCAAAAATGAGTCTGACGCAATTTGGCGGGTTATTTGTTGTCTGGTTCCTGTCGGTCGGGTTTATCGGATTGCTGACGTATCAGGAGTTTCGCCGCGTGCGCTTTAACTTCAACGTCTTCTTTTCACTGCTTTACCTGTTGACCTTTTTCTTCGGCTTTCCGTTTACCTGTACCCTGGTGTTTCGTTTTGGGGTTTCGGTGGTGCCCGCGGACGTGCTGTTGCAGGCTCAGCTTGCGGCGGCCTGTTTCTATGGTATTTACTATGTGACCTATAAAACGCGGCTTAGGGCGAAGGCAGGGCATACGGAGCGGCGCTCGCTGTTTACCATGAACCGGGTTGAGACGCACCTGACGTGGCTGATGCTGGTGCTGGTGGCGTTGGTCAGCGTCGGCATCTTCTTTGCCCATAACGGTTTCTTGCTGTTCAAACTGCACTCTTACAGCCAAATCTTCTCCAGCGAAGTGTCAGGCGTCGCGCTTAAGCGTTTCTTCTATTTCTTTATTCCAGCCATGCTGGTGGTGTACTTCCTGCGTCAGGACGGCCGGGCCTGGATCTTCTTCCTGGTCAGCACTGTCGCCTTTGGCCTGTTGACGTACATGATTGTCGGCGGGACGCGCGCGAACATCATCATTGCCTTTGCCATTTTCCTGTTTATCGGCATTATTCGCGGCTGGATCTCGCTCTGGATGCTGGCGGCGGCGGGCGTACTAGGTATCGTCGGGATGTTCTGGCTGGCACTTAAGCGCTATGGATTGAACGTTAGCGGAGACGAGGCGTTTTATACCTTCCTTTATCTGACTCGCGACACGTTCTCTCCGTGGGAAAATCTGGGTTTGCTGTTGCAAAACTACGACAAGATCGAGTTCCAGGGGCTGGCACCTATTATTCGCGATTTCTACGTATTTATCCCAAGCTGGGTATGGCCAGATCGCCCCGGGACAGTGTTGAATACCGCGAACTACTTCACGTGGCAGGTGCTAAACAACCATTCGGGACTGGCCATTTCCCCAACCTTGATCGGCTCGCTGGTGGTGATGGGCGGCGTGTGGTTTATCCCACTCGGCGCGGTTGTCGTTGGGCTGATTATCAAATGGTTTGACTGGCTCTATGAGCTGGCGAACAGGGAAAGCAACCGCTATAAAGCGGCGATTATCTACGCGTTCTGCTTTGGGGCGATTTTCAATATGATCGTTCTGGCCCGTGAGGGGCTGGACTCTTTTGTGTCCCGTGTGGTGTTCTTCCTCGTCATTTTTGGCGCGTGCCTGGTTGTGGCAAAACTACTTTACTGGCTATTTGAAAGTGCAGGGCTCATTCATCAGCGCCTGCGCCGCGTGTCTGCACCTGCTGCCGACACACAAATGCATGACAAGGATATCCATGAACAACTCTACTGAAGCCCCTTCCTATAATATTCGCGGTCTGAGCCTGCTGGGGTGGCGAGATATGCAGCATGCGCTGGATTATCTCTATGCGGGAGGGAATTTGCGGCAGGGGACATTGGTGGCAATCAATGCCGAAAAGGTTCTGACGGCAGAAGATGATGAGCAAATTCGCGGCCTTATCGCCGCAGCGGAATACAAATACGCCGACGGTATCAGCGTCGTTCGTTCCATCCGTAAGAAATTCCCGGAAGCCGTAGTGAACCGCGTTGCCGGTGCCGATTTGTGGGAAGCCTTGATGCAGCGTGCGGGCCAGGAAGGCACGCCGGTATTTTTGGTGGGCGGTAAGCCTGAGGTGCTGGCACAAACTGAGGCTAAGCTAAGGCAGCTTTGGCAGGTCAATATTGTCGGCACTCAGGATGGCTATTTTACGGATGAGCAGCGGCCAGCCTTGTTTGAACGCATTCATGAAAGTGGGGCGGCGATTGTCACGGTAGCAATGGGATCTCCGCGCCAGGAAATCTTAATGCAAGAATGCCGGAAAGTGCATTCTCAGGCACTTTATATGGGCGTCGGTGGTACATATGACGTATTTACCGGACGAGTAAAGCGAGCGCCTAAAATCTGGCAAAACTTAGGTCTGGAATGGCTATACCGCCTGCTTTCACAGCCGACCCGCATTAAACGGCAGCTGCGTCTGCTGCGCTATCAGCGCTGGCACCTTACCGGTAAGCTTTAAACCTTTCGACGCGCCGATCCAGGCGCGTTTTGCTTTTCCTGCATGATTTTCAACCAGACTTATTCCAGTTTGTTACGCAGTTATTTGTAATTTTGTAAAAAATACGGAACCATTGCGCCCACTCGATGCAGTGCCGTAGTGATGTTGCGCCAGCAAATCTCTTGCCGACGCTGCATGGCCTGTTATTGAGCCTGGCAACAACCAAACACAATAACCGGTAAAAACCGGAGTAAAGCAAACACAATACAGAGGATTTATGGCAGAGAAAAAAGCAGAGCTGCAGCGCGGGCTGGAAGCTCGACACATTGAACTTATCGCCCTGGGAGGAACCATTGGTGTTGGCCTGTTTATGGGCGCCGCCAGTACCCTCAAATGGGCAGGGCCATCGGTATTGCTGGCGTACATTGTTGCGGGCCTGTTCGTATTCTTCATCATGCGTTCAATGGGAGAAATGCTGTTCCTTGAACCTGTAGCCGGCTCCTTTGCCGTCTATGCTCACCGCTATATGAGCCCCTTTTTTGGCTATCTGACGGCCTGGTCCTATTGGTTTATGTGGATGGCGGTCGGCATTTCCGAAATCACGGCGATTGGGGTCTACGTCCAATATTGGTTCCCGGATCTTCCCCAGTGGCTACCCGCTATTTTTGCCGTCGGTCTTGTCGCACTGGCAAACCTTGCGGCAGTGCGCCTGTACGGTGAAATAGAGTTTTGGTTTGCGATGATTAAAGTCACGACCATTATCGTGATGATCGTTGTGGGCCTGGGCGTTATCTTTTTTGGTTTTGGAAACCATGGCCAGGCGATTGGCTTTAGCAATCTGACAGAGCATGGCGGCTTTTTTGCAGGTGGCTGGAAAGGGTTTCTGACCGCCTTGTGTATAGTTGTCGCGTCCTATCAGGGTGTGGAGCTAATCGGCATCACGGCCGGAGAGGCAAAGAACCCGCAGGTCACCTTGCGCAGTGCCGTAGGGAAAGTACTGTGGCGTATTCTGATTTTCTATGTGGGCGCGATTTTCGTTATTGTCACGATCTTCCCATGGAACCAGATTGGTACCACCGGCAGCCCGTTTGTCTTGACCTTCGCGAAAATTGGTATCACTGCCGCGGCAGGGATTATTAACTTTGTTGTTTTGACGGCGGCATTGTCTGGCTGTAACAGTGGTATGTACAGCTGCGGGCGTATGCTCTACGCCCTGGCGAAAAACCGCCAGCTCCCGACCAAAATGGCGAAGGTTTCAGGTAGCGGTGTGCCTGTCGTAGGTGTGGCTATTTCAATAGGCATTTTGCTGCTCGGTTCTTGCCTCAACTACATCATTCCAAATCCGCAGCGCGTTTTTGTCTATGTCTACAGCGCTAGCGTATTGCCGGGTATGGTGCCGTGGTTCGTGATCCTGATTAGCCAAATCCGCTTCCGTAAGGCACACCGTGAAGCGATTGCCAGCCACCCGTTCCGCTCTATTTTATTCCCGTGGGCGAACTACCTGACCATGGCGTTCCTGGTATGTGTGTTGGTAGGGATGGGATTGAATGAAGATACGCGGATGTCGCTGACGGTCGGCGTTGTTTTCCTTGCCGCGGTGACGCTGGTTTATAAGGTGTTTGGCCTGAATAAGCATGCCGTTAGTGAAAAACTGAACGGATAAGCATCAGGATGCGCAAAGCATAACCAAACGCGCAGTTTTGCGAGTATTTTATTGAAATAAGCACTAGACAGCTGAGCACGAAGCCCGTATTATCCGACCCCGCAACGGCGCTACGCGCCCGTAGCTCAGCTGGATAGAGCGCTGCCCTCCGGAGGCAGAGGTCTCAGGTTCGAATCCTGTCGGGCGCACCATTTATTATAATGGCGCTAGAGCTGCGGTGGTATCATGTACCGCGTGAAAGTTTTACAGTGGTGGCTATAGCTCAGTTGGTAGAGCCCTGGATTGTGATTCCAGTTGTCGTGGGTTCGAGTCCCATTAGCCACCCCATTAATTTAGATGTATGCGAAGGTGGCGGAATTGGTAGACGCGCTAGCTTCAGGTGTTAGTGTTCTTACGGACGTGAGGGTTCAAGTCCCTCTCTTCGCACCACACCTAAATTAATCAGTAGTAAAAGCAGTATTTCGGCGAGTAGCGCAGCTTGGTAGCGCAACTGGTTTGGGACCAGTGGGTCGGAGGTTCGAATCCTCTCTCGCCGACCAATTTTAAAAGCCCTTCTGAAGAAGGGTTTTTGCTTTCAGCCCGAAGCCTTAATAAGCTTTTGATGTGTTGAAGGCAGTAGTAAAAGCAGTATTTCGGCGAGTAGCGCAGCTTGGTAGCGCAACTGGTTTGGGACCAGTGGGTCGGAGGTTCGAATCCTCTCTCGCCGACCACCTTAAAAAAGGCCAGCTTCCGAGCTGGCCTTTTTGCATCCGTAGCTCAAAGAGGATGGGAACCTCCGAAGGAGGTTTGAGCCGAGCGTAGCGAGACAACGTTGCTTCAGCAACGGCCCGCAGGGGAATAATCCTCTCTCGCCGACCACCTTAGAAAAGGCCAGCTTTCGAGCTGGCCTTTTTGCTTTTAGTATTTCACCCATTCTCTCTCGCGAATGCCTGATACCCCAGCCCTGCCTTTTTAGTCTTTATATTTCCATATGCTGTTATTGTCGCTCAGACGCGACAATAGGGTCATTTAATGTCTCTAAATGGAGACATTTAATTCATTGTTTTAAAAGTGATTTATAAATAAGGCGCTAACTCGTCTCCTTAAGGAGACAAACGCTTTTCGTGATGAATGGAATGCCAGTACACCTGAAAGGAAAACTTCGGTCATGCTAATGCTATGAAACGACTAATATTGGTAGCCGGCTGCGTTTATAAATGCAAACCTGGCATAGATTGTGCAATAATATCTGTGTAGATGCTCATTCCACTTCTTATGTTTGCTCAGGCTTCATAAACCCAGGAATGACGCAGAGCCGATTACGGTGCTTATCGTCCACCGACAGATGTCGCCCCGATGGGGTCTCATCGAACACCCTGGACATAACGTTGAGTGAAGCACCACTTAGTTGTCAAACAGACCTGTTTAACACCTGCCTTTGGGCAGGTGTTTTTTTTTGCGTGGGGAAAAAGGAAAGGGCGGCAGAATACCGCCCTGACGATCAGGTGTTAGAGGGAGTTTGCAGGGTAAGCAACAGACCGTCACGACGCATAAGAGCTGCTTCTTCAGGCTTATGCAGTTTGTCGAGAGAGTCTGCCAGCCAGGCGTAATCGTAGGCATCCGGGCGCTGTTTAATCGCTTCACGAAATGCATCACACGCCTGCTGCCATTCACCGTGTTTCATCAGCAACTGGCCAAGAGTACTCTGCAGTAAAGGAAGATCGCCCTGCGTTTTGATCTGCTGACGTAAGGCTTTTTCTAACTGTTCCGGGTTGCCTGACTTCAGACGCGGCATCAGCAACACCAGACGATCGTCATACTGGCGTTTCAGCCCGTCGAGAATGATCTCCTGGGCTGCATCGTGGTCATCACACTCAATAAGATGCTCCGCCATGGCCACCTGCAGCGTGGTCTGATGGCGTGTTTTACGGCTTTGGTTACGCCACCAGGCTTTCAGACCTTCATTACCCTGATCGGCCATTGCCTGATCCATGAGGCCGATCCAGGCCTGCTGTTGCAGCGCATCGCGGTGGGCTTCATCACCGATCTGCACTTTCTCCATGGCGGGCAGAATATCCAGTAGCGAACTCCACGCGCCGGTTCGCAGGTAAGCCTGCTCAGCCAGACGAAGTACCTCAGGATGGCGCGGCGCAATTTCCAGCAGTTTATCTATGCCGTGACGTGCGGCATGGTTTTCATTACGAGCGAGCTGCAAACGAACGCGTGTGATTTCGACTGGAAGCTGATCGCTATCCGCCAGTTCGGCGGCGCGTTCTAAATGCTGGTTCGCACGAATCTCATCACCACGTTGCTGTGCCGCTTCGGCAGCCAGCAAGTAGTTGACCACGGGCTGTTCGGCGTGATCGGCATTCTTACTCATCAGCTTCTCAACCTGCTGATAATCGCCTTCGGCCAGTTTCAACAATGCGGCTTTGGTTTGTTTACGGGCACGGCTGCGTTTGCGGCCCAGGAACCACCCACGGGTACGGGCACCGGTACGGAAAATACGACGCAGCACCCATTCGATGGCGAACAACACCACCATTGTCAGGATCAGAATAATGACTAACCCGGTCACGCTGGTTTCAATGTTGTAATTATCGGTCTGGATTAAAACATAGCCCTGATGGCCTGCCAGCATTGGGCCCAGCACGATGCCCGCAATCAACAACAGGAAAAGCAATAAGACTTTAATCATGCTTATTCCCCCTGGCTTACGGCAGGTGCTGGCTGCGACGGTACCGCTTCCTGCTGGGTGTTATTGGCAGCGGGACTCACCGGCTGAGCAAGTAAATTGCGAACCCGGGTCTGCATTAGTTTTTCAAGCAGCGCCTGGCTTTGCAGCGTTTGCGGGATGTCCATATGAATGCTTTGCTGGCTCAGGCCATCAAGCTCTTCAAGGAACGCTTTGGTGGCGGAATCATTGGTGTCGTAATAGGCGCGAACCCAGGTCGAAACGTTATCCAGCGCCTGCTTGTAAGTCTCTTCCTGATGGCGTGGCACCGCCTGCGCGGCAACCAGCAGGCGGGAGCGGATGTTTTCGCGCAGGTAGATATCCTGATTTGGTGCCAAGAGCGGAACGGCGGTTTCATCGCGACGGCGGATAGTAATAAAACTGTCCATGAAGCTGTGCCAGCTTTTCACCAGATTTTGGCGCCATTCGGTAATTGTGCCTGACAGCTCGCTGCTGTCAGAATCCATCGGGGAATCATCGCTGTCGTTGTCGGCCAGGCGCAAATTATCCAGGCCGTTAGAGAGCTGATTTAGCTTGAGGATAATCCCGTCGTAGTCGACCTGCGTTACCGTAGACAGCGTTGAAATATCATCGGTTAGCGCGCGTCGAGCGGTGATCAGACTCGGATCGTTCATATCAGCCAGGCTGGTATCCGCACTTTTTAATAACGCGGCGGCCGTCGTAACGTCCTGATCGCTCCACAGCTTGCGGCCAGCCAGTTTCACAAGGAAATCGGCCTGTGCCAGCAGCCAGGTTTTGGAATCACTGCCGGATATTGTCGCGACTTTTTGCTGCACTTCGTCGAGTTGATGTGCCAGTGCGGCCTGCTGTTTATTGGCGTCGCTAAGCGCAGTAGCCTGTTGCTTGAGCGTCGCTTCAAATTCGCCTTTTTGTTCTTCCTGCTGTTTTTGCAGGGCAATAAGCTGATTTGCCAGCGCATCGCTGGTCGCCGTCTGTGTTGAGACCTGGTGCTTGCCATAGCTATAAAGCCCGCCGCCTAAGGCCAGAGCAATTGCAATGGCAATCGCTCCCAGCGCGATACCCGCCATGCCGGAACGATTTTTCTTCGGCGATGGCTCGGGCTGCGATGGTGTCTCCACCGCGGGTGTAGTTTCCTCAACTATGGCGGAGGAAGTATTTTGTTCCGTCATTGTGGCGTCCTGTTATTGTTAGGTGTGTTGTAACGCACGTAGCAGCGCGTCATTGTCCGCATTCGCGGCGACCCGAATATTCTGCCAACCCAATGTCCTGGCAAGGCTTGCCAAACGCTCGCTGACAACCAGTAACTGGCAGCGAAGTAACCAGTTCTCACGATACCAGTCAGGCGTTAGCGTATATAACTGCTGTAGCATTTCACCGCTGGTGACGACCAACGTTGAGATCCCTCTGGCGTGCCAACGGTGGGCTTCTTCTATTCCATCGTAAACAATGGCGCTTCGCTGATAGCACTCGCAGAAGCTAACTTCTGCGCCTCGCGCTTCAAGCGTTTCGCCCAACAGTTCACGCCCGCCATTACCGCGTAAAATCAAGGCGCGCTTACCAGCAACATTTTGTAATTCCGGTAATTGTAGCAAGATTTCGCTGGTTTCCCGATCTTGTGGGTAACGAATAGGAATATGGCTGACGGTATGGAAAGCCAGCGCGGTCGTTCTGCCGATGGCGAACCAGCTTAGATTGCCCGGCCACTGGATACCGTTACGACGCAAAAGTGGCGCGGCATAGTCAATGACGTGCTGTGAGAGGACAAAGACCAGATCGCCGGGCGCGAGCGCCGCAAGGTGGGCCGGAAGCTGCGATAGCTGCCGACCGGGCGAGAACTCAATAAGCGGGAAGCTGTAAGCCACCTGCCCGAGTGCGCGCAGTCGGCTCACTAACTCTTCCCCGGCTGGGGAGGGGCGGGTGACAAGGATCGTCATGCGGGAGCATCTCCATCATAAACTTCGGCAAGGATTTCCCTGGCGCCGTTATTCAGCAATTCTTCCGCCAGTGAAACACCCATTGCCACGGCATCTTCCGGCTTACCTCGACGTTCACCACGAACCATAATGGAACCGTCTGGCGCGCCAACTAATGCGCGCAACCAAAGCTCGTTATCTTTCAGTTCTGCATAGCTGCCGATCGGCACCTGGCAACCGCCTTCAAGGCGCATATTCATCGCACGTTCGGCGCTAACGCGAACGGCGGTTTCATGGTGATTCAGCGGTGCCAGCAGCGCTCTGGTTCGTTCATCATCGAGGCGGCATTCAATGCCAACTGCACCCTGACCGACTGCGGGTAAAGACACCTCCGGCGGTAAGGCGTAGCGAATGCGATCCTGCATCTCAAGGCGATTTAGGCCGGCGACGGCAAGAATAATGGCATCGTATTCGCCTTTATCCAGTTTCCCAAGGCGGGTGCCAAGATTACCGCGTAGGGAACGAATCACCAGATCTGGACGCTGTTCGGCTATCTGACACTGGCGGCGCAGGCTTGAGGTGCCCACAATGCTGCCGGCAGGCAACTCATCCAGCGTTTGATAATGATTAGAAACAAAAGCGTCGCGAGGATCGTCGCGCTCGCAGATGGTGACCAGCCCCAGACCTTCGGGGAATGCCACCGGCACATCTTTCAGGGAATGGACGGCGATGTCCGCGCGCCCGTCCAGCATTGCCAGCTCCAGCTCTTTAACAAACAGTCCTTTCCCGCCAACTTTGGCAAGCGGCGTATCCAGCAAGACGTCGCCGCGGGTGACCATTGGCACCAGCTCAACGGTTAGCTGCGGGTGAAAAGCTTCAAGACGTTGCTTAACATAATGTGCTTGCCAGAGTGCAAGGGGACTTTGGCGAGTGGCAATTCTGAGTATATTGTCTAACATGCTTGTTACCGTAATTATCGTCCACCGACCATCCTACCACTCTTCGCGGAAGGCTGTCAGGTTCGGCGGTTTTTGCGGCAACAGAGGGACGTGATTCGTATTATGGAAGAAACAGCCTGTGGCCAGGGCCTCTACCACTTTGGTAGCTCATCTTTCTTTACGGTCAACAGGCAAGGTGTTAAATTGATCACGTTTCCAGCAATTGCTGTCCCGATCGTTTATAATAATGGGGACAACAACCAGGAAACGGGTTTTTTCGTAATACTGAAACCATCAGGCGATACGTCTTGTACCTCTATATTGAGACACTTAAACAGAGACTGGATGCCATCAACCAACTGCGCGTAGATCGTGCGCTTGCTGCTATGGAGCCTGCCTTCCAACAGGTCTACAGTCTACTGCCAACGTTATTACATTATCATCACCCGCTGATGCCGGGTTACCTTGACGGTAACGTTCCACGCGGCATTTGCCTCTACACGCCTGATGAAACCCAACGCCACTACCTGGACGAACTCGAACTGCAGCGCGGCATGCCGCCTCAGGAGACGCCAGCGGGCGAACTGCCGATCACCGGCCTCTATTCTATGGGCAGCACCTCCTCCGTGGGGCAGAGCTGCTCATCTGACCTTGATATCTGGGTTTGCCACCAGGCCTGGCTCGATAACGACGAGCGCCAACTGTTGCAGCGAAAATGCAGCCTGCTGGAAAGCTGGGCGGCCTCCCTTGGCGTTGAGGTTAGTTTCTTCCTGATTGATGAAAACCGCTTCCGCCACAACGAAAGCGGCAGCCTGGGCGGCGAAGACTGCGGTTCTACTCAGCACATCTTGCTGTTGGACGAATTTTACCGCACAGCGGTACGTCTGGCCGGGAAACGCATTCTGTGGAACATGGTGCCGGGCGATGAAGAAGAGCATTACGACGATTACGTGATGACCCTTTACGCGCAGGGCGTGCTAACACCAAACGAATGGCTCGATCTTGGCGGTCTCAGCTCGCTGTCTGCTGAAGAGTACTTTGGTGCCAGCCTGTGGCAGCTATATAAAAGCATCGACTCGCCGTATAAGGCCGTACTGAAAACACTGCTGCTGGAGGCGTATTCCTGGGAATACCCAAACACGCGCCTGCTGGCAAAAGACATTAAACAGCGCCTGCACGACGGTGAAATTGTCTCCTTTGGCCTCGATCCGTACTGCATGATGTTGGAACGCGTCACCGAGTACCTGACGCAAATCGAAGATCATGCCCGTCTGGATCTGGTGCGTCGCTGTTTCTACCTGAAAGTTTGTGAAAAACTCTCGCGGGAGCGCGCCTGTGTTGGCTGGCGTCGTGAAGTCTTAAGCCAGTTGGTGAAGAGCTGGGGCTGGGACGAAGAACGCCTGGCGATGTTGGACAACCGTGCAAACTGGAAAATCGACCAGGTACGCGAGGCGCATAACGAACTGCTCGACGCAATGATGCAAAGCTACCGCAACCTGATCCGCTTTGCGCGCCGCAACAACCTGAGTGTGTCTGCCAGTCCGCAGGACATCGGCGTGTTAACGCGTAAGTTATACGCTGCGTTTGAAGCGTTGCCGGGCAAAGTCACGCTCGTTAATCCGCAAATTTCCCCGGATCTGTCTGAACCGAACCTGACCTTTATCCATGTGCCGCTTGGCCGTGCGAACCGCTCTGGTTGGTATCTCTACAACCGCGCGCCGAACATGGACTCCATCGTCAGCCATCAACCGCTGGAATATAACCGTTATCTTAATAAGCTGGTGGCGTGGGTCTACTTTAACGGCCTGCTGACCTCGCGTACCCGCCTGTTTATTAAGGGCAACGGTATTTGTGATTTACCTAAGTTGCAGGAGATGGTGGCGGATGTCTCCCATCACTTCCCGCTGCGCCTCCCGGCACCGACGCCGAAAGCGTTGTATAGCCCGTGCGAGATTCGCCATCTGGCGATTATCGTTAACCTTGAATATGACCCGACGGCCGCCTTCCGCAATCAGGTTGTGCACTTCGACTTCCGCAAGCTGGATGTGTTTAGCTTCGGCGAGCAGCAGCAATGCCTGATTGGCAGCGTTGACCTGCTGTATCGCAACTCGTGGAACGAAGTGCGTACTCTGCACTTTAACGGCGAGCAGGCGATGATCGAGGCATTAAAAACGATTCTCGGGAAAATGCACCAGGATGCCGCGCCGCCGGATAGCGTTGAAGTCTTCTGCTACAGTCAGCATCTGCGTGGCCTGATCCGTACTCGTGTGCAGCAGCTTGTGTCTGAATGCATCGAATTCCGCCTTTCCAGTACGCGCCAGGAACCGGGCCGCTTTAAAGCGCTGCGCGTTTCCGGGCAGACATGGGGCCTGTTCTTCGAACGTCTGAATGTCTCGGTACAAAAACTGGAAAACGCCGTTGAGTTTTATGGCGCGATCTCGCACAACAAGCTGCATGGCCTGTCGGTGCAGGTTGGCACTAACCAGGTTCAGTTGCCGGCGGTGGTGGATGGTTTTGCCAGTGAAGGGATTATTCAGTTCTTCTTTGAAGAAGCCAGTGAAGACCAGGGCTTCAACATCTATATCCTGGATGAAAGCAACCGGGCGGAAGTTTATCATCATTGCGAAGGTAGCAAGGAAGAGCTGGTGCGCGACGTGAGCCGCTTCTACTCCTCGTCCCACGATCGCTTTACCTACGGCTCAAGCTTTATCAACTTCAACCTGCCGCAGTTCTATCAGATTGTGAAAACAGATGGCCGGGTGCAGGTCATTCCGTTCCGCACCCAGTCAATTACAACAGCCGCGCCGGTTAATCAGGACGACAACTCAGCGCCGCTGCTGCAGCAGTACCAGCCGTAGTCAGCGGAAGCTAACCGCTTCACCCGCCTGCTGCGTGCTGGCTTCTTCCAGCAATTGCCAAAACTCAGCGCCGCTACGGTCGCAAATCCATTCGTCACCCTTCAGGTTGAAATGGTAGCCGCCGCTTTTGGTCGCCAGCCACACCTGATGCAAAGGCTCCTGGCGGTTGATAATGATCTTGCTGCCGTTTTCAAAGCTGATGGTCAGCACGCCGCCGTTGATCTCACAATCAATATCGCTATCGCCGTCCCAGTCATCCAGACGCTCTTCAATCGTGCGCCACAGGTTATCGGCTAAAAGGTGAAATTCGCTGTCGTTCATGTCTGTTTCCTGTTGGGATTTCAGGGCAGTATAAGAGCATCGTCGGTAATTAGAAACTGCGGCTCAGGCATCATTCGTGGCCGTAATACTCATCCGTTTCATCTGTGCCACCTTTTGAAAGACAACCTGCGTCAGCGATGAGAAGGGGCCCGGTATCAGAAATTATTTTCTTGCCCGGTTTGCTGTCAGGTGATTTTCAGCGGTCTGGGCGACGAAGAGTATTGCTTTTCAGGGTTCACCTGCGATGATAGACGGCAGAATAGTGAATCACAGGCTACCCGATAATGAAGAAGATTTTCTGCCCTCTAGCTTTGGCACTGACGCTTGTTAGCCTCACCGGCTGCGGCCTGAAGGGGCCTCTGTATTTCCCTCCTGCTGATAAAAAAGCGACGCCGACAACACATAGCGCAACCACGGAACAATCTATCCAGACGGCACCGGTCCGTAACAGTCGCGGCATTGATGATGCGCCGACTCAGGTTGTTTACTAGCTAAATCGTGCTTTGTAACCGCGCTAATGGAGCAGAAGATGCAGTTCTCTAAAATGCATGGCCTTGGTAATGACTTTATGGTCGTCGACGCGGTGACGCAGAATGTTTATTTCTCTCCGGAGCTGATCCGTCGGCTTGCGGATCGTCATCTTGGCGTCGGCTTTGATCAGTTACTGATCGTTGAGCCTCCCTACGATCCCGATCTCGACTTTCATTACCGGATCTTTAACGCCGACGGCAGTGAAGTTTCCCAATGTGGCAACGGCGCGCGCTGTTTTGCCCGATTTGTGCGCCTGAAAGGGCTGACCAATAAGCGTGAGATTCGCGTCAGTACCGCCAATGGCAGAATGGTACTGAGCGTGACGGAAGATGAGATGGTGCGCGTCAATATGGGCGAGCCTAACTTCGATCCTTCCCAGGTGCCGTTCCGGGCAAACAAAGCAGAAAAGACCTATATTATGCGTGCCGCCGAACAAACCATTATGTGCGGCGTCGTTTCAATGGGTAACCCGCATTGCGTTATTCAGGTCGATGACATTGAAACCGCCGCGGTTGAAAGCCTGGGCCCGGTGATGGAAAGCCATGAACGCTTCCCTGAGCGAGCCAACATCGGCTTCATGCAGGTGGTGAGTCGCGAACACATACGCCTGCGTGTTTACGAACGCGGTGCAGGTGAAACCCAGGCCTGCGGCAGCGGCGCCTGTGGCGCAGTGGCGGTTGGTATTCAGCAAGGATTACTGGCGGAGCAGGTGCGCGTTGAGCTGCCTGGCGGCCGTCTTGATATCGCCTGGAAAGGGCCTGGGTCACCGCTTTACATGACCGGCCCGGCGGCCCACGTCTATGATGGATTTATACATCTATGAAGAATGCCGAGGAACAGCAAGAAGCCCTTCTTGAGCTTAACGATGTCGCGGTTGCCGAATACTTACAGCGCAACCCCGATTTCTTTATTCGCAATGCCCACCAGGTGGAGAGCATGCAGGTTCCTCACCCGGTGCGCGGCAGCGTTTCGCTGGTGGAGTGGCATATGGCGCGCAGCCGTAACCACATCAATCACCTCGAAGAGAACATGACGCTGCTGATGGAGCAGGCAAGCGCTAACGAAGGTCTGTTCTATCGGCTACTGAAGCTTCAGGGGCGACTGGCTTCGGCGTCCAGCCTGCAGGAGATGCTGAACCGGCTGCATCGCTGGGCGCGGGACATGGGGCTCGCCGGAGCGAATATCCGGCTTTTTGCTGACCGCTGGCGTATCGGCGCTCCGTCAGACTTTACGCATCTCGCGCTGAACCGACAGGCTTTTGAGCCGCTGCGTATTCAGCGTCTTGGCGAAAGCCAGCACTATCTCGGCCCGCTTAATGGCCCGGAACTTTTGTTGGTCTTGCCGCAGGCAAAAGCCATTGGTTCCGTTGCCCTGTCGCTGATGGGCAATGAAGGCGATCTTGGCGTTCTGCTGTTCAGCAGCCGCGACCCGCAACATTATCAACAGGGGCAGGGCACTCAGCTGCTGCACGAGCTGGCGCTGATGCTGCCAGACTTGCTGGAGCGTTGGATTGAACGGGCATGACCACTTCCGTATTAACGCCTCACGTTGATGGTTTTCTGCGATACCTCAAGGTTGAGCGTCAGCTCAGCCCGCTCACTCTCCTGAACTACCAGCGCCAGCTCACGGCGATTGTTCACATTGCCGAAGAGATGAAGCTCACCGGCTGGCAACAATGCGATGCCGCCGCCGTGCGTTCACTGGCCGTGCGCAGCCGCCGGGCAGGCCTGCAGGCCTCCAGCCTGGCGTTAAGACTTTCGGCACTACGCAGCTTTTTTGACTGGATGGTTAGCCAGGGTGAGCTAAAAGCGAATCCCGCCAAAGGGATTACTACGCCAAAAGCTGGTCGGCACTTGCCTAAAAATATTGAAGTCGATGATGTGAATCATCTGCTGGATATCGATTTGAACGATCCGCTGGCGGTACGCGATCGGGCGATGCTGGAAGTCATGTACGGCGCTGGCCTGCGTCTTTCTGAACTGGTGAATATGAACTGTGGTCACATCGATCTTTCGACCGGAGAGGTCTGGGTGATGGGGAAAGGCAGCAAAGAGCGCCGGGTACCCGTTGGTCGGAGCGCGGTGACCTGGGTTGAACACTGGCTGGATTTACGCGAACTTTTTGGCCCGGACGACGATGCGTTATTTCTGGCGAAGACGGGAAAGCGAATATCCGCCCGCAATGTGCAAAAGCGGTTTGGTGAATGGGGTATCAAGCAGGGGCTAAGCAGCCATGTGCATCCCCATAAACTGCGTCACTCGTTTGCCACCCACATGCTGGAATCCAGCGGCGATTTGCGCGCCGTTCAGGAACTACTTGGGCACGCCAACCTGTCCACTACGCAAATCTATACCCATCTCGACTTTCAACACTTAGCCTCGGTGTATGATGCCGCGCATCCACGCGCCAAACGGGGGAAATCGTAATGCATTTTTACCGCCCGCTCGGGCAAATTGCTGCTCTGACGTTCGATCTCGATGATACGCTTTATGACAACCACCCGGTGATCCTGCGTACCACTCAGGAGTCGCTGGCCTTTGTGCAGAATTATCACCCGAAGCTCAGCGAGTTTACCGCCCTGGATTTCCATCGCAGCCGTGAAACGCTGCGCGCGAAAGAACCGGACATTTATCATGATGTCACTGAATGGCGCCGCCGCGCCGTCGAGCAGATGATGCTGGATGCCGGACTTAGCGCGGAAGAGGCCTTTACCGGTGCCAGTGCCGCCATGGAAAACTTTGCAAAATGGCGCAGCCGCATCGACATTCCGCAGGAAACGCACGACACACTGGCAAAGCTTGCTAAAAAATGGCCGCTGGTGGCGATCACCAACGGTAACGCAGAGCCGCACTTGTTCGGGCTGGATAACTACTTCGAATTCATTCTGCGGGCCGGGCCGGACGGGCGAGCTAAACCTTTCAGCGATATGTATCATACTGCTGCGCAGCGTTTAGATGTGCCGCTGGAGCAAATCCTGCATGTCGGCGATGATCTGACCACCGACGTGGCCGGTGCCGTGCGCTGCGGAATGCAGGCCTGCTGGATTAACCTGCGCGAAGGCGACCTGATGCGGATAGATGACAGCCGTTTATTACCGCATCTGGAGATTTCGCGGTTGGCATCCCTTCTCGCGCTGATATAATCAACAGTAACTCTGTACAAATCACCAGTAGTTGGCTGAGCCAACTCTTTCTCTTTTTCGGCGGTGCCAATGGACGTTTCTTACCTGCTCGACAGCCTCAACGACAAACAGCGCGAAGCGGTTGCCGCCACGCGCAGCAATATGCTGGTGCTGGCCGGGGCGGGCAGTGGTAAGACGCGTGTGCTTGTGCACCGCATTGCGTGGTTGATGACGGTCGAAAACTGTTCGCCGTACTCCATCATGGCGGTAACTTTTACCAACAAAGCGGCGGCGGAAATGCGCCACCGTATCGGCCAACTGATGGGCACCAGCCAGGGCGGCATGTGGGTGGGTACCTTCCACGGCCTGGCACACCGTCTGCTGCGCGCACACCACATGGACGCTAATCTGCCGCAGGACTTTCAAATCCTCGACAGTGAAGATCAGCTTCGTCTGCTGAAACGTCTGATTAAAGCGATGAACCTGGACGAGAAGCAGTGGCCGCCGCGCCAGGCGATGTGGTACATCAACGGCAAAAAGGACGAAGGCCTGCGTCCGCATCACGTTGAAAGCTACGGTAACCCGGTAGAGCAAACCTGGCAGAAGGTATACCAGGCCTATCAGGAAGCCTGCGACCGTGCCGGGCTGGTGGATTTTGCTGAGCTATTGCTGCGAGCCCACGAGCTGTGGTTAAACAAGCCGCATATCCTGAACCATTACCGCGAGCGCTTCACCAACATCCTGGTGGACGAATTCCAGGACACCAACAGCATTCAGTATGCCTGGATCCGCCTGCTGGCTGGCGATACCGGTAAAGTGATGATCGTGGGCGATGATGACCAGTCGATCTACGGCTGGCGCGGGGCGCAGGTTGAAAACATCCAGCGCTTCCTGAATGACTTCCCGGGGGCACAAACGATTCGTCTGGAGCAAAACTACCGCTCGACGAACAATATTCTGAATGCGGCCAACGCCCTGATCGCCAATAACTCTGGCCGCCTCGGCAAAGAGCTGTGGACCGACGGCAGCGACGGCGAACCTATCTCGATTTACTGCGCTTTCAACGAACTGGATGAAGCCCGCTTCGTGGTTAACCGTATTAAAACCTGGCAGGAAAACGGCGGGGCGCTGGAGCAATGCGCTATTCTGTACCGCAGCAACGCCCAGTCGCGCGTGCTGGAAGAGGCGCTGCTGCAGGGCAGTATGCCGTACCGCATTTACGGCGGGATGCGCTTCTTCGAACGTCAGGAGATCAAAGACGCACTTTCCTATCTGCGCCTGATTGCCAACCGCAACGACGATGCGGCCTTTGAACGCGTGGTCAATACGCCAACCCGCGGCATTGGTGACCGCACGCTCGACGTCGTGCGCCAGACCGCGCGCGACCAGCAGCTAACGCTGTGGCAATCTTGCCGCCTGCTGTTGCAGGAAAAAGCGCTGGCCGGTCGTGCGGCGTCTGCCCTGCAGCGCTTTATGGAGCTGATTGACGCGCTTGCCCATGAAACGGCAGATATGCCGCTGCACGTCCAGACCGATCGGGTGATTAAAGATTCCGGCCTGTTCATTATGTATGAGCAGGAAAAAGGCGAGAAAGGCCAGACCCGAATTGAGAACTTAGAGGAGCTGGTGACAGCCACGCGCCAGTTCAGCTACAACGACGAAGACGAAGATCTGATGCCGCTGCAGGCGTTTCTCTCCCACGCCGCGCTGGAAGCGGGAGAAGGTCAGGCGGATACCTGGCAGGATGCGGTGCAACTCATGACGCTGCACTCGGCCAAAGGTCTGGAGTTCCCGCAGGTGTTTATCGTAGGGATGGAAGAAGGCATGTTCCCGAGCCAGATGTCCCTCGACGAGGGCGGCCGTCTGGAAGAAGAGCGCCGTCTGGCCTACGTGGGCGTAACCCGCGCAATGCAAAAGCTGACGCTGACCTATGCGGAAACTCGCCGCCTGTACGGCAAAGAAGCCTACCATCGTCCGTCTCGCTTTATTGGCGAGCTGCCCGAAAACTGCGTGGAAGAGGTTCGCCTGCGCGCAAGTATCAGCCGGCCGGTCAGCCATCAGCGTATG
The DNA here is from genome assembly GCF_900177785.1 of Cedecea sp. NFIX57. Classification (NCBI taxonomy): domain Bacteria; kingdom Pseudomonadati; phylum Pseudomonadota; class Gammaproteobacteria; order Enterobacterales; family Enterobacteriaceae; genus Cedecea; species Cedecea sp. NFIX57. The sequence goes on along the minus strand of NZ_FXAS01000025.1, from coordinate 23,741 downwards.
GGCACACCGATTGCGCAGAACGATTCTGGCTTCAGCCTGGGGCAGCGCGTACGCCATCCTAAGTTCGGTGAAGGCACCATCGTGAACCTGGAAGGTAGCGGGGAGCATAGCCGCCTGCAGGTGGCATTCCAGGGGCAGGGAATCAAGTGGTTGGTTGCCGCTTATGCGCGCCTGGAAACCGTGTAACCTACAGAAATTAATTACAATTTTTTGTTCGTGGGCTACCCTTAATATGTCACTGGCATGAACTTGTTCAGCCGTGTCCCGTTGCGTGTTGACGCCATATTAGTGGTGGCGTAACATGCGCGCACGAATACGCTAAGAGGACACTCGCCTTGGACACACCCAGTAGATGCTGGCTCAATAACCTGTCATCCAGGTACAACTTCTAAGGCTATCCTCTGATGCTGATAGCCTTCGTGGTTGTCAGCGACCTCGTGTATTTTCATTCCGTCGCCCCTTGAGTCAGACTGTTTAATGGTCTGAAACCTCTATTGTTTCTGTCTGTGTGCCAACCGAATTGTCCCTGATCTTTTTTTGCATTGGGAGTCCCGGTCATGCTGAGCGCATTTCAACTGGAAAATAATCGCCTTGCCCGCATTGAGCTGGACGAGACGGATACCCTTGCCAATTCGGTATGGGTCGATCTCGTCGAGCCGGAAGAGAGCGAGCGAGAGCGAGTGCAAACGGAACTTGGCCAAAGCCTGGCAACCCGACCAGAGCTGGAAGACATCGAAGCGTCCGCGCGTTTTTTTGAGGACGAAGACGGCCTTCACATCCACTCCTTTTTCTTCTTTGAAGATGCCGATGACCACGCCGGTAACAGCACGGTCGCTTTTACCATTCGTGAAGGCCGCTTGTACACGCTGCGTGAACGTGAGCTACCTGCGTTTCGCCTTTACCGCATGCGCGCCCGCAATCAGTCCATGGCGGACGGCAACGCGTGGGAGCTGCTGCTGGATCTGTTTGAAACCAAAATCGAACAGCTGGCGGATGAAATCGAAAACATTTATAGCGACCTGGAACAGCTTAGCCGCGTGATCATGGAAGGGCATCAAGGCGATGAATACGATGCCGCGCTTTCGACGCTGGCGGAGCTGGAGGATATCGGCTGGAAGGTTCGCCTGTGCCTGATGGATACCCAGCGCGCGCTGAACTTCCTGGTGCGTAAGGCACGTTTGCCGGGCAGCCAGCTGGAACAGGCTCGCGAAATCCTGCGAGACATCGAATCCCTGCTGCCGCATAACGAATCCCTGTTCCAGAAGGTTAACTTCCTGATGCAGGCGGCGATGGGTTTCATCAACATCGAGCAGAACCGCATCATCAAGATCTTCTCGGTGGTTTCGGTTGTCTTCCTGCCGCCAACGCTGGTGGCATCCAGCTACGGGATGAACTTCGAGTTTATGCCTGAGCTGAAGTGGAGCTTTGGCTACCCCGGCGCGATTATCTTTATGATGCTCGCTGGCTTAGCGCCTTATCTCTACTTTAAGCGTAAGAACTGGTTGTAAGAAAAAAGGAGCCAAAAGGCTCCTTTTTCACTTCTATTTCAGCGACGTTGCTTTCGTGCGCCGCTGAGTATAAATCGCATCGGCAATAAACAGCGCCAGCGCCGCCCAGATAAAGCCAAAAGTAATCAGCTTATCTTCAGTCACTACCTCGCCGTAGAACGTCACCGCCAGCAGGAACATCAGCGTCGGCCCCAGATACTGGAAGAAGCCCAGCGTTGAAAGGCGCAAGCGGGTTGCGGCCGCAGTAAAGCAAAGCAGCGGCACCGTGGTGATCACCCCGGCGGCAATAAGCATCAGGTTCAGCGTCCACGGGTTCATTCCCATATGGCTGGTGGCGCTGTCGGCGATACCAAACAGATAAATACCCGCGATCGGCAGCAGCCACAGCGTTTCAAACAGCATCCCGGTTTGTGCATCTACGGCAATCTTTTTGCGGATCAGGCCATAGAAAGCGAAGCTGAAGGCCAGACCCAGGCCGATTATCGGCAGCGAACCGAAAGTCCAAAGCTGAACCAGCACGCCACAGAAGGCCAGCAATACCGCGACCCACTGCATCCGCCGGAAGCGTTCACCCAAAAACAGCATCCCCAGCAACACGTTCACCAGCGGGTTAATGAAGTAACCCAGGCTGGCTTCCAGCATGTGCTGGTTATTCACCGCCCAGATATAAAGCAGCCAGTTACCGCCAATCAGCATCGCGCTTAACGCCAGCGCGAGGATCTTTTTACGGTTCTGGCAGGAACGTTTCACCTGCGGCCACTGGCGGCAGACGGTGATCAGCGCCAGCATAAAGAAGAACGACCAGATAACGCGGTGGGTCAGGATTTCTGTCGCCGGTACATAGTGAATCAGTTTGAAATATACCGGCGCGATGCCCCAGATAAAGTAGGCCGTCAGGGCAAGCAAAATCCCCTGACGTGTCTGTTTCGGATCCATGAAAAAAACTCAGCAAAAAAATAGTGAGCAAATAATAACAGGGTTTACATCCTTACCCTACCATGTAGGTAGCCGTTGCACTGGCGATGTGCAGTTGATCCTGGTTATGCAGTTCTACGCGCGCCACGGCAACTTTATTACCGGCACGCAGGAGGCTACTGCTGGCCGTGAAACGTTCTCCGCGTCCTGGACGCAGATAATCCACGCGCAAATCGATGGTACCCATTTTGGAAAGGCGCTGGCGAAGCTCGTCCTCGGTAATGGTGTCATGGCGAGTCAGCGTACTGCCTACGCAGACCAGGCCTGCCGCCACGTCCAGCGCGGAGGCAATAACGCCGCCGTGCAAAATACTTTGCGCCCAGTTGCCGACCATCATCGGTTGATTATTAAAGCTCAGCTGGGCGAACGCTTTTTCGTAGCGCTCCAGTTCCAGGCCAAGCGCGCGGTTGAACGGCATGTGATACACGAAGATTTCGCCCACCAGCTTCAGGGCGGCTTCTGTGGTCAGTACGGGGGAAGACATCGTTCATTCCTCGAACAAATAACGAATAAGTTAACAAAGTGTGTAGTTTATGCTTCTCAATTGTTGCTTTCCACTTTCGGAACCGCAGAGGCGTGCTTTGGGGCATCCTGCTGTAAAATGTTTGGCGATAAATATTTAGACACTTTTTTGTTATGGAGAACGGGACTAATGCTGAAACCTTTGGGGTGGGGAGTTGCGGCGATGCTGCCTTTGACCGCCTTCGCACAAGAAACCACTATCGATAAGATCCACGACAAACCTGCGGTGCGCGGCAGCATCATTGCCAATCTGCTGCAGGAACACGACAACCCTTTCACGCTGTATCCGTACGACACGAATTACCTGTTGTACACCTGGACCAGCGACATGAACAAAGAGGCGATCAGCTCTTATGACTGGGCCAGCAACGCGCGTAAAGATGAGGTGAAGTTCCAGCTCAGCCTGGCCTTCCCGCTGTGGCGCGGTATTTTGGGGGATAACTCCGTGCTGGCCGCCTCCTATACCCAGAAATCCTGGTGGCAACTTTCAAACCGCAATGAATCCTCCCCGTTTCGTGAAACCAACTATGAGCCTCAGCTATTCCTCGGCTTTGCAACGGATGCAACGTTTGCGGGCTGGACGTTGCGAGATGTCGAGTTTGGCTATAACCACGATTCAAACGGTCGTTCTGACCCAACCTCGCGCGGCTGGAACCGCCTGTATACCCGCCTGATGGCACAAAACGGCGACTGGCAGGTGGAAGTGAAACCCTGGTATGTGGTGGGGAGCGTTGAGGACAACCCGGATATCACCAAATACATGGGCTACTACCAGCTTAAGGTTGGCTATGCGCTGGGTGAGGCTATTTTCAGCGTGAAGGGGCAATACAACTGGAACAGCGGCTACGGTGGAGCAGAATTTGGCGTGAGTTACCCGATCTCGAAAAACGTTCGCTTCTATACCCAGGTCTATAGCGGCTACGGTGAATCGCTCATCGATTATAACTTTAACCAGACACGGGTTGGCGTAGGCGTTATGCTAAACGATCTTTTCTAAAGCATTGCAGTTTCTCTTCCAGGCGCTGAAAATGGCGCCTGAATTTTAGGTAGTGGGGATAGCGTGGCACAGGCGGAAGTAATCAATCAGGCGTCGCTGGCGAGACAGGTTCTGCAGGATACCTTCGGGTATCAACAGTTCCGTCCGGGTCAGGAAACCATCATCGACACGGTGCTGGAGGGGCGTGACTGCCTGGTAGTGATGCCGACCGGTGGCGGTAAATCCCTGTGCTATCAAATCCCTGCGTTGGTGTTTGGCGGCCTGACCGTGGTGGTCTCCCCGCTGATTTCCCTGATGAAAGACCAGGTCGATCAGCTGCTGGCGAACGGCGTGGCGGCGGCCTGCCTTAACTCGACCCAAACCCGCGAACAGCAGCTGGAAGTGATGACCGGCTGCCGTACCGGGCAAATTCGCCTGCTGTATATCGCCCCTGAACGCCTGATGATGGACAATTTTATTGACCATCTCAGCAACTGGCAGCTTTCGATGGTGGCGGTCGATGAAGCCCACTGCATTTCACAGTGGGGACACGATTTCCGCCCGGAATATGCCGCCCTTGGTCAGCTTCGCGAGCGGCTACCTGCGGTGCCGTTTGTGGCGCTGACGGCCACGGCGGACGACACCACCAGGCTCGATATCGTGCGCCTGCTGGGGCTTCACGATCCGTTTATCCAAATCAGCAGCTTCGACCGGCCGAATATTCGCTACATGTTGATGGAAAAGTTTAAGCCGCTCGATCAGCTTACCCGCTATATTCAGGAGCAGCGCGGTAAGTCCGGGATTATTTATTGCAACAGCCGGGCAAAAGTGGAAGACATCGCCGCCCGACTGCAAAGCAAAGGCATCAGCGCCGGCGCTTATCACGCGGGCCTGGAGCATCAGGTACGCGGTGACGTACAGGAAAAATTCCAACGCGACGATCTGCAAATTGTGGTCGCGACCGTCGCGTTTGGCATGGGTATCAACAAGCCGAACGTGCGTTTTGTTGCCCACTTCGATATCCCCCGCAATATTGAATCTTACTATCAGGAAACGGGCCGTGCCGGGCGTGATGGCCTGCCTGCGGAAGCGATGTTGTTTTACGATCCGGCGGATATGGCCTGGCTGCGTAAATGCCTTGAAGAAAAAGCGCCGGGACAGCTGCAGGACATCGAGCGCCACAAGCTCAACGCTATGGGCGCGTTTGCCGAAGCGCAGACCTGCCGCCGCCTCGTGCTGCTTAACTACTTCGGCGAAGGTCGTCAGCAGTCTTGCGGCAACTGCGACATCTGCCTCGATCCGCCTCGTCGCTATGACGGGCTGATGGACGCGCAAAAAGCGCTGTCCTGCATTTACCGTGTCGGCCAGCGCTTTGGGATGGGCTATGTGGTTGAAGTGCTGCGTGGGTCTAACAATCATCGTATCCGCGACCTTGGCCACGATAAGCTGAAGGTTTACGGTGAAGGTCGCGAACATACGACGGAGCACTGGGTCAGCGTGATCCGCCAGCTCATTCATCTCGGCGTGGTGACGCAAAACATTGCCGCACACTCAGCGCTGCAGCTCACGGAAGCGGCTCGCCCTTATTTACGTGGTGAAGAGCCGCTGATGCTGGCGGTACCGCGCGTCGTCGCCATTAAGCCGCGTGCCAGCCAGAAAGTCTTTGGTGGCAATTACGATCGCAAACTGTTCGCCAAACTCAGAAAGCTGCGTAAATCTATCGCGGATGAAGAAAACATCCCGCCTTATGTGGTATTCAATGATGCCACGCTGATTGAAATGGCAGAGCAGATGCCGCTGTCGCCGGGCGAGATGCTGGGCATCAACGGGGTGGGGACGCGCAAACTCGAGCGCTTTGGCCGCCCGTTTATGACGCTGATTCGCGACCACGTTGACGGCGTGGATGAAGAGTAGCCTGCCGCGAGGAAAAGTGGCAGGATAATGACTCTTCGAATTATCTGCACGCGAGCTATTCCCTATGTTAATGCTATTTCTGACCGTGGCGCTGGTGCACATCGTTGCCCTGATGAGCCCGGGTCCTGACTTTTTCTTTGTTTCCCAGACAGCCGTAAGCCGCTCTCGCAAAGAGGCGATGATGGGCGTGCTGGGGATCACCGCTGGCGTCATGGTTTGGGCGGGCGTGGCGCTGCTTGGCCTGCACCTGATCCTCGAAAAAATGGCCTGGCTGCATAACATCATCATGGTCGGCGGCGGGCTGTATCTTTGCTGGATGGGCTATCAGATGCTGCGCGGCGCATTCAAGAAAGAAGTTAAAGACGAAGAAACGCCGAAAGTTGAGCTGGCGAGCGGTGGAAAGAGCTTTGTGAAAGGGCTGCTGACGAACCTGGCTAACCCGAAAGCGATTATCTACTTCGGCAGCGTGTTCTCGCTGTTTGTTGGTGACAACGTGGGCAGCGCTGAGCGCTGGGGCCTGTTTGTGCTGATCGCGATTGAAACCTTCGCCTGGTTCACTATCGTGGCGAGCCTGTTCGCCTTACCAAAAATGCGTCGCGGCTATCAGCGCCTCGCCAAATGGATCGACGGTATGGCGGGCGCTCTGTTCACCGGCTTTGGTATTCACCTGATCATCTCCCGATAATCAGGCCTGGCGCGCTCCTGCAAGCAGCGCGCCAACCAGTACAAACAACGAGCCGAAGACCCGATTCAAGGCTTTCATCTGGCGCGGCCCCTTAATCCAGGCGGCAATTCGTTTGGCCAGGGTCGCATAGCCAATCATCACAATGATATCAACGACGACTGTGGTAACACCGAGCACAATGTACTGCATCGCCTGGGGTTGATGTGGGACGATAAACTGCGGGAACAGCGCGGCCAGAAACACGATGCTTTTCGGGTTGGTCAGGTTAACAAACACCGCTCGCTTGAACAGTTTGCTGCGCGGTTGCGTGGTGGCCAGCGTGTTTAAATCCAGCGCGCCAGCGGCTCTCCATTGCTGGATCCCCAGCCAGATAAGATAGGCAACCCCTGCCCATTTCAGGACTTCAAAGGCCAGCAGCGAACGTGAAAACAGGGCGCCAAGCCCAACGCCGACCAGCACAATATGCAGCGCCAGCCCGGTTTGCAGTCCGGTAATTGACGCAGCCGCACCGCGATAGCCATGGCTGATGGCGGTGGTCATCGTATTGATGGCACCGGAGCCGGGGGAAAGGCTAAGAATTATTGTGGTTAGCAGATAGGTAAACCACCACTCGAAGGTCATGCGAAACTCCCTGAACGCGCGCTTTTATGCCACAATACGCTATTGTTGATAAGCGTGCCACGGGCCCTAAAAAAACCACAGATACCTGATGCCGACCCCTATGTCTCAGCATAAAAATGGATGGTTAGAACGGGAAGGCGCATTTGCTGCTTTTGCCACAGGCCCACTGACGGACTTTCGGCGCAAGCGGGAAGAGCGCGAATTCACCGGCGTGGATGACGTGCCGGTTCGCTATGTTCGCTTCTGTTCGGCGCAGCACGATCGCGTGATTGTTGTCTGTCCCGGCAGAATAGAAAGCTACGTGAAATATGCTGAGCTGGCGTATGACCTTTTCCACAGCGGGTTTGATGTTTTGATCATCGACCACCGTGGGCAAGGGCGTTCAGGACGAATGCTGTCGGACTCCCATCGTGGCCACGTCGTCAACTTTAGTGACTATGTCGAAGATTTTGACCGCTTTTACCAGCAGGAAGTGGCGTCAGGGCACTGGCGTAAACGCTATCTGTTGGCCCATTCGATGGGCGGCGCGATTGCCGCGTTATGGCTACAGCAAGCACCGGACGCTTTTGATGCGGTCGCGCTCTGCGCCCCGATGTTTGGTATTATCCTGCGCTGGCCGGAATGGATGGTGCGCCATATTCTTGACTGGGCCGAAGGGCATCCACGTATTCGGGAAGGATACGCCATTGGGACGGGCCGCTGGCGCGCGCTGCCGTTTAGCGTTAACGTCCTGACCCACAGCGAAGAGCGATACCGCCGCAGCCTGCGTTTTTATGCTGATGAGCCAGCATTGCGGGTGGGCGGGCCAACGTTCCATTGGGTACGAGAAGGGATCCTCGCCGGAGAAAAGGTGTTAGCAGGAGCCACTGCTATTACCACGCCGATCTTTTTACTCCAGGCGGAAGAGGAGCGAGTGGTCGATAACCGCGCGCACCAGCAATTCTGCGAAATTATGGCCACGGCGGGCCACCCTTGTGAGGGGGAAACACCTTACGTCATTGAAGGCGCGTATCACGAGATCCTGTTTGAGAAGGACGCTATGCGAGCCAGAGCATTGTCTGCCGTGCTTGAGTTTTTCGACCGGCATAACTAATTGAAAATATCTCTCCAGAGGATCCCTATGTACCATGTTGTTGCTTCAGATTTAGATGGCACCTTGCTGTCTCCCGATCATTTCCTCTCCGCTTATGCGAAAGAAACGTTAAAGCTGCTCACCGCGGAAGGCGTTAACTTTGTTTTTGCGACGGGCCGACACCATATCGACGTGGCGCAAATTCGTGACAACCTTGAGATCAAGGCGTACATGATCACCTCGAACGGGGCGCGTGTGCACGATACCGACGGTAACCTGTTCTTCTCTCACGATCTCGACCATGACATCGCTCAGGACTTGTTTGGCGTGGTGCATAACAACCCGGACATCGTGACCAACGTCTACAAAGGCGACGAGTGGTTTATGAACCGCCACCGCCCGGAAGAGATGAAATACTTCCAGGAAGCTAAATTCAGCTACACCCTGTTTGAGCCGGGCCTGCTGGAAGCTGACGGCGTCAGCAAAGTATTCTTTACCTGCGACGATCACGACACGCTGCTGCCGCTGGAACAGGCGATCAACGCCCGCTGGGGTGACCGCGTGAACGTCAGCTTCTCGACGCTGACCTGTCTGGAAGTGATGGCGGGTGGTGTCTCCAAAGGGCACGCGCTGGAAGCCGTCTCGAAAGCGATGGGTTACAGCCTGAAGGATTGCATTGCCTTTGGCGATGGCATGAACGACGCCGAGATGCTGAGCATGGCGGGCAAAGGCTGCATCATGGGTAACGCTCACCAACGCCTGAAAGATCTGCTGCCTGAGCTGGAAGTCATTGGCACCAACGGCGATAACGCCGTGCCACACTATCTGCGCAAGCTGTTCCTCAAGGCGGAGTGATCTGCCAATGACGGGTGGTTTATTAATAACCACTCGTCAACTAAATAGTTAAGCCAATGTAGCATCCTCTCAGTACAATGGCGCAATCTTGTTCGTTGTGGATTGCTCATTGTGCCATTACTCATCATTACCACCATTCTGTGGGCCTTCTCGTTTAGCCTGATTGGGGAATACCTCGCCGGGCATGTGGACAGCTATTTCTCGGTGCTGATGCGCGTTGGCCTGGCGGCGTTGGTGTTTCTGCCATTCCTGCGTTTTAAAGGTTACCCGCTCAAAACCCTGCTGCTTTACATGCTGGTGGGGGCGCTACAGCTGGGTGTGATGTACCTCTTCAGCTTCCGCGCTTACCTCTATCTCACGGTATCCGAATTCCTGCTTTTCACGGTAATGACGCCGCTGTACGTCACGCTGATCTACGACTTACTGAGCGGTACTAAACTGCGCTGGGGCTATGCGCTGAGTGCGGGGCTGGCGGTGATTGGTGCGGCGATTATTCGTTACGACAAAGTGAGCGATCATTTCTGGATTGGCCTGCTGCTGGTGCAAGGGGCCAATATCTGCTTCGCCATCGGCATGGTGGGCTACAAGCGCCTGATGGAAACGCATCCGATGCCGCAACACTGTGCATTTTCGTGGTTCTATCTGGGGGCGTTTATTGTCGCTGTTGTGGCCTGGTTTGCGCTTGGCAATCCGCAGAAACTGCCCACCACGACGCTACAGTGGGGGATTTTGGTCTGGCTTGGCGTGGTTGCTTCCGGACTGGGCTATTTTATGTGGAATTACGGTGCAACGCAGGTGGACGCCGGCACGCTCGGCATCATGAACAACGTGCATGTCCCGGCCGGGCTGCTGGTGAATCTTGCCATCTGGCAGGAGCAGCCCCACTGGCCGAGCTTTATTATTGGGGGAACGGTGATAATGGCCTCGCTATGGGTACATCGCCGATGGGTCGCTCCGCGTTCTTCACAAACGGTAAATGGTCGCAGGCATGCTGGCGCGTCGAGCGAATAAACGCCTCGGTCACCGGCTGGCGCTGTTCGCCGTCGCGTACCGCGGCGTAGAGCCGACTCCATAAACCTTCACCCAGGGTTCTGGTGACAATCAGGCCCTGGTGCTCAAAGCTTTCCACCACCCAATGCGGCAGGGCGGCAATCCCCATCCGCGCCGACACCATCTGAATCAGCAGCAGCGTGTTATCCACGTTTTTCAGTGACGGGCTAACCCCTGCGGGCTGCAGGAAATGACGCCAGATATCCATGCGTTCACGCTGTACCGGGTAGATAAGCAACGTTTCAAGCGTTAAGTCATCAGGCTCAATGCTCTCTTTCTTCGCCAGTGGGTGGTCGGTCGCCATCACCAGGCGCACTTCAAAATCAAACATCGGCGAATAATGTAACCCGCTGCGCGGCAAAATATCGGAAGTCAGAACGATATCCAGCTCGCCCTGCTGCAGCGCAGGCTGCGGATCAAACGTGACGCCGGATTTAAAGTCCATCTCCACCTGCGGCCAGTGCTGGCGGAAATTCTCCAGCGCAGGCGTCAGCCACTGAATACAGCTGTGGCACTCAATTGCAATGCGCAGCCGGGTCTGGTGCGGCTCATTGCAGGCCTGCAGGGCACGGCCAATCTGCGGCAACACTTGTTCCGCCAGCTGCAGCAGGATCTCCCCCTGCGGCGTAAAGCGAAGTGGCTGACTTTTACGGATAAACAGGCGGAAGCCGAGCCGCTGCTCCAGATCGCTGAACTGGTGAGAGAGGGCCGACTGAGTCTGATGCAGGGCGGCAGCAGCGGCGGCCAGCGAACCGCTGTGTCGTAACGCTTGCAGCGTCCGCAGGTGTTTAATCTCGATCATGAAAGTCCTTCACTTCGGCATGAACAAATTGCGCTTGAGGATTATACAGTACCTGCTGATTATAGAAGTGTAAACATCTGGACGTCTAAATCCAGCGTCTTTCGAATTTATGGCGCGTTGGTTTCACTCACTTACACCGGTCACTTACTTATGTAAGCGCCCGGTGATAAGCGAGCTTACCGCCTTCCCTAAATCCGAAATCCATCTGGATTAAGCTTATAAATAAAGAGGCGATAATATGACAATCCATAATCACACCCTGGGGTTCCCTCGCGTCGGCCTTAAGCGCGAGTTGAAAAAAGCACAGGAAAGCTACTGGGCAGGGAATACCTCCCGCGAAGAATTACTGGCGGTTGGCCGCGAACTGCGTGCCCGCCACTGGGACCAACAAAAACAAGCTGGCGTCGAATTACTGCCGGTAGGCGATTTCGCCTGGTACGACCATGTTCTGACCACCAGCCTGCTGCTCGGTAACGTACCGGCTCGTCATCAGAACAAAGACGGCAGCGTCGATATCGATACGCTGTTTCGCATCGGCCGTGGCCGTGCACCAACTGGTGAGCCTGCCGCCGCCGCAGAAATGACCAAATGGTTCAATACCAACTACCACTACATGGTGCCGGAATTTACTAAGGGGCAGCAGTTCAAACTGACCTGGACGCAGCTGCTGGAAGAAGTCGACGAGGCACTTGCGTTGGGCCATAAGGTGAAACCTGTCCTGCTTGGGCCAGTGACTTACCTGTGGCTGGGCAAAGTGAAAGGTGAACAGTTTGATCGCCTGGGCCTGTTGAAAGATATTTTGCCGGTCTACCAGCAGGTGCTGGCCGAATTGGCGAAGCGTGGCGTTGAGTGGGTACAAATCGATGAGCCTGCGCTGGTGCTGGAGCTGCCAAAAGCATGGCTGGATGCCTTCAAACCCGCTTACGACGCGCTGACCGGCCAGGTGAAGCTGCTGCTTACCACCTACTTCGAAGGCGTAGGGCCAAACCTGAACACCATCACCGCGCTGCCGGTGCAGGGTCTGCACGTTGATTTTGTGCATGGCAAAGATGACGTGAATGACATCCATAAGAAACTGCCTGCAAACTGGCTGCTGTCTGCAGGTGTTATCAATGGTCGTAACGTCTGGCGTGCCGATCTGACGGAGAAATATGCTCAGTTAAAAGATCTGGTGGGTAAACGTGAATTGTGGGTGGCATCTTCCTGCTCCCTGCTGCACAGCCCAATCGATCTGAGCGTAGAAACTCGTCTGGATGCCGAAGTGAAAAGCTGGTTTGCTTTTGCTCTGCAGAAGTGTGCCGAGCTGTCTCTGCTGACTGAAGCGTTAAACAGCGGGAATACCGCAAAAATTGCTGAATGGAGCGCACCGATTCAGGCTCGTCGCCAGTCCAAACGTGTGCACAATGCCGCTGTCAGCGAACGTCTGGCTAAAATTACCGCCCAGGATAGCCAGCGCCAGAATGCTTACACTGCCCGTGCAGCAGCCCAGCGTGAACGTTTCAACCTGCCAGCCTGGCCAACAACGACCATCGGCTCCTTCCCGCAAACAACTGAAATTCGCGGCCTGCGCCTGGACTTCAAAAAAGGCAAGCTGGACGCCAACAACTATCGCACCGGTATCGCCGAACATATTAAACAGGCGATTGCAGAACAGGAACGTCTGGGCCTTGATGTACTGGTTCATGGCGAAGCCGAGCGTAACGACATGGTCGAGTATTTCGGCGAGCATCTGGACGGCTTCGTCTTTACTCAAAACGGCTGGGTGCAGAGCTACGGCTCCCGCTGCGTGAAGCCACCGATTGTTATCGGTGATATCAGTCGCCCGGAGCCGATCACCGTTGAGTGGGCCAAATACGCGCAGTCCCTGACCGACAAACCGGTTAAAGGCATGCTGACCGGTCCGGTCACGATTCTTTGCTGGTCCTTCCCGCGTGAAGATGTTTCCCGAGAGACTATCGCGAAGCAGATTGCGCTGGCCTTGCGTGACGAAGTAGCGGATCTGGAAGCCGCAGGTATCGGTATCATCCAGATTGATGAACCCGCTCTGCGTGAAGGTTTGCCGCTGCGCCAGTCTGACTGGCAGGCTTATCTGGAGTGGGGCGTGGAAGCCTTCCGTCTGAACGCCGCCGTGGTGCGAGATGACACCCAAATCCACACCCACATGTGCTACTGCGAGTTCAACGACATCATGGACTCCATTGCGGCGCTGGATGCGGACGTGATCACCATCGAAACTTCCCGTTCCGATATGGATCTGCTGGAGGCGTTTAAAGAGTTCGAGTACCCGAATGAAATCGGGCCGGGGGTATACGACATCCACTCTCCAAACGTTCCGGATGTGCAATGGATTGAAGCCCTGCTCAAGAAAGCGGCGGAATCCGTTCCGGCAGAGCGCTTGTGGGTTAACCCTGACTGCGGCCTGAAAACCCGTGGCTGGCCGGAAACCCGTGCGGCGCTGGCAAACATGGTACAAGCGGCTCAGAATCTGCGCACTGCTTGATGCTAAGAGTAAAGGGGGCTTTTCGCCCCCTTTCTTATTACTTCCTCACGCCATAGCGTTTAAACCACGCCAGCATTCTTTCCCAACCATCTTTGGCCGACTCTTCATGGTAGCTCGGGCGATAATCTGCGTTAAAAGCATGCCCGGCTTCCGGGTAAACAATGATTTCCGCATTGGCATTGGCCGCTCTTAGTGCCTGGCGCATGGTCTCAACGCTTTCCTGAGAGATCCCGGTATCCTGGCCACCATACAGGCCTAGCACTGGCGCATTAAGATTGACGGCGATATCTACCGGGTGGTGATGAGAGTTCAACGTCTTTTCACCTGTCAGCTTGCCGTACCAGGCGACGGCCGCTTTGAGCTGTGGATTGTGTGCCGCATAAAGCCAGGCGATTCGCCCGCCCCAGCAAAAACCGGTGACCATCAGGCGGTGCGCGTCGCCGCCGTTGCGTGAAGCCCAACTTGCCACATGGTCAAGATCGCCCAGCACCTGGTTGTCCGGTACTTTTGAGACCAGGCCGCTTAACAACGTGGGAATATCGGCGAAGTCACCCGGTTCGCCCTGGCGAAAATAGAGCTCCGGGGCAATGGCCAGGTAGCCTTCAAGCGCCAGCCGGCGACAGAGATCGCGGATATGTTCGTGTACGCCAAAAATCTCCTGAATGACAATAACGACCGGCAGCGGGCCATCGGCATTTTTGGGCCTGGCGTGGTAAGCCGGCATATTGTCGCCCTGGCTTGGAATTGACGTTTCCCCAGAAAGAATAGCGTCGTCCGGCGTTAGCAAAGCGGTGGGGGCGATGGGTGAGGCCGCCGGTGCGAAACCTTCGCCCGGTGTGTTATGTGTTGTTTGCTTTTGTTTCATGGTTTTCTCCGAACCAGCATTAGCGCAGTGTGATAACTATAGCCAGGATTAGTAGCAAATCTGGCGGGCAAAAAACGCCGTCAAAGTTCAAAAAATAGCCCGATCGACACTTAATTGTGATGCTGATCGCATATGAGCATACAAATAATGTAATTTGTTTCATTCAAAGTGAGCGTCATCACGAAATTATGCTCAGGGGTTCTGTAAAGTGTCGCTTTGCTTCTCCTGAAACCTACTCAACAGAGGAGTCTGTTATGTCCAAGTCTGATGTTTTCCATCTCGGCCTCACTAAAAATGACCTGCAAGGGGCTACGCTTGCCATCGTCCCAGGCGATCCTGAGCGTGTGGAAAAAATCGCCGCGCTGATGGACAAGCCGGTTAAGCTGGCTTCCCACCGTGAATTCACTTCCTGGCGCGCCGAACTCGACGGCAAGCCGGTTATCATCTGTTCTACCGGTATCGGCGGCCCATCGACCTCTATTGCTGTTGAAGAACTGGCGCAGCTTGGCATCCGTACTTTCCTGCGCGTCGGGACGACCGGGGCGATTCAGCCGAACATCAACGTGGGCGATGTGCTTGTGACCACCGCCTCCGTTCGCCTTGATGGTGCCAGCCTGCACTTCGCGCCTATGGAATACCCGGCTGTGGCAGACTTCGCATGTACCACTGCGCTGGTTGAAGCGGCAAAAGCCGTGGGCGCAACGACGCACATCGGCGTGACCGCATCCTCCGACACCTTCTACCCTGGGCAGGAGCGTTACGACACGCTGTCCGGCCGCGTAGTTAGCCGCTTCAAAGGCTCAATGAAAGAGTGGCAGGAAATGGGCGTGATGAACTATGAAATGGAATCCGCCACGCTGCTGACCATGTGTTCAAGCCAGGGCCTGCGTGCGGGTATGGTTGCTGGAGTAATCGTGAACCGTACTCAGCAAGAGATCCCTAATGCGGAAACCATGAAGAAAACGGAAAGCCACGCGGTGAAAATCGTGGTCGAGGCGGCGCGTCGCCTGCTGTAGTTTTGCTTTTCCGTTCATAAGGCCGGCGCTCGCCGGCTTTTTTTATGCTTTGCGCACTCCCTTCCGGAAAATCCCTTTTCATCTGGACATTTATACAGCAGAATTTTATTTTGCCGATGTTGATATCGTTTTGGGGGATGCATGGATATTTCACTGTTGTTTGGGCTGGGCATCGGGCTGGTGGGCTTGCTGACCGGCTGGCTTATCGCCAGTCTGCGTGCGGCACAGCGGCTGTCGGCTTTACATGAAGAACAGCGTGAAATCTACGGTGAGCTTACAGCCGCGCGGCAGGAGCTTCAGCAAAACCAGCACTGGCGGGAAGAGTGCGACCAGCTTAACCGTGAAGTCCGCACCCAAATGGAAATTAACAGCGGGCAGGAAGCAGATATCCGTGAATTAACCACATTGCTGGAGCAAACGCGGCTCAATGCTGAAGACAAGCACCGTCAAATGCTCAATAGCGAGCAGCGCCTGAATGAGCAGTTTGAGAATCTGGCCCACCGTATTTTTGAGCAAAGCGGGCGCAAAGTTGAAGAGCAGAACCGCCAAAGCCTGAACATGTTGCTCTCTCCACTTCGTGAGCAGCTCGATGGTTTCCGTCGCCAGGTCCAGGAAAGTTTTGGTCAGGAGGCCCGTGAACGCCATACGCTGACGCACGAAATCCGTAACCTGCAGCAGCTCAATGCACAAATGGCGCAAGAGGCGCTCAATCTCACCAAAGCGCTAAAGGGCGACAACAAAACCCAGGGTAACTGGGGGGAAGTGGTGTTAACTCGGGTACTGGAAGCTTCTGGCCTGCGTGAAGGCCATGAGTATCAGACTCAGGTGAATATCCAGCTCGAAAATAACAGCCGCATGCAGCCGGATGTTATCGTTCGCCTGCCGCAGGGCAAAGACGTTGTTATTGATGCAAAAATGACGCTGGTGGCCTACGAGCGTTACTTCAATGGTGAAGATGAACTCACGCGTGAAAGTGCGCTGAATGAACACATCGCCGCTATCCGCAGCCATATTCGCCTTCTGGGCCGTAAGGATTACCAGCAACTGCCGGGGTTGCGTTCCCTGGACTACGTGTTGATGTTTATTCCCGTTGAGCCCGCTTTCCTGCTGGCTATCGACAGACAGCCTGAACTGATTAGCGAAGCGCTGAAAAATAACATTATGCTGGTGAGCCCGACGACGCTGCTGGTGGCGTTGCGCACGATTGCTAACCTGTGGCGCTATGAACATCAAAGCCGTAATGCCCAACAAATCGCCGACAGGGCGGGGCGACTGTACGATAAAATGCGCCTGTTCGTGGATGATATGTCTGCCATTGGGCAAAGCCTCGATAAGGCCCAGGACAACTATCGGCAGGCGATGAAAAAGCTTTCGTCCGGGCGTGGGAATATCCTGGTTCAGGCTGATGCGTTTCGCGGGCTTGGCGTAGAAGTCAAACGTGAGATGAATCCAGATCTGGTTGAACGCGCTCGTCAGGAAGATGAGGATGATTCGGCGCGACTGGGCCATGAGGGCGAAGAACCTGAGGCTGAATTCGATGCTTTGTCTTCATTGCGCACAGGTGAAGAGCGTTAAACTGAGGCTGAGTAGCACGGTTGAATCATAGGGCTTTCGCGCCCATTCTGTTACACTTCCCGAACATTTTCTTGATTAAGCAGGCATTGAGATGGTTGATGAATCCCAGGAGTCCGGATCCCAGGAAACAACGCACTTTGGCTTCCGTACCGTAGCTAAAGAGCAAAAGGTCGATATGGTGGCGAACGTGTTCCACTCTGTTGCGGCGAAATACGACGTAATGAACGACCTGATGTCTTTTGGTATCCACAGGTTGTGGAAACGCTACACGATAGATTGTAGCGGTGTGCGTCGTGGCCAGCGCGTGCTGGATCTTGCGGGCGGTACGGGCGATCTGACGGCGAAATTTTCTCGTCTGGTCGGTGAGACCGGTGAAGTCGTATTGGCCGATATTAACGATTCGATGCTGAAAATGGGGCGTGAAAAGCTGCGCAATATCGGCATTGTGGGGAACGTCAGATACGTGCAGGCTAACGCCGAAGCGCTGCCATTCCCGGACAACACCTTTGACTGCATCACCATCTCCTTTGGCCTGCGTAACGTCACGGATAAAGACGCTGCATTGCGCTCTATGTTCCGCGTGCTCAAACCCGGTGGCCGCCTGCTGGTGCTTGAGTTCTCCAAACCGGCTTTCGAGCCGCTGAACAAAGCCTACGACGCGTATTCCTTCCACATTCTGCCGCGCATCGGTGAAATGGTCGCTCAGGACGGCGAAAGTTATCGCTACCTGGCAGAATCCATTCGCATGCACCCGGATCAGGAAACGCTGAAAGGCATGATGGAAGAAGCCGGGTTTGAAAACACTACCTATTACAATATGACCGGTGGGATTGTCGCCCTGCACCGTGGCTATAAATTCTAACCAGGGAGCCGCGATGCCATTTATGTCGCTGATGACTGCCGGAATCGAAGGTGTGCTGAACACCTTCCTCTGGCGCGATCGTAGCCTGAAATCCGCACGTCAACGCCTGCAGGGCAAGACGTTGCGCGTTAACCTGAAAGAATTTTCAGCGCCGCTGGTGCTGGTGTTCAGTGAACAACAGCTGGACGTCCTGAGCCAGTGGGAAGGTGAGGCGGATTGCAGCGTCACAACCCATATCGGCGTGCTGCCGAAACTGCGCGATCGCCAACAGCTTACCGCCCTGATTCGCAGCGGTGAACTTGACGTGGCGGGTGACATTCAGGTTGTACAAAATCTGGCATCGCTGATGGACCTCGCGGAGTTTGACCCTGCTGAACTGCTGGCCCCGTATATAGGCGATATTGCTTCTGAAGGTATCAGTAAGTTTGCGCGTCATGGCGGCAAGCTGTTGAAAAAAGGATTTATCCGCAATCAGCAGTATCTGGGGGAAGCGCTCACTGAAGAGTGGCGTATGGCGCCGGGTTCTCTCGAAGTGGCCTGGTTCGCAGAGGAAACCGAAGCGCTGGCACGCTCGGTGGACGCACTCAGCCAACGGCTTGATAAGCTGGAGGGCAAATGACGCCAGGAGAAATTCGCCGCCTTTATTTCATTGTCCGTACCTTCCTGAGCTATGGTCTCGATGAGCTGATTCCCAAAATGCGCATTACGCTGCCGTTACGTGTGTGGCGTCGTTGCCTGTTCTGGATGCCTAATCGTCACCGCGATAAGCCTTTGGGGGAGCGCCTTCGCCTTGCGCTGCAGGAGCTTGGGCCCGTTTGGATCAAGTTTGGCCAGATGCTTTCCACCCGTCGCGATCTGTTCCCACCGATCATTGCCGATCAGCTGGCTATGCTGCAGGACAGAGTTGCGCCCTTTGACGGCGCGCTGGCGAAAAAACAGATTGAACTGGCGATGGGCGGCATTCCCGTTGAAAGCTGGTTCGATGATTTTGACATCAAGCCTCTGGCCTCCGCCTCCATTGCTCAGGTGCACACCGCACGCCTGAAAGAGAGCGGTAAAGAGGTGGTGATTAAGGTGATTCGGCCCGATATCCTGCCGGTGATCAAAGCCGATATGAAGCTTATCTATCGCCTTGCTCGCTGGGTACCTCGACTGCTGCCGGATGGCCGACGTCTTCGCCCACTGGAAGTGGTGCGTGAATACGAAAAAACGCTGATCGATGAGTTAAACCTGCTGCGTGAAGCGGCCAACGCCATCCAACTTCGCCGTAACTTCGAAAACAGCCCGATGCTGTATGTGCCGGAGGTTTATTCGGATTACTGCAGCGAGAGCATGATGGTGATGGAGCGGATTTACGGTGTTCCAGTTTCTGACACCGTTGCGCTTGAAGCGCAGGGCACCAACATGAAACTGCTTGCTGAACGAGGCGTGCAGGTCTTCTTTACCCAGGTTTTCCGCGACAGCTTCTTCCATGCGGATATGCACCCGGGCAACATCTTCGTGAGCTACGACCACCCGGAAGATCCGCAATACATTGGTATCGACTGCGGCATTGTGGGCTCACTGAACAAAGACGATAAGCGCTATCTGGCAGAAAACTTTATTGCCTTCTTCAACCGGGATTACCGCAAAGTGGCCGAGCTGCATGTGGACTCCGGCTGGGTGCCGGCAGATACGAATGTCGAAGAGTTCGAGTTCGCTATTCGCACCGTTTGTGAACCTATTTTTGAGAAACCTTTGGCTGAGATTTCCTTCGGTCACGTACTGCTGAATTTGTTCAATACCGCGCGCCGTTTCAACATGGAAGTTCAACCACAGCTGGTTTTACTGCAAAAGACCCTTTTATACGTCGAAGGCGTCGGTAGGCAGCTTTATCCGCAGCTAGATCTGTGGAAAACGGCGAAACCTTTCCTGGAAAGCTGGATCAAAGATCAGGTTGGTATTCCTGCTCTGGTACGCGCTTTCAAAGAAAAAGCCCCTTTTTGGGTGGAAAAAATGCCGGAATTGCCGGAACTGGTGTACAACAGTTTGCGCCAGGGCAAGCAATTACAGCTTAGCGTTGATAAAATTCAGCGCGACCTGCAACTTCATCACGTGCGGCAGGGACAGTCGCGTTACCTGTTCGGCATCGGTGCCACGCTTATACTGAGCGGGACGCTGCTGCTGATCAACAAACCTGAGTGGGACTTTATGCCTGCCTGGTTGATGGCAGGGGGAATCGTTGTCTGGCTGATTGGCTGGCGGCGCTCTGCCTGAACTTTAATCGGAATTAACGGGTGATTGCCGTATAATAGCGGTTCTCATTGCCTTAACATCTTTATTCAGGAGTAGGTATGGGCATCAGTTGGCCACAATTGCTAATCATTGTTGTTATCGTTGTTTTATTGTTTGGCACCAAGAAGTTGGGCTCTTTAGGTTCAGACCTTGGCGCGTCTATTAAGGGCTTCAAGAAAGCCATGAGCGACGACGACAGCAAAGAGAAAGAAAATGGTGAGAAGGATGCTGATTTCACAGCGAAATCCCTCTCTGAAAAACCGAGCGACGTGAAAAAAGACGAAGCGAAAAGCAACGACAAAGAGCAGGTATAAACCGTGTTCGACATTGGTTTTGGCGAACTGCTGCTGGTGTTTGTGATTGGCCTGATTGTTCTGGGTCCACAACGCTTACCGGTGGCGGTAAAAACAGTTGTTGGCTGGGTGCGCGCGCTGCGCTCTCTGGCTACCACGGTGCAGAACGAACTCGCTCAGGAACTGAAACTGCAGGAACTGCAGGACAGCCTGAAAAAGGTCGAGAAAGCCAGTATGGATAATTTGACGCCTGAACTGAAGGCGTCAATGGACGAACTGCGCCAGGCCGCTGAGTCGATGAAGCGTTCCTATACCCAGCACGATCCTGAAAAGAACAGCGACGAAGCGCATACCATCCATAACCCGTTGGTTAAGGATGAGCAGCAAAGTCATGAAGGCGTCACGCCAGCCAATGCGGCACATCAGGCGGCTTCGCCTGATATCGTACCGTCAGAGGCTGTGCCTACGGCGCCAGTGACGGTCGAAAACGTCGTCGAATCTGCTGTAGAGCCTCAGGTGAAGCCTTTGCCCGAGGCTGCACCCGCTGTCACCCCAACGCAACCTCCAGGTGAAAAATCTTAACTATGGCTGTTGAAGATACCCAACCGCTCATTAGCCATCTGATCGAGCTGCGTAAGCGTCTGCTGAACAGTATGATCGCCGTGCTGGTGATTTTCCTGGCGCTGGTCTATTTCGCCAATGACATCTATCAAGTGGTTTCCGCCCCGCTGATCAAACACATGCCACTGGGTTCAACGATGATTGCGACCGATGTCGCGTCACCGTTCTTTACCCCGATAAAATTAACCATTTACGTTTCGGTGTTCCTGGCGGCGCCGGTCATTCTGTACCAGATCTGGGCTTTTGTTGCCCCTGCGTTGTACAAACATGAGCGTAAGCTGGTGATGCCGTTGCTGTTTTCCAGCACCCTGCTTTTTTATATCGGGATTGCCTTTGCTTACTTTGTCGTCTTCCCGCTGGCCTTTGGCTTCCTGACAAAAACCGCGCCAATAGGGGTGGTCGTCTCGACGGACATCACGAAATATCTCGATTTTGTCATGTCGCTGTTCATGGCCTTTGGCGTAGCATTTGAGGTGCCTGTCGCCATTATCCTGCTGTGCTGGATGGGAGTGACGACACCGGAATCACTGAAACAGAAGCGCCCTTATATTCTGGTCGGGGCTTTTGTTGTCGGCATGCTGTTAACGCCGCCGGATGTTTTCTCGCAAACCCTTCTGGCGGTGCCAATGTACTGCCTGTTTGAGGTTGGCGTCTTCTTCTCCCGTTTCTACGTCGGTAAAGGGCGTAATGGTGATGAAGATGATGAGTCTGAATCTGAAGAGACGCGCTCTGAAAAAGAGCAGTAATGAAATAGCCGCCCTCAGGGGCGGTTGTCGTTTGGAGGGAGAGATGTTTGATATTGGCGTGAATCTAACCAGTTCTCAATTCGCAAAAGATCACGAGGATGTGGTCGAGCGCGCATGGCAGGCTGGCCTGAGTGGCATGATGTTGACCGGTACCAACCTCCATGAAAGTGAACAAGCGTTACTCATGGCGCAGCGATATGAAAATTGCTGGTCCACCGCCGGAGTGCATCCCCATGATGCCAGCCAGTGGAATGATGAAACTGCAGACGCCATCCATCGTTTAGCGACGGCACCCCAGGTCGTCGCTATCGGCGAATGCGGTCTCGATTTTAACCGTAACTTCTCCACTCCGGCAGAGCAGGAGCGCGCTTTCACCGCCCAGCTGGCGCTGGCTGCGGAGCTGATGATGCCGGTCTTTTTGCACTGCCGGGATGCCCACGAACGCTTTCTTGCACTGCTTGATCCCTGGTTGGATCAACTGCCCGGCGTAGTACTGCACTGCTTTACCGGCACTGAAGAGGAAGCCCGCGATTGCCTGCTCCGAGGGTTATTCATCGGTATCACTGGCTGGGTTTGCGATGAGCGCCGTGGCCTGGCCTTAAGAGAGTTACTTCCGGTTATCCCCGCTCAGCAATTGCTGCTGGAAACCGATGCGCCCTATTTGTTGCCCCGGGATTTACAACCAAAACCTGCGTCCCGCCGCAACGAACCCTGTTATCTGCCCCATATCCTGAATAAGGTCGCCGAATGGCGCGGTGAAGACCCGGCCTGGCTTGCGCAGGTAACAGATGACAATGCTCGTCGGTTATTCCGACTGGGTTTTAATCAGGAGAAAGTTAAATGAGCTATGCATTTCCCGGTACGTTTCCCGGGCGCCGTATGCGCCGCGTACGCCGCCATGACTTCAGCCGTCGTCTTGTGGCTGAAAACCAGCTGACGGTAAACGACCTTATTTACCCTGTGTTTGTCATGGAAGGCCACAACCAGCAGCAGGAAGTGCCGTCCATGCCGGGTGTTTATCGTATGACCATCGATCAACTGCTGAAAGAAGCTGAGGTGGTAGCGAAACTGGGTGTACCGGTGCTCTCTCTGTTCCCGGTCATTGAAAGCGACGGGAAATCGCTGCATGCGGAAGAAGCCTATAACCCAAACGGGCTGGTACAGCGCGCTGTGCGTGCGCTGAAAGATGCTGTGCCTGAGCTTGGGTTGCTGACTGACGTTGCCCTGGATCCTTACACCACCCACGGGCAGGACGGTGTCATTGACGCTGATGGTTATGTGATCAACGACATCACTCGTGAGATTCTGGTTCGTCAGGCACTTTCCCATGCTGAAGCCGGGGCCGAAATCGTTGCACCTAGCGATATGATGGATGGACGTATTGGCTCAATCCGGGAACAGTTAGAAGCTGATGGCTTCGTGAACACCCAGATTATGTCCTATGCCGCAAAATATGCTTCCTGCTACTACGGCCCGTTCCGGGATGCCATTGGCTCTTCCGGTAACCTGAAGGGCGGCAATAAGAAGACTTACCAGATGGATCCGGCTAATAGCGACGAAGCCTTGCAGGAAGTGGCGCAAGATCTGCAGGAAGGGGCCGACATGGTGATGGTGAAACCTGGGATGCCTTACCTCGACGTTGTGCGCCGCGTGAAAGACACCTTTGGCGTGCCTACCTTTGCCTATCAGGTCTCCGGTGAATATGCGATGCATATGGCTGCGATTCAGAACGGCTGGCTGGCCGAAAAACCGGCCATTATGGAATCGTTGATGTGCTTTAAGCGTGCTGGCGCGGATGGCGTGCTGACGTACTTCTCAAAACGTGTTGCCCAATGGCTGCACGATGAGCAGATGCAGCGCTAGTTGTGATTCAGGAACAAAAAGGCCAGCAGATGCTGGCCTTTTTCAGATTGATGACAAAGTCCTGGCCGTGAGGCCGGGACTTTGATCTAATAAGGTCAGTGCAAAAAACGGACTGACCGCCATGCTCAGAGAACTTTCCCCGCAGC
>NZ_FXAS01000066.1:0-9421 GCF_900177785.1 Cedecea sp. NFIX57 | reverse complement strand
TCTTTTTTAAACTCAGGGGTAAATTGTCGTTTCTGGTTCACTAAACACCTCCGTTATGGATGTAAGTTTAGTGTCCTGATTATTCAACCACTACAAGCGTTCAACCGGGAGCTGAAGCAGGGGAAGCTGAAACATCTGGAATACGATAGGGACACGCAGAAACTGACCTGGCATAAATCCGTGGTCAGTCGTCATAAGGCGCAGAATAAGCGTTTTTATGAGCAACTACCGTTCTGCGATGTAACCGATGTCTGCCGCTTTGTTAACGAGCACTGTCGGTTTCTGCCCGCTATGAAACCGCTGCAACCCCGTTATGCCAAAAAATACGCTGATGCAGACAGCCTGATGGCGGTCATCGTTGCCCAGGCGATGAATCATGGCCATCATGTGATGGCGCGAACCAGCGATATTCCGTTCCATGTGCTGGAGACCACGTACGAACAGTACCTTCGGCTGGCGTCGCTGCTCACAGCTAATGACTGTATCACTGATGCCATAGAAGCCCTGCCGGTCTTTCCGCTCTATTCGTTTGATCCTGAAACGCTTTATGGTGCCGTTGACGGGCAGAAATTTGGCGTTGAGCGACCAACAGTCAAGGCCAGACATTCACGTAAGTATTTCGGTCGCGGTAAAGGTATGGTGGCCTACACGCTGCTGTGTAACCACATTCCGATCTACGGCTATCTGATTAGCACAAACGAGTATGAAGGCCACCATGTCTTTGATATCTGGTACCGCAACACCTCAGAAGTGAAACCCACGGCTATCACAGGTGATATGCACAGCATCAACAAAGCCAACTTTGCGATCCTGCACTGGTTTGGCCTGCGCTTTGAACCTCATTTCACCGACCTGAACAGGCAGTTGCAGGAGCTGTACTGCACCAGAGACCCATCGACGTATAAAAAATGTCTGATTCAGCCAGTCGGGCAAATTGACATGGACCTTATCACCCGCGAAAAAAGCAATCTCGATCGTATTGTTGCCACGCTGGGGCTGAAGGAAATGACGCAGGGAACGTTGATCCGCAAATTATGCACGTACACAACAGCTAACCCGACAAGACAGGCGGTATTTGAATATGACCGGCTGGTCCGCAGCATTTATACGCTGAAGTATCTGCGTGATCCACAGCTGGAACGCAATATACGTCGCTCCCAGAACCGGATTGAATCTTATCACCAGCTACGCGCCGCAGTATCCAAAGTCGGCGGAAAGAAAGAATTAACCGGGAAAAATGACCTTGAAACGGAAATCAGTAATCAGTGCGGGCGGTTGATTTCCAACGCGATCGTTTACTACAACTCCGCGATCCTGTCTCGATTGCTGGAACGACTGGAAACGGAGGGGAACGCCAAAGGCATTGAGGCGCTGACCCGGATATCGCCGGTAGCCTGGCAGCACATTTTGTTGAACGGGCATTACACCTTCCAGAATAGCAATGAAATTATTGATCTGGATGCGCTGGTTGCCGCGCTGAAACTGGGGTAACGGAAATTTCGGCGGTTCCGGCGTAGAACCCCTGTTATTTCACAACTCACAGCTCTTGATGAACTGGGGCTGAATGCTGATTTGGTCCGGGGCATACCACCCAAATTTATCGAAATATACCGTCAGCGCTGCGCTGCCGAATCCGTCAGGGAAATCCGGCGCCATCCGGCCAGTATTCGTTACCCCATGATTATCATGTACTGCTGGCGACGTCGGCAACAGCTGACGGATGCCCTGACTGAAATGCTGATGCAGCTGATCCACAACCTCGGAACGCGGGCTGAGAAGAAAGTGGATAAAAAACAGTTTGCGGCCTTTAAAAAAGTCAGAGGAAAAGCAAAATTGCTCTTCCGGATGGCGTCATCAAAGAGGTGGTTTATCCCGTTGTTGCACAGAGAACGCTGCAACGTCTTGTGGAAGAATTTAATATGCTGGGAAGCGATCCTGAACTTGAAGTCCATGAGTCTATCCGGGCATCTTATGGTGCTCATTATCGCCGGATGCTGCTCCCCGTGCTGGATCAACTGGATTTTCAGTCCGGTAATCACCTGTACCGTCCCGTGATTGACGCCATTCATATTATCAAAGTGCATCGGCACAGTAACCAGCATTATTATGCTGCAGACGATGTGCCTGTTGATGGTGTGATCCAAAAAAAATGGCGCAACATTATTATGGAAACGGGTAAACAGGGTGAAGAGCGAATTAACCGGATTAATTATGAAATATGCGTCCTGCGGGCGTTAAGAAACAGCCTCAGAAATAAAGAAATATGGGTAAATGGGGCCGATCGTTACCGCAATCCTGAGGAAGATTTACCGGCTGATTATTCTGATAACCGGGAGCATTATTATACGCTTCTGGGGGCACCTGTTGACGGAGAGGTGTTTATTGCCCAGCTTAAAAAGACCCTACAGCAGTGGCTGGAAACGCTGAATTACGGGCTTCCTCTGAATCAGAAGGTCAATATCCGGTCGCAGGGGAAAAAACGGATACGCCTGAGCCCGTTGACCCCGCAGGAAGAGCCGCCGAATACGCTGTTGCTGAAGCGTGAAATTGGACGTCGCTGGACCGATCTCGAGCTTATTGACATGCTGAAGGAGGTTGACCTGCGGGAAAAGTTTTCATCATTATTCAGAACGTCAGGCAGCCGTGAGGTGATTGATCCGGAGACGCTGCAGCACCGGCTGCTGTTGTGTCTGTTCGGGTTGGGAACCAACGTCGGTCTGAAGCGTATCGCCAGCCAGCAACCGGGCGTCAGTTATGAAGAGCTACGTCATATCAAACGAAAATTTATCCAGAAAGATACCCTGCGATCGGCCATCGCGCAGATTGTTAACGGGATATTCCGGATAAAACAGCCCACCATCTGGGGTAATGCCACCACGTCCTGCGCCGCTGACTCCAGGAAATTCAGCGCGTACGATCAGAACCTGATGACGGAATGGCATGCCCGGTACGGCGGGCGTGGCATTATGATTTACTGGCACGTGGATACCAACTCTACCTGTATTTACTCTCAGCTGCGCCGGTGCTCCTCGTCAGAGGTGGCCGCCATGATGGAAGGCGTTCTGCGGCACTGTACGGATATGGAAATCAACCACCAGTACGTAGACAGCCACGGTCAGAGCGAGGTGGCCTTTGCCTTCAGCTATGTGCTGGGGTTTGACTTACTGCCCCGGCTGAAAAATATCGCCCGACAAAAGCTCAGTCTCTGCGAAGCCGGTGATGCTGCATTATATCCGGCACTTTCTCCGATTCTGACAAAAGAGATTAACTGGGAGTTAATCCGGCAGCAGTATGATGAAATTATCAAATACACGGCAGCCCTGAGAACCGGAACCGCAGAGCCGGAAGCCATATTAAGACGATTCACCCGCAATAATGCGCAACACCCGACATATAAAGCCCTGGCAGAATTGGGACGGGCTGTAAAAACTATTTTCCTCTGCCGCTATTTAAACGACGAGGGGCTACGGTGTGAAATCAATGCCGGGCTGAACGTTGTGGAAAACTGGAACAGTGCCAATGATTTTATTTTTTACGGCGAGCATGGTGAATTCACCTCCAACAGGCCAGAGGAACAGGAAATTTCCATGCTGGCGCTGCACCTGCTGCAGATCAGTCTGGTTTACGTCAACACACTCCTGATTCAGGAGGTACTGTCGGAACCAGCCTGGCGAAATAGAATGACAGAGGCCGACTGGCGCGGTCTGAGCCCGCTGATATACCACCATGTCAATCCGTACGGCCGGATCGAGCTGGATATGAGCAGGCGACTAACGGTGGCGGCATAAAAGAGATCCCCAATCAAAAGGAGTATTGAGAAATGAGAAAAAAATTAACTTATGGTTTACTTATTGCGGGCTGCAGTTTACTGTCCCCTCCCTCCCTGGCAGCTTTTATTATGAATGGAAAAGCTGCCGGGAATGATGCTCCTTTAATAAAGTCGACGGATCCTGGCGCTGAAAGATTCAGAGGTGTTGGGAAGTTGTTTGCAGCTACACACTGCACAGCCACTTTATTTTCCGGAGAGAAAACTCCAGACCGTAATTCTCCTGCACTGGTCATTACAGCAGGTCATTGTGTCGACAGCAATATGGGCACAAACCAGGTTATTGTTGACCAGGCTGCGCCAAAAGAGTGGAAATATATTCCAGACTATTTCGTTGACACACATGATAATTCTCACCCTGTGACAGTTCGTCGTATTTTATATGCAACAATGAAACAGGTTGATCTTGCTGTTCTTCAGCTCGACAAAACTTATGGAGAGCTGGAACAACAGGGACTATTTCCACTTAAGCTAAAAAAAGATATTCAGGCACATAATCAGTCTATTGAACTTGCTCATATACCTGTTATGGGGGTTGATGAAAATGAACAATATCTTAGACATTCACTTTGCCATATTAAAGGGCAAACTCCGGTTTTATTTGAAAGTAATACCCCATGGGTTTGGGGAACAGCATATCCTGTAGATTGTGCAGGTGTTGCCGGAGGTACATCCGGTTCACCTGTTGTTGAACATGAACAATCCAGAATTATAGGTATACTGAATACTACAGTCACACCCGGCCTTACCGGATGTGGTGTTGGGCGCCCATGTGAGGTTCACAATAACCAGCCATATGTAAATGAAGGGGTAAGCTATTTTATACCAGTAGATCAGGTCGCCATGGCAATAACTGATGACGGAAAATTAGACTGGTCAAAACTGGAAAATAACGGAACGGATATACTGAAAAGAAACGGTTCATGGGTGACAAAAAGCCAGGTTAACGGTCATGATGCAACCTGGAATATTACGATTAACGACATTGCTAATCATATCCGATATAAAGCAGGATTGGCTAATGAAACAGATTGCACTGATATTACCGGATACGGTAACTCTATAGCCACAACAACACAACCTCTCAGTAACCTTGTCATCTCAAAGAAAGAAGGTGTGTATTTATTGTGTGTTATTCACCAGGATGAAAACGGAAACTGGACGCCATCATCTTATGCTTCTCATACCATACATGTTATTGATGATACTCCACCAAAGTTAAAGCCTGAAATTGAAGTAGAAGAAAAAGATGATTCATGGGTAGTATCCCCTGTTTCAATGCCGTGGGAGCTGGGTGAACCATGGCTAAAATATGGACCATTATCCTCAACCGATTGTGAGGATAAAGTCGGATATAAATACTATTTGATGCCTGCTCGTTTGTCTAAAAGCAGCTCACCATGGCGGTTTTGCACATATGGAACAGATCAGGCGGGAAATGCCGGCCCTGTAAACAAAATGGACTTTGAAACATCATCAATTAAAATTGATAATTATCGGGTTGTGGCGGCATGGAATTTCCCATTGCCTAAAGAAGAGTTTTTAAGACGGACTGGTGCAATCTCTTCAGAAGGAAAAGTGTTTATTGACATATCAGATGACAAATATTTATCTCTGTACACATCTCCCGGAAGTTATGAAGTACCATTAAAGGCCGGTAAGTCGACAGCTAAAGTGACTCTTGATGTTCTAAAAGAACATATTCCACCAGTTGCAAGAACAGGGATAAATAAGGAAGAAAAAAGAGACAGATAATTTCATAATAATCAAGTGATGTATTATTGCACCATCATGGTATATTGGTGTACGAAATCGAGCGGTTTCGTACGCTCCTTAGCGGACCTGTCCAAAACTTAGTGAAATTAGTTTCGTACACGCGTTATAATTCGTACATTTATTTCGTACATAAAATTATGCCATGTCACGAGTTTTTGCTTACTGCCGTGTATCCACCCTGGAACAGACCACTGAAAACCAGCGCCGGGAAATTGAAGCCGCCGGTTTTGCCGTCAGACCTCAGCGACTGGTCGAAGAACATATCAGCGGTTCAGTGGCCGCCAGCGAACGCCCCGGTTTCGCCAGACTACTTGACCGTATGGAAAATGGCGACGTACTTATTGTCACCAAACTTGACCGTCTGGGACGCAATGCGATGGACGTATGAAAGACCGTGGAACAGCTGGCAAAGTCAGACATTCGGGTTCACTGCCAGGCGCTGGGCGGTGTTGATCTTACCAGCCCGGCGGGGAAAATGACCATGCAGGTGATTTCGGCGGTGGCCGAATTCGAACGTGACTTGCTTCTTGAACGTACTCATTCTGGTATTGCCAGGGCAAAGGCAGCAGGAAAACGCTTCGGGCGTCCACCTGCATTGAATGAAGAACAACGGCAGGCGGTGATCATCCGTCTGAAAGCCGGAGACAGCATCAGTGCTGTTGCCCGTCAGTTCAGTACGACGCGGCAAACTATTCACAGAATAAAGGCGGCAAGTTCATCCTGTTAATCCGGATGATTTTATAGCCTGAAGGGGCAAATAACAGGCCCAGGTGTTTCATACAGCCAGCCTCAGGAGGAGCTTCATGGCACCGTTAACAAAAAAACAAACCGCACGGCTTTCAGAGATGAGTCATGACGTGCTGGTCAATATTATTTATGACCTGATACAGGATAATAAGCAGGCCAGGGCCACACTGGTGAATGGGTATCTGCTATCGGCAGCAGAGGTACTTAAAGCCGTCGAGAAGGAGTATGCCAGACGAGCCAAAAGCAAACGTTTTTATGATTACTATGATGCCGATGCCTTTTTTGACGAGTTGACACGCAGTATAGCGAACCCCCTTGTGGGTATCGCCCACGAGCTCCCCGAGCAAGCGGAAAGTCTGAGCGTAAAAATGATGCTTGAGTTCGAAAAATTCACCGGGAACGTGGACACTTCCAGCGGAAGCTGGATGAGCTACTATACCATTCTGTTGGATGCGTGGATGAAATCACTGGAAGCACAAAAAAACAACGATCCAGTATCCATTGCTAAAAAAATATTCACCGTTGTTGAAAGAGAATTCTATTTTGGAATTGAGATATTTAAAAAATACCGGACATTACTCGGTACGGATATTTTACGTGTAATCCGTGATATGTATTATCAAAAACAATCCCTCCGGGAAGCTCTTGGTCTCAGTATGATAATAAAAGACCTTGATTTTCTGACGATGGCGTTTAAAAACGATGAATTTTGCCATTCCACCCATTATTTTGATTATGTCAGATTACTTATGGAAGACCTGCGGTCCGACGATGCACTCGCTGTATTAAACAGCCAGCGGATTGACGATGAGGAGATCACAGATAACATAATATGGAATGAACTCTTCATTCAGGCCCTGATTGAAGAAGGGAGAAAAGAGGAAGCGAAAGCCCACTGTATTACAGCATTCACTTTTCAATGCGATACACGTTTTTATCATCTGTACACAAAAGCCGCTGAAAAAGATGTCGATCACAGCCCTGCATTCCTGAAAATAGCAAAAGATACAGGGTTAGCGCCGTATGTCTGCTTTGCGTCAGACATCGAACGGTATGATTTAATCGACGCCTGTATTATGGCCATGCCAAAAAACAACCTCACCGACTCGCTGGCTTATATCACCCATTCATTTTTACGGACATTATCCAGCACCCTGTATAAACACGGCTACGCGCATACGGCGACCCTGTTGCGGCGCTTTTTGGTGGAGGACAACATTCAGCAATCAAAAAGCAAGTATTACAGCTATGCCGCCTCAGACATGAAAAAAGCCATCGATTACGGCGAAGGTCTGGAAGATTGCCCTCAGCTTCCGGAAACAGAGGGCTACCTCAGAACGCTCTACGAACAACATAAGCGTAAAACCGCACTCTGGCCGTTGATGGCAGATAAAATCAAAGGATTATCAGTAGGAAAGGACGGTATCCGTTATAACGGAGATGCCTCATGACATCACAGGAACTGTATGACCACGCGGTGTCACTACTGGCAAGGCGGGATTACGCATCCGGTGAGTTGGCCCGGACACTGAGTAAGATGACGGAAAACAGAGAAAATATCGACAAGGCGTTGTCGAGGCTGGTTGAGTGTGGTTATCTGGATGATAACCGACTGATAACGCACATGATTGATAAACATGTTCGAAAAAAACATGGCCCGGCCAGAATCAAACAGGAGATCAGGCAAAAAGGTTTTTCTCCGGAGTTGGTCGAGCAGATGCTGGAGAAAGTGGATGTGGACTGGTATGCCATGGCAAGGGAACTGAAAGTCAGTAAATTTGGTGATGCGGTGGCATCAGAAGCCAAAGAAAAAAACAAACAGATCCGCTACCTCCAGTACAAGGGGTTTTCGATGGACATGATATTTGAGGCGTTAAGCTGATCATGGTTTGCTGTCGGAGCGCCATCCGAGACAAATGTCGTCATATTGTAGCTTCGCTCCCATTACCCCTGGTTGGCTGTAAAGAGTTTTTTAAGTGGTCGCGGGGTAAAACCGGACAGCATGAGGCAGGTCAGGCTTCAGTGGTCTGCAGGCGGGTGAGCGCAGCGGTGTCGCCACGGTGCTCCAGGATGGAGCTGGCGACCATAACTGGCGGCGGATCCATGGGTTTGAGCGTAAGCTCGCGGGGAACTCACATTGACAGAGAGATTTTAGTAATGTTGCGGGCAACTCATCCCGGACTCCAGGGGAACCCGATTAAGGGGAACGCAGGTACTGGGTCAGGCGCTGAAGTATTGACTCGGGAGATCGCGTCAGGTGTCGAAGTACTGACTGCGGTAATGCGGCAGAGGATTTCAGGTTTTAACTTTGCCGGAAGGTGCGTGGTTACTGGTCTACGTTGATTTCTGCTGTCAGGCGCGCAACACCTGACATCCGGTGTTGTGGCCCGTGAGTCAGCTTACGACGTGGGTACCATCGTCAGGTGTGCTCTCTGAGATGGAGAAGTTGAAGCTATTCAGCGGAAGCAGCTCATGCAGCCGTTCTTCCGGCCAGGAGGGCAGTCGCGTCAGTACATCAGTCAGCCACGCATGCGGCTCCAGGCCGTTCATTTTCGCTGTTTCCAGCAAGCTCATGATCTGCGCTGCGCGAGTTCCTGCCGCCACTGAACCCGCGAACAACCAGTTAGAGCGCCCCATCACCACCGGTCTGATGGTGCGTTCACAGCGGTTGTTGTCAAGCGGTAGCGAGCCATCATCAAGGAAGCGGATGAGCGATTCACGTCGCTTCAGTATATAGTTTATGGCCTTACCCAGCGCTGAGCTTTCCGGGCACGCATCTTTTTGCTGCTCCAGCCACAACCACAGTTTGTCGACAATGGGCCGGGAGTAACGTTGTCGCCACTGGCGGAGCTTTTCTGCCGGGCGATGCCGGATCCTTTTCTCCAGCCGGTACAGCCTGCGTATTCTGGCGAAGATGAACGATGGTTCCGGAGGAACATGAACGCGTTATTTCCTAACGCGCCCTGACTTCTTTTTAGTAAGCGCCCCATACTGAACGTGGCGTAAGGATTATTTTACAGAGGAGAGATTCCAGGGCAGCAGTTCATGTACCCGGTTTGAAGGCCTGTCGTT
>NZ_FXAS01000026.1:0-70576 GCF_900177785.1 Cedecea sp. NFIX57 | reverse complement strand
CCCCCAATAATGAGAGGTTGAACAAGCTTCCATAGCGATTAACGTACCTGGTTCAAACTGGCGAAGCGTATCCAGCAATTTCTGACGTGATATTTTTCTGTTCCAGGCAACGGAACCATCAATCATCCAGACGCAGACCTGAAAAACAGATTTGGCAATATCGATACCAACAACTCTGATCGTGTTCATGCGATGTAACTCCCGGAATAATGCAGTCAGTAAAAGTATGGCACTAACACCTTAGGGAGGGGCGTCCATCACATCACTACTATTCAGAAGATTGTGTGAAGCACCAAGCACAACGACCGCTGGTGTACTACTGTCTGCTCTCAATACCAATGTAAACAACTTTGTTCCGGCCTTGATATCACCGCTAAGCTCAGCTTGATTGTCTACAGTGATACCTACACTAGTAGCCTGAGTCAACTTAACAATGGCTTCGGCCGTACTACTAGTTTCACTGTGCCAGTCAACGGCAAAAGCAGGTGCAGCAACGCCCTCTGCAAGCAACAGGCTTAATGCAAGTAATTTCTTGTTCATTACGGTCATCCTCTTAAGAATCATTTATCTCAATATCCATATGGTGAAGATTTACAACCTGAATGAACCGAACCATAGGGGATTTAATACATTCAGACTTAAAATCTCCGCAGCATTAAACGCACAATGCCGGATGGGGTAAACATCATTGGATTTAATTAAGATTAATTCAGCCGATAAGCGCCGTGGCTATATATGCGTTAGCCTGATTTAATGATTTATATCATTGTGAGGAAAAAGTTAAATGCCTGGTGCAATCCCCTTTATCGGGAAATAAAGATGAACTTTGGCTTAACAAATGTACGAATAAATCAAGCAGAGAATGAGGCGTACATGCCTTGAGACCACAGTATGTGTGTAAGCGAGTTATCGGCTCAGAAGTATCAAAACAAAACGCCCGATGAAAACATTCACCGGGCGTTAACAAGATTGAAAAGCGCCATCCCGTACAGGCATGGCCGGCGAGATTACTCTGCGCCTGGCTCTTCAGATTTGTATTTCTCTGCAGTCTCTTTGATAAGCGCCTGTAGTTCGCCGCGCTGGTACATCTCGATGATGATGTCGCAGCCGCCGACCAGCTCACCGTCCACCCACAGCTGCGGGAACGTTGGCCAGTTAGCGTATTTTGGCAGCTCAGCGCGGATGTCCGGGTTCTGCAGAATATCCACATAGGCGAAGCGCTCGCCGCAGGCGGACAGCGCCTGAACGGCCTGAGCGGAGAAGCCGCAGCTAGGCAGCTTCGGGGAACCTTTCATATAGAGAAGAATCGGGTTCTCAGCGATCTGGCGTTGGATTTTTTCAATAGTGCTCATTGTCTTGCTTCCTCAAACCTTGATACGGCAATAGTCTGCCATTGTAGCCAGTTGCACCCCGGGCAGAAAACACCATTTTTACCAGGGTTTTTCTTCTACCCTCGACGCGCAAACATGCTTTAAGAATAACACTTTTACGACGTGCGAAAATGAGCAATTTGCTTCATTCGAGATCAATTAAACAGCGGATAACTCCCGAGAATGGTTAATTTTTTAGCTATAGCTTCCACTTTTGAGCGTTAAATAGTATTTGCCTATTAACATTATCGGCTTTTTTGCATTAGAATCGTCGGGTTTCGCAAAAATCATACGCAGGCATGATGGTTAGCATCTTGCCTTCATTTATCAGGGGATTGACGAGTGGCGCGGATAACTAAAATCTCTATCACGCTATGTGCTCTGCTATTTGCTTTGCCCTATACACCTTTGGCACAGGCGTCTGAGCACGTCCGCCATCCTGTTGCACAAAAAGGCCATCCGGCAAAGACAACAACCAGTAAAAGCAACAAGGGTAAAGAGAAAGCAAAACCGAAGGTCAGCACAGCCTCCACCAAAAAGAAGTCCGGTAAAAAAGACGCCTCGCCGGCAAAAGCCAAAGTGGCTAAACGCACCACCACAGGCAAAAGCAGCACCCTCGCTAAAACCAGCAGTAAAAAAACCTCGCAGAAATTAGCCGTACAGCCAGCCTC
Source organism: Cedecea sp. NFIX57 (assembly GCF_900177785.1). NCBI lineage: Bacteria > Pseudomonadati > Pseudomonadota > Gammaproteobacteria > Enterobacterales > Enterobacteriaceae > Cedecea > Cedecea sp. NFIX57. The sequence continues at coordinate 68,535 of NZ_FXAS01000026.1, read as the reverse complement.
CGCTACCGTTGCCTACACTGAAAAATGCACCCATCGTAAAGGGCATAAAAAGCAGTGCGTTAAGGTGAAGTCGGAAAAAAATCTGACCATCGCGCAGGCGCATAAAGTGCGCGTGCAGAAAGCGCAAAAAACGGCCATGAACAAGCTGATGGGGCAAATTGGTAAACCGTATCGCTGGGGTGGCACTTCCCCGCGCACCGGTTTCGACTGCAGCGGGCTGATTTATTACGCCTATAAAGATCTGGTCAATATCCGTATTCCGCGTACCGCCAACGAAATGTATCACCTGCGTGATGCCTCTTCCGTTGACCGCGGTGAACTGGAAAGCGGCGACCTGGTGTTCTTCCGTACCCAGGGCCGTGGCACCGCCGATCACGTTGGTGTCTACGTCGGCAACGGGAAGTTTATTCAGTCCCCGCGCAGCGGTCGCGATATTCAGATCACCTCCCTCAGCGAAGATTACTGGCAGCGCCACTACGTGGGTGCTCGCCGGGTGATGACGCCGAAAACTATTCGTTAATCTTCTCCGCGCCCTTTAGGACTAATAAAACTGATTAAAATGTTAACAGCCCGGCAACGGGCTGTTTTATTTTGTTGTTTCATTTGGCTTTTTCACTCAGCTGTAATTTGCTAACCTTATAACTACACAAATTGTAGTTATATTGTGAAACAAAATAACAAGGAGTGAAGCCATGTCGTTCGAACTACCCGCCCTGCCCTATGCCAAAGATGCGCTGGCACCGCATATTTCAGCCGAAACCCTCGAATACCATTACGGCAAACATCACCAGACCTACGTCACTAACCTGAATAATCTGATCAAAGGCAGCCCGTTTGAAGGCAAAACGCTGGAAGAGATTGTGAAAGGATCTGACGGCGGGATCTTCAATAACGCGGCTCAGGTCTGGAACCACACGTTCTACTGGCACTGCCTGGCGCCGAATGCCGGCGGGGAGCCGACCGGTGACGTGCTGGCCGCCATCAATCACGCCTTTGGCAGCGTGGAAGCCTTTAAAAAGCAGTTCACCGAAGCGGCCATCAAAAACTTTGGCTCCGGCTGGACCTGGCTTGTGAAAAATAGCGACGGCAGCCTGGCTATCGTCTCGACCTCTAACGCAGGCACCCCGCTCACAACCGGAGCAAAACCGCTGCTGACCGTGGACGTGTGGGAACACGCTTACTACATCGACTACCGCAACGCGCGCCCGGTCTATCTCGACCATTTCTGGGCGCTGGTCAACTGGGAATTTGTTGCGCAAAACCTGGCGGGCTGATGTTTAGCGGTTAAATACGAAGGAGGGAAGCAACGCTTTTCTTCTGTTTAAGAGAAGGGCCGCTTTTCGCGGCCCTTTGTAAATCAGTGCAGAACGGCAGTAAGCGCCCCGGCAACAATCAGACTCAGCACGATAACCGTCGTCACCACGGAAAACTTCAGATCGGTACTCATCGTAAGCTCCTTTTATTTCCCTACAAAGTGTATGTGGGGTGATTTTCCCACAATTAGCGATAAAAATCCTGCTGGATTTGCACAGATATCGGTTTTCCCTCTTCCACTTTGCCCCGGGATAAGCCAAAATCCTTCGCTAATTTACCGCGTATCGCCCGGCAACGCCCTCCTCCCGCTGTATGTCGCATCCCCGACAGGCCTGCAACCAACGTGTTGCCCCAGGAGTTAGCGAAGGCAAACGTTTAACACATGAGTTATCAGGAGTTTACGATATGGTCTGGAGTGACATCTAATGGCAACGATTAAGGACGTAGCGAAGCGCGCAAACGTTTCCACCACCACTGTGTCACATGTCATTAACAAGACCCGTTTTGTGGCGGAAGAGACGCGCAACGCCGTCTGGGCGGCCATCAAAGAGCTGCACTATTCGCCGAGCGCCGTGGCGCGCAGCCTGAAGGTCAACCACACCAAATCTATCGGCCTGCTCGCCACCTCAAGCGAAGCCCCTTATTTTGCGGAAATTATTGAATCCGTTGAGAACAGCTGTTTCGCCAAGGGCTACACCCTGATTCTGGGCAACGCGCACAATAACTTTGAAAAGCAGCGCGCGTACCTGTCCATGATGGCGCAAAAGCGCGTAGACGGACTGCTGGTCATGTGCTCCGAATACCCTGATACGCTGCTTTCAACCCTGGAAGAGTACCGCCATATTCCTATGGTAGTGATGGACTGGGGCGAAGCTCGTGCCGACTTTACCGACTCCGTAGTTGATAACGCCTTCCACGGCGGCTACCTCGCAGGCCGCTACCTGATTGAACGTGGCCATCGCGATATCGGTGCTATCCCGGGTCAGCTGGAGCGTAACACCGGCGGCGGCCGCCATGCAGGGTTCCTGAAGGCGCTTGAAGAAGCCAATATCAAAGTGCCGGATAACTGGGTGGTTCAGGGTGATTTCGAACCAGAGTCCGGTTACCGCGCCATGCAGCAACTGCTTAATCAACCGCATCGCCCTACTGCCGTTTTCTGCGGCGGCGATATTATGGCGATGGGTGCTATTTGCGCCGCGGACGAAATGGGGCTGCGCGTGCCGCAGGACATTTCTATCATCGGCTACGATAACGTGCGCAACGCCCGCTATTTCTCTCCGGCGCTGACCACTATCCACCAGCCGAAAGAGCGCCTGGGCGAAACGGCCTTTAACATGCTGCTCGACCGCATCATTAATAAGCGCGAAGAGTCGCAGACGATTGAAGTCCATCCGCGTCTGATTGAACGCCGCTCGGTGGCCGACGGCCCGTTCCGCGATTACCGCCGCTAAGCCTCTTCGGGAGCCGGAAGTATGTTACCCGGCTCCTGCAGCCACTCCTGATTCATCGTCTCACTGTCGCCCAAATAATCCAGCAACCAGCTCAGCGCGGGCGAGGCATCATCTTGCCGCCACGTCAGGCAGCAGGCCGCGTCCGGGAACGGGTTTTCCAGCGTTAACTCCTTCCAGTCGCCCCTGACGAGCCACGGCTGGGCAATGTGCGTCGGCACCATGCCAATGCATAATCCTGCCATCAGGCAATCCGCCCCGGACGCCCAGTCCGGCACCACCACCCGGCGCTGGTTGTCCAGCAGCCAGGTAATACGCTTGGGCAGAGAACGGGATGTGTCTTCCAGCACAAGGGACGGCCAGGGACGAATGTCGTCATCCAGAATAATACCTTCCCGTTGCGCAAGCGGATGAGCGGCAGACACCACGCAGCGCCAGCTAAGCGCGCCCATGTCCCGAAACGCATAGCGCCCCCCGACCGGGATCGCCTGCGTGGCGCCAATCGCCGCCTCAACCCGTCCGTCCGCCAGCGCGTCCCACACGCCATTGAACACTTCCTGAGAAATGCGTAATTCGATATCCGGAAAATGACGATAAAAATCCAGCACCAGCTGGCGGGTACGTTCAGGTTTAACAATATTGTCTACCGCAATGGACAAGTGCCCGCGCCAGCCGTTAGCTATCTGCTGACACTGCTGGCGCGTTGCCATCATTTTTTTGATAACAGACCGACCTTCCTTGAGAAAAAACGCCCCGGCGGCGGTCAACTCAACGTCCCGGTGACGCCGTTCAAACAGCGGCACGGCCAGCCACTCTTCAAGCTGACGCACCGTGTAGCTGATGGCAGAGGGCACGCGATGCAGCTCCTGGGCCGCGCCACTAAAGCTGCCGTTTCGAGCCACAGCATCAACCACTTCCAGTGAATATTCAGACCACATGTTTTTGCCTGCAAAAAATTTGAATTCAACTCGCAAATATTAGCGTTTCACAAGCGGTTTTGCACTCCGTAGACTCCTGCCCCGTTAACCTGCTATCAAAATCAAGAGTGAAATATGCAACCATCAAAGGGATTTCTTATCTGGCTCGCGGGGTTGAGCGTGCTGGGCTTCCTGGCCACCGACATGTACCTGCCCGCCTTCGCCGCCATTCAACAAGATCTGGGCACCACCGCCTCTGCGGTAAGCGCCAGCCTGAGCCTGTTCCTCGCCGGCTTTGCTTTTGCCCAGTTGATGTGGGGCCCGCTTTCCGACCGCTTCGGGAGAAAACCCGTGCTGTTGATTGGCCTGGCTATGTTTGCCATCGGCTGTATCGGCATGCTTTGGGTGCAGGATGCCACCACACTGCTGGTGCTGCGCTTTATTCAGGCCGTGGGCGTCTGTTCGGCAGCCGTTAGCTGGCAGGCTTTGGTGACTGACTATTACCCCGCCAACCGTGCTGGTCGCATTTTTGCCACCATCATGCCGCTGGTCGGGCTTTCCCCGGCGCTGGCCCCGCTGCTAGGCAGCTGGCTGCTGAACCATTTTGAATGGCAGGCGATTTTCGCCGTGCTGTTTGCTGTCGCTTTGCTGTTGATGATCCCTACGCTGCGCCTCAAGCCCCGGACGCAGCACCACGAGCAAACTGAGGACAATAAGGTCAGCTTCTTCTCTTTATTACGTTCCCGCGTTTACGGCGGCAACGTACTGATTTACGCCGCCTGCTCAGCCAGCTTTTTCGCCTGGCTCACCGGCTCGCCGTTTATCCTGAATGAGATGGGTTACAGCCCAGCGGCAATTGGCCTGAGCTATATGCCGCAAACGGTCGCCTTCCTGATCGGCGGCTATGGCTGCCGCAGCGCGCTGCAAAAGTGGAACGGCAAACAGCTGCTGCCGTGGCTGCTGACCTTGTATGCTCTGAGCGTGGTAGCAACCTGGGGTGTGGCGGTGAGCGGACATGCTAACCTGACGCTACTGCTTATTCCGTTTTGCGTGATGGCCGCGGCGAACGGTGCCATCTACCCTATTGTGGTAGCCTCGGCCCTGCTGCCTTTCCCACAGGCAACCGGGAAAGCCGCAGCGCTGCAAAACACTCTGCAGCTTGGGCTTTGCTTCCTGGCAAGCTTAATGGTTTCCTGGCTGGTGACGACTCCACTGCTGACCACCACCAGCGTGATGCTGGCAACAATTCTGCTTGCCGGTCTGGGTTATGCCCTGCAGCACTCGGCCCGTCATGAAGCACAAAGCAAGGGCCACAGCGAGTTGTCCAGCGCACAGTAACCTAGATGATAATGTGAATGTTGTGTGATTAGCTTGCTAACAATATTTCATTGAACACTCAATTAAACGGGCTTATAGTAATTGCGGTTCTACTATAAGCCTTATCAATTTTATTTTTGCGGAAGCCGGAGCGCTTCCGTTTTTCCATGGATGGCCTTTCAGTAAGGGAGAATCCCCCCTTTCTCTGTTCTACGTCGGATATCAGGCACGCGGAATTTTCCGTGAGAGTTCTCACAAGCCGTGAATAGCGTCTACGCTGTTTTAAGGTTCTGATCACAACAAGGTGATGGAGAAGCTATGAGTTCATCGTGTATAGAAGAAGTGAGCGTACGAGATAACGAATGGTATCGTATCGCAAATGAAATGCTAAGCCGGGCAGGCATCACCCTCAACGGCCCAAACCCCTTTGATATTCAGGTCAAAAATCCGGACTTTTTTAAACGCGTTCTGCAGGAAGGTTCTCTCGGCCTTGGCGAAAGCTATATGGACGGCTGGTGGGAATGCGAACGGCTGGATATCTTTTTCACCAAAGTCTTGCGTGCCGGGCTGGAAAACCAGCTCCCCCACCATTTCAAAGATACCCTGCGTATTGCAGCCGCAAGACTGGTTAACCTACAGTCTAAAAAACGCGCATGGATAGTCGGCAAAGAGCATTACGATCTTGGCAACGATCTGTTCAGCAGGATGCTGGATAAGCACATGCAATATTCCTGCGGTTACTGGAAAGATGCGACAAATCTCAGCGATGCGCAGGATGCCAAACTCAAAATGATCTGTGAAAAGCTTCAGCTTAAGCCCGGCATGAAGCTGCTGGATATCGGCTGCGGCTGGGGCGGACTGGCCGAGTTTGCAGCGCGCAACTATGGTGTATCCGTTTTTGGCGTGACTATCTCCGCGGAACAACAAAAAATGGCGCAGGCGCGCTGTAAAGGTCTGGATGTCACCATTCTTTTGCAGGACTACCGCGACCTGAACGAACAATTTGATCGCATTGTTTCCGTCGGGATGTTTGAGCACGTTGGGCCTAAAAATTATGCCACCTACTTTGAGGTTGCCGACCGCAACCTCAAGCCAGACGGCATTTTCCTGCTGCACACAATAGGTTCTAAAAAGACCGACAATAACGTCGATCCGTGGATCAATAAGTACATTTTCCCTAACGGTTGCCTGCCGTCGGTGCGGCAAATTGCCGACGCCAGCGAGCCGCATTTTGTGATGGAAGACTGGCACAACTTCGGCGCCGACTATGACAAAACGCTGATGGCCTGGCACGAACGTTTTCTGGCGACCTGGCCTGAAATCGAAGCTAACTATTCTGAGCGTTTTAAAAGGATGTTTAGCTACTACCTTAATGCCTGCGCCGGTGCTTTTCGGGCGCGCGACATTCAGCTCTGGCAGGTGGTTTTCAGCCGGGGCATTGAGCACGGCCTGCGCGTACCACGCTAAAATAAACCCGGTGAATGCCGGGTTTTTTCTTTTCCAATTGTCTCTCCTTGCGCATCAATGTGATTAACCTCACAGGTTTAGCCCTGTCTGCGCGTAGTGGCTTGATCGGCTTAACAGATATCATTTCCTATGATGGAAACCGGTTTCATCAATCACAGACAATCATGACATTAGCCATATCAATGATTGCCTGTCGGAGATGGCAGGTCAGACCGTGAGGACGACGATGAAATACGCATTTCCTGAGCATTTCTGGTGGGGCAGCGCAGCCTCTGGCCCACAAACTGAGGGTGAAGCGCTGAATTTTGGCAAATCTGAAACCATCTGGGACCGATGGTTTGCCGAGCAGCCTAACCGTTTCCACCACGGCGTCGGGCCGCAAAACACCTCAACTTTTTATCAGCGTTGGAAGCAGGATATCGCCCTGCTGAAAAAGCTCAATCACAACACTTTCCGCACCTCCATTTCCTGGGCCCGTTTGATTCCCGACGGCACAGGCGAGGTTAACCCGCTGGCGGTTGAGTTCTATAACCAGATCATTGACGAACTGTTGGCTCAGGGCATTAAGCCGTTTATCAATTTGTACCACTTTGATATGCCGATGGTGATGCAGGAAAAAGGCGGCTGGGAAAGCCGTGAAGTGGTCGACGCCTACGCCGCCTACGCCAATACCTGTTTCGAGCTGTTTGGCGACCGCGTGAAACACTGGTTTACCTTTAACGAGCCGGTTGTTCCGGTTGAGTGCGGCTATCTCTATGATTACCACTACCCTAACGTGGTGGATTTCAACCGTGCGGTAACCGTCGCCTACCACACCATGCTTGCCCACGCTAAAGCGGTTAAGGCTTACCATGCCCGCAACGATGACGGCCAGATTGGTATCATTCTTAACCTGACGCCATCTTACCCTCGCTCGCAAAACCCGGCTGACGTAAAGGCCGCCAACCTGGCCGACCTGATGTTTAACCGCAGCTTCCTCGACCCGGCACTGCGCGGTGAATATCCCGCTGAGCTGGTCGCGTTCCTGAAAGAGCACAATAAACTTCCGGCCTGCCAGCCTGAAGACAAAGCCTTGTTAGCCGCGGGCGTCGTAGATTTACTGGGGATTAACTACTACCAGCCACGCCGCATTAAGTGTCGCGATACGCTGGTTAACCCGGAAAGTCCGTTTATGCCGGAGTGGTTCTTTGAGTCCTACGAAATGCCGGGGCGCAAAATGAACCCTTACCGTGGCTGGGAAATCTACGAGCGCGGGATCTACGATATTCTCACCAACCTGCGTGAAAATTATGGTAACCCTGCCTGCTATATTTCAGAAAACGGCATGGGCGTCGAAAACGAACAGCGTTTCATCGACAACGGCCAAATCAACGATGATTACCGAATTGATTTCGTTCGTGACCATCTTAAGTGGCTGCATAAGGGGATCAGCGAAGGCAGCAACTGCCTTGGCTACCACATGTGGACCTTTATCGATAACTGGTCGTGGTGTAATGCCTACAAAAACCGCTATGGTTTTGTGTCGCTGGATCTTAATACCCAGCAGCGCACGATTAAGAAAAGCGGCGAGTGGTTTATGAAAACCGCCGCCGAAAACGGGTTTAACGAAGAAAATTAAGAAAGAAAAACGGGGCCAAATGGCCCCGTTTTTTATGAATCAAGAATGTTTATTCGCTAGCAGGCATCGCCGCCGTTATTGCCGCTTCACGGCTCGCCAGCACACGCTCAACGGTGTCGACAATTGCCTGGGTCTGCGGGTCAATTTCAATGTTCACGCGCTGCCCCAGCTTTTTAGCACCGAGCGTAGTGCGCTCAAGCGTTTCAGGGATCAGGTGCACGCAAAAACGCGTGGCGGTTACCTCGCCCACCGTCAGGCTGATCCCGTCGATGCCCACATAACCTTTATAAAGGATATATTTCATCAGGGTCTTATCCTGAATCTTAAACCAGATTTGGCGGTTATTTTCTGAGGTCAGAATTTTAGAAATTTCGGCCGTGGTCATAATATGACCCGACATTAAATGCCCGCCAATTTCGTCGTTAAATTTGGCTGCGCGCTCAACGTTCACGCTGTCGCCCACGCTGAGTTCACCGAGGTTGGTGATGCGCAACGTTTCTTTCATTAAATCAAAGCTGACGTGATTGCCGTTGATTTCGGTTACGGTCAGGCAGCAGCCGTTATGCGCCACCGAGGCCCCTGTTTCGAGGTCTGGCAACATTTCAGTCGGCATATCAATAACGTGAGTGCGGAAATTCGGTTTCTCATCGATGGAAACCAGGGTCGCCGTGCCCTGCACAATACCTGTAAACATCTAAAAACTCCTGGCAATTCGCAGACGGTAACGCTACCGCCATTAACAGACATTTTCGCACTTTAGCAGTTGGAAAATCAGCATACCAGTGCGCGGTGTGCGCTGGCTTTATTTTTGACTGGCGTATAAATAAACTCCCGCTACAATAGACTGGCTATTTCCCCAGTTCATCTTCTTGCTGCCTGTTTTGGCGGCTTTTTTAGTCTCTCATACATATAAAAATAATCAGGTGTAAACATGCAGAAGTACCTCACCGAAGCTCGCCAGCTCCTTGCCCTGGCGATACCTGTCATCATCGCGCAGGTCGCTCAAACTGCAATGGGATTCGTCGATACCGTGATGGCCGGCGGCTACAGCGCCACCGACATGGCCGCCGTGGCTATCGGCACCTCCATCTGGCTGCCCGCTATTCTGTTCGGCCATGGGTTGTTATTGGCCTTAACGCCAACCGTTGCACAACTCAACGGTTCCGCACGCCGTGACCGCATTGCGCACCAGGTTCGCCAGGGGTTCTGGCTGGCGGGCATGGTTTCCGTGCTGGTGATGGTGGTGTTGTGGAACGCGGGCCATATCATTCACGCCATGCACAATATCGATCCTGAGCTGGCGGATAAAGCCGTCCGCTATCTCCGCGCGCTGCTGTGGGGGGCGCCGGGTTATCTGTTCTTCCAGGTGGGACGTAACCAGTGCGAAGGCCTAGCCAAAACCAAACCGGGCATGGTGATGGGCTTTATCGGCCTGCTGGTCAATATTCCGGTTAACTACATCTTTATTTATGGCCATTTCGGCATGCCCGAACTGGGCGGCGTGGGCTGCGGCGTGGCAACGGCGGCGGTGTACTGGGTGATGTTCTTCAGCATGCTTTCCTATATGAAGAAAGCCCGCTCGATGCGCGACATCAAAAACCCGGAGAGTTTCAGCAAACCGGACTGGGCGCTGGTCAAGCGCCTGAGCCAGCTCGGGCTGCCGATTGCCCTGGCGTTGTTCTTTGAAGTTACGCTGTTTGCCGTTGTCGCCCTTCTGGTTTCCCCGCTGGGTATCACCGACGTTGCCGGGCACCAGATTGCCCTCAACTTCAGCTCGCTAATGTTTGTGTTGCCGCTCTCTTTGGGCGCTGCAGTGACTATTCGCGTCGGCTTCAGACTGGGTCAGGGCTCAACTCTGGATGCACAAATCGCCGCCCGTACGGGCGTTGGCGTGGCCATTTGCCTGGCAATGTGCACCGCAATGTTTACCGTCATTTTCCGGGAACACATTGCCCTGCTGTATAACGACAATCCGGCGGTTGTTGCACTGGCGGCGCATCTGATGCTGCTGGCAGCAATTTATCAGATCTCCGACTCAATCCAGGTGATTGGCAGCGGCGTTCTGCGTGGCTACAAAGATACGCGCTCTATCTTCTTTATTACCTTCATTGCGTATTGGGTGCTGGGCCTGCCAGCCGGTTATATCCTGGGGTTAACCGACTGGGTGGTTGAGCCTATGGGGCCGGCAGGGTTCTGGATTGGCTTTATTATCGGCCTGACTTCCGCCGCGATTATGATGATGTTACGCATGCGCTGGCTGCAGCGTCAGCCTTCCGTCACTATCCTACAGCGCGCAGCACGTTAATTAATCAACAGTAGCCGCATCAGCGGCTACTTTCTCCCCATTCTGCGCAGATGCTCGGCAATCACGTGAAATCTGGAATAAAATTGCGAGTTTCCCCTTGCAAGCCCCGAGGTGTATCGCTAATATTCGTCCCCGCTGTCGCCAAGACAACAATGCGTTCATAGCTCAGTTGGTTAGAGCACCACCTTGACATGGTGGGGGTCGTTGGTTCGAGTCCAATTGAACGCACCATTTTCAAATATATCAGTGCGTCCGTAGCTCAGTTGGTTAGAGCACCACCTTGACATGGTGGGGGTCGGTGGTTCGAGTCCACTCGGACGCACCATATTTGCTAAAGCAGTTCCCTTCTTTAATTCGCTTTTCTTCAAGCTGATAAATTCCAAATTTCCTTTTTACACGTCAGTCTGTAGCGCATGAAAACGTCATTTTTAGCGTTTTGAGCGTCCGGCGGTGTTTTGGGATGCGAAAGCCCGAAAGGTTGCATATCATAAAGCGAGTTATTCACTAAACCACGACAGGTGACTTATGGAAATCGATCTCGATAATCTGGTGTTTTCCGGGTTAGATGAAGCCGAAGCGCGCAACGCCGAGCGCCAGGAAGACGCAGACAAAAAAGCTCAGGCCGTTGTGGCCGATGATGACTGCGGTGACGCCTGCAAAATCTGATAAAAAAACCGGCTTACTCAGCCGATTTTTTTATGTTACGCCGTTCTTCTCACGGCAATGCATTTCACTTCCACCAGCAGCCCTGGGCGAGCCAGTTCAGACACGCCGACGCAGGTCCAGGCACAGTGTCCTCGCGGAAACAGGTCGTCTTTCACCTCCCGAAATACATCCATATGTTCCTTCATGTCTACGTGGTAAGTGGTCATCTCCACGACATCTTCAAAGCTGCAACCCGCGGCCTGAAGGACCAGACGCAGATTTTCCCAGCAGGCCATAAACTGCGCCCTTGGGTCAGCGATCACCTGTAAATCAGGCGTACGCCCAACCTGACCGGCACAAAAAACCGTGTTACCTACCACCACCGCAGGTGCATATCCCGCCCGCTCAGCAAGCACTTGCATGGACGGTGGCATAATAATTTCTCTGTCTGGCACGACTGTCTCTCCCAATTATTTAAAGGCGTGCAATCCGCACGCCAGCAGATGAATCATTTTTTCTCACCCGATGTTGGCCGGGTTTAGCGCATCTTCGAAGAATCTTATCGCGTTTCGCAGTGCCTGGTCTGCCTCTGGTAAGATCCCGGCAAACAAATGCCAGACGTGAAACATTTCCGGCCAAACTTCTAGCGTGGTACGAACCCGACTTTCACTCATGTGGGAGGCAAGGCGAATGGCATCGCTCAGCATCACTTCGTTTTCACCAACCTGTATCAGCGTGGGAGAAAGTCCGTGTACATCGGCAAAAACCGGAGAAGCATCAGGATGTGTGGGCAGTTCTCCGGCAAGGAAACTTCGGGCCAGGTGGTTCAGGAAAGCTACGCTGCATAAAGGGTCCAACCCATCCCGCACCGTTGCAGATGCGCCGCTATGCGTTAAGTTAGCCCACGGTGAAATAGCCACGGCGGCGGCGGGTAATGCCAGGCCAGCATCGCGCGCTTTACGCATCAGCGTGACAACCATCGCCCCTCCGGCAGAATCCCCCGAAATCATCAGCGATCGCGGGCTTGCCCCCTCCTCAAGCAAGGTTCGGTAAGCCTGAAAGACATCATCAATTGGCGTCGGAAAAGGAAACTCAGGCGCCTGACGATAATCTACCGCATACACTTTAGCCTTCAAGGCACGAGCATAGCGCCCGGTTAATCCCCGATAAGCTTCTACCCCACCGTGAACGTAGCCTCCGCCATGAATATAAATCATCACCCGACCCTCAATGACTTCCTCAGGCGTGACCAACATCGCACCAACACCGCCCAGGCTGACATCAGCAAAGGTTACGCCCTCCACGGCAGGGAATAACTTATCCAGCTGCTTCACATAGTCAGCCCGAACCGCTTTCCAGTCGGCATCAGACTGGCCATATACCTTCTTCACCACCGGCCCGGCAGCTTTTATCCAGCCCTTAAGGGCTAGCTGTGCATTATCAGGAAGCATTTCTTTCTCCATTGTCTACTGTGATTAAACAAAAAAGATTATGCTTAATTATTTGACGAAAGAGGTTCGCCAATGCCACTCCGCCCAGGCACTAAAAGCCATTCAGAGCTCGATCTCGGCAGCCTGCGAGTTTTCGTAGCCATCGCGGAAAGCGGGAGCTTTGTCGCCGGAGGAAAGGCGTTGGGATTAACCCGTTCCGCCGCAGGTAAAGCGATTGCACGCCTTGAAGCACAGCTGGAAACACGGCTTTTTAATCGCACAACGCGGAGCGTCGCTCTGACCCGCGACGGCTACGGTTTTTATGAGCGCTGTGCGCAGATTTTGCAGGATATTGAAGAAGCAGAAGCCAGTGTCCGGCAGAATTTTTCCAGCCCCAGCGGAGTGCTTCGGCTCAGCGTCCCGGAAACGTGGGGCAAGGTAGTGCTGCTGCCTTTTCTGAAGCACATCATGGCAACCTACCCGAGGCTGGATATCGAAGTTAATTTCACCGACCGCGTGGTGGACCTCGTCACGGAGGGGTTCGATCTCAGCCTCCGACTGGGTGATTTACCGAAAGATTCGCAGCTTATTGCACGAACCGTACAGCGCATTCGCCCTCATCTGTTCGCTTCTCCAGCCTACCTGGCCACTTCAGGGATACCCGGCACGCCAGAAGATCTTCGCCTGCACCAGCGGCTGATTTACGGCCTGAGTCCTCAAACGGCAAACTGGACGCTGTTCACGGCCAGCAATGAGAGCGTGGTGGTCGAAGGGCACAGCAGGATCCGCTTCGACAGCGGAGAAGCTATTTGCGCCGCCGCTGTTGCAGGCTTAGGTATCGCTTTTCTGCCTGCTTTTCTCGTTGCCGGGCATGTCGCAGAGGGCACACTGGTGCCCGTGCTGCCTGAATTAGGCGGCACGCCACTGAGCGTGAACTTGGTGTATCCTAATCGAAAACATCTGGCAGCCAAAGTCAGGCTGTTTATCGACAGCCTGGTGAAGCATATGAACCATTAACAACATCCCGATGAAGTGATTTTGGGGATTACTGGCCCTCGTCCTGCGCTCCTAACCCGGTGAATAACGCCAGCAGTTCCCGCGGCGCGTCAGCCGCAAACCCCATGGCAAAATTCGCTGCAGACTCCTGCTGAAAACGAACGGTTCGGGCAGCCATTGCCTCCTGATATACCTTAAAAGCATCCGCCAGGCTGGAAGGCTGGGAAATGATGGCATGGGCGAGATCGACGGCATCCGCCATCGCCAGATTCACACCTTCCCCGGCAAAAGGCGACATAACATGCGCGGCATCGCCAATCAGGGTCACATTTCCCTCTGCCTCCCAGAACGCTCCGGTAGGTAACACATAGATCGGCCTGGCAACCAGTGGCCCCTCACTCTGCACTAACATCTCGCGGTAGCATTCGCCCCAGTCACGGAAGTGTTCAGCCAATACATCAAGAGTAAAGGTTCTGCGCGATTGCGCTTCCGGTACGGGAATGGCGGCATAGGCTGAAACCTCATCTCCAGGTTCACAGTGAGCCATGATGCCCCGGCCTTCACTCAGAGCAAACAACGAGCCCTTGCCTGACAGCGCTTTCACGGCAGGATATTGCTGGCTTACGTTCGGGTAGCGCAACTCAACAAAAGTTATCCCGGAATAAAGCGGTTTCTGAGCCGTTAACAAAGGCCTGACCTTCGACCACGCACCGTCCGCTCCCACCAGGGCATCGCAAATATGCGTGCTGCCGTCACCCAACTTAAGATGAAAGCCTGTCCCCTTTGGTTCAATGGACGTGACCCGGCTGTTCCAGCGGATAATCCCTTCAGGCAAGGCCTCTACCACTAGTTTGCGCAACGCACCACGGTCAACTTCCGGCCGGGAGCCGTCCCCGTCATCCTGATACAGGACATGGCCTTGCTTATCGCGCATCAGAGTTGCATCTGCACCCTCCAGCACCAGAGCCATGGCGGCCTCATACAAGCCTGCCGCCCGGAGAGCAGGTTTACCCGTGCCTTCGTTCAAATTGAGCATGCCGCCCTGATGGCGTGAATCCAGAGAAGCATCAGCCTCAAGAATACAGACCGCAATACCCTGGCGGTGCAACATGTAGGCCAGCAGCGGCCCTGCCACACCAGCGCCAATAATGGTTATCATAAAATATCCCTGAATATCGGAAAGGAAACGGTTTTATCAGCAGCCAGATTAAAAAGCCAGCCGGAGCAAGCAATAAAAAGCTCAAACATTCACCAGACAGTATCAACAGGGCTTGTCAACACCCCAATCGCCCGTCATAATGTTGTCACTTCTTGTTTAAGAAGATAAAACAATAATCAATTCAGTCGGTTAACGTTTTATTAATCGTATTAAATGCGTTCATAGCTCAGTTGGTTAGAGCACCACCTTGACATGGTGGGGGTCGTTGGTTCGAGTCCAATTGAACGCACCATTCCTTCTTCTTTTCATCATCTATTAAAACTCTCAAACATCTGGCAACGGCCTGATAACAACTCGCTGTAAAACTGTGCACTCCGTCGCTGAATCAACGGTTTTGATTCCTTTTCCAGCCAGATTTATCTATACTACGCGCGTTCTTAACTTGAATGGTTTCAGCTCATTGGACTCCTTTTTTATACAACAACATTGTCTAACACTTTCCCCTGCTGAACCACAAGCACACTTTCCTCTGCACGCTTTATTTCTGTCACCTATCCTTACCAGGTGCCACTTTCAACACCACAGTATTCTTTTAAGCTCCGGCAGCCCTGTCTCCCGGAACCGAGTTTCAACAATCCTCCTCAACTTATAGATAAGACTGTCATGAAAAAGACTAAAATCGTTTGCACCATCGGTCCAAAAACCGAATCCGAAGAGATGCTGACTAAAATGCTCGACGCGGGCATGAACGTTATGCGTCTGAACTTCTCTCACGGTGACTATGCAGAACACGGCCAGCGCATCAAGAACCTGCGCAATGTCGTCGCTAAAACCGGTAAAAAAGCCGCTATCCTGCTGGACACCAAAGGGCCAGAAATCCGCACCATCAAGCTGGAAGGCGGTAACGATGTTTCCCTGAAAGCAGGCCAGACCTTTACCTTCACCACCGACAAGTCCGTGGTTGGCAACAGCGAAATCGTTGCAGTGACCTACGAAGGCTTCACCAATGACCTGACCGTGGGCAACACCGTTCTGGTGGACGATGGCCTGATCGGCATGGAAGTCACCGCCATCGAAGGCAACAAAGTTATCTGTAAAGTGCTGAACAACGGCGACCTCGGTGAGAACAAAGGCGTTAACCTGCCGGGCGTGTCCATCGCGCTGCCAGCACTGGCTGAGAAAGATAAACAGGATCTGATCTTCGGCTGCGAACAGGGCGTTGACTTCGTGGCAGCCTCGTTCATCCGTAAGCGTTCTGACGTAGTTGAAATTCGTGAGCACCTGAAAGCCCACGGTGGCGAGAAGATCCAGATCATCTCCAAAATTGAAAACCAGGAAGGCCTGAACAACTTCGACGAGATCCTCGAAGCGTCTGACGGCATCATGGTTGCTCGTGGCGACCTGGGCGTTGAAATCCCGGTTGAAGAAGTTATCTTCGCGCAGAAGATGATGATCGAGAAATGCGTTCGTGCACGTAAAGTGGTTATCACCGCGACCCAGATGCTCGACTCCATGATCAAAAACCCGCGCCCTACCCGTGCGGAAGCCGGTGACGTTGCTAACGCCATCATCGACGGCACCGATGCAGTAATGCTGTCCGGTGAGTCTGCAAAAGGTAAATACCCACTGGAAGCCGTGACCATCATGGCAACCATCTGCGAACGTACCGACCGCGTGATGACCAGCCGTCTGGACAACAACAACGACAGCCGTAAACTGCGCATCACCGAAGCCGTTTGCCGTGGCGCTGTTGAAACCGCAGAAAAACTGGAAGCACCGCTGATCGTGGTTGCGACCCAGGGCGGTAAATCCGCTAAAGCCGTGCGTAAATACTTCCCGAACGCGACCATTCTTGCGCTGACCACCAACGAAGTGACTGCACGTCAGCTGGTGCTGAGCAAAGGCGTTGTGCCGCAGATGGTGAAAGAAATCGCCTCCACTGACGACTTCTACCGTCTGGGTAAAGAAGTTGCTCTGGAAAGTGGCCTGGCGCGTAAAGGCGACATCGTGGTGATGGTTTCCGGTGCACTGGTTCCAAGCGGCACCACTAACACCGCTTCAGTCCATGTTTTGTAATTGACTTGTTAACAAGTTTAATTACTAAAAAAGCGCCTGAGGGCGCTTTTTTTATATCACTTGTTCGCGGATCTTAATCAAAAAGCAAATCGAATTTTACTATTTAAGCTTACTCTTAATTAAGATGAATCCGATGAAATTCCCCTGTTTTCTCTCTTTTTTTTAACTTTCCGTCTCCGTTCGGTGCTTCTTTGAGCGAACGATCAAATTTAGGGGTATTCCCGACAAAAAATTATTCTCATCACAAAAAAGTTTGTGTAATACTTGTAACGCTACATGGAGATTAACTCAATCTAGAGGGTATTAATAATGAATCGTACTAAACTGGTACTGGGCGCGGTAATCCTGGCTTCTACTATGCTGGCAGGTTGTTCTTCTAACGCTAAAATCGATCAACTGTCTTCTGACGTTCAGACTCTGAACGCTAAAGTTGATCAGCTGAGCAACGACGTGAACGCAGTGCGTTCTGACGTTCAGGCTGCTAAAGACGACGCCGCTCGCGCTAACCAGCGTCTGGACAACCAGGCTCACTCTTACCGTAAGTAAGAGTCACTGGTATAAAATGGCGCACAATGTGCGCCATTTTTTTTGCCTGTCATTTATCTCCGCCTGCTACTGTGTCGCACTCGTAGCCTCCTCAGCATTTACCGCGCCATTACTGGCCGACTGCACCGCCGCCGATGCCGCAGGTGTTTGCCCCGCAGAAACCACGACGGGATAACCCGCTCGTCTGTAAAGCGCTTTCTCCACTAACGCTTTCTCCACACCGCTATCGGTCCTAAACTCGCTGAAGCCGGCAGGAAGCACGTAAGGCATGGTTTGCGTATTCTGCTGCTCATCCTGAGAAAGCGGCCGATGGACTTCGACATAGCGAATACCGTTTGGCTCAACGGAGAATTTCACCGGATCGTTAATCACCCGCACAGGCGTACCGGTTCTCGCTTGCTCAAACAGCGCTTTAATGTCGGGGGCGTTCATCCTTATGCAGCCCGAGCTGACGCGCAGCCCGACGCTGTCCGGCGCGCTGGTGCCGTGGATCAGGTACTCACCATTGCCGTAGGCCAGCCGCATAGCGAATCTCCCCAGAGGGTTATTCGGCCCGGCAGGCACGACAGGCGGCAGTTTGATCCCTTTCTCAAGAGATCGCTGGCGAATGCCGGCGGTAGGTGTCCAGGTCGGGTTCGGGATCTTTTGCCCAATTCTGGTGGTCATCAGCGGCGTTTCCAGCCCCTGCAGGCCAATCCCAATCGGATAAACCTGCACGATGTTTTGGCCTGGCGGGAAGTAATACAGCCGCAGCTCGGCAAGATTCACCACAATCCCCTCGCGCGGCACGTCCGGTAGTAGAAGTTGGCTGGGAATAGTCAGTACCGTGCCTGGTTTGGGCACCGGCGCAATGGTGTTATTGGCTTCCAACAGCAGCATCGCTCCGGTATCAAAACGCCGGGCAATGGCCTGCAGATTACGATCCCCTTCCTGCACGGTATAAGTCTGGTTTTGACCAATCAGACGGCTGCCTTCCGGCGGTAAGGGATAATCAAGGGCTAAAGCGGGCTGAATGGCGCTCAGGGCGCCGATAATAGCTAGTGTGAGTAAAGACGCGTATTTCATACTTTTTATTCCTGTAGTCGCGCTGGCGGACACCAGCAGGCTGAAAGACAAGCGAGGCAGAAAACCGCCTCGCAAAACAGGACCATAGGTATGATTAAGTTTAGCTAACTTAAATGAGATTGGAGGCTTGGTTGCGAATTGCGCGAATCATCGCTTCCAGCCCCTGAGAGCGGGACGGCGTCAGATGCTGAGCGAGCGCCATTTTTTCAAACCACGGGCGCACGTCAAACGCCACGATATCCTGCGGCGTCATCTGCTGATAGAGAATAAATACGATGGCGATCAGCCCTTTAACAATAGCGGCATCGCTGTCGCCCTCAAGCGTAATCACCCCGTCGGGCTGCTGGTGCATGGCTATCCATACCTGGCTCTGGCAGCCCTGAATAATATGCTCCGGCTTATGCTGCTCCGCCGCCAGTTCCGGCAGGCGGCTGCCCAGTTCAATGATGTAGAGATACTTCTCTTCCCAGTTCGCGCAGCGGCTGAAGTTTTTTAGCAGTTTGTCTTTATCCGGCAGCGTGGCCATGACCGTCTCCGTTATCCTAACAGGCTGTGGATACGCTGCAGGCCGGCGACCAGGCGATCCACTTCTTGTTCGGTATTGTACATGGCAAAGGAGGCGCGGCACATGGCCGGCACGCTGTAGAACGCCATCAGCGGCATGGCGCAATGGTGTCCGGTGCGAACCGCAATGCCGTAGTTGTCGAGGAAGCTGCCGACGTCATAGGCATGGTGTTTCCCGAGATTAAACGCGAGCACGCCACGGCGTTCTGCCGGGCCATATACGGTAAGATCTGGCACGGCCTGCAGCGCGTTTTGAGCATAGCGCATCAGGTTGCGTTCATACTCGCCAATCGCGTCCATGCCCAGCCCTTCAACGTAGCTCAGCGCTGCCCCAAGGCCGATGATCCCAGCCGTGTTTGGCGTCCCGGCTTCAAAGCGCCACGGGGCTGCGGCGTAAGTTGTCCCTGCCGTCAGGCTGACGGTAGCAATCATCGACCCACCGCCTTCCCACGGCGGCATATCCTTCAGGATGCTTTCTTTCACATACAACACGCCAATCCCCGTTGGCCCGTAAATCTTGTGCCCGGAGAAAAGATAAAAATCGCAGTCCAGCGCCGCAACATCCGTGACGTGGTGCATCACCGCCTGAGCGCCATCCACCAGCACTTTGACGCCCGCCTGATGTGCGGTAGCGATCATTTCCTTCACCGGGTTTTCGGTGCCGAGCACGTTAGAAACGTGGGCAATCGCCAGCAGTTTTGTGCGCTCGTCAATCAGCGTCGGGAAGACATCAAGCTGCAGCGTGCCGTCCTGATTCAGCGGGATAACGCGCAGTTCTGCACCGGTACGCTCACACAGCATCTGCCACGGCACGATGTTAGCGTGGTGCTCCATGGCGCTGATGATGATGTTATCACTGGCCTGGACATTAGCGCTACCCCAGCTATTGGCCACGAGGTTTATCCCCTCGGTGGTGCCACGCACAAAGACAATTTCTTCCGGTTTCGCCGCGTTGATAAACCTTGCCGCCTGACTGCGCACGTTTTCCATCAGGGTGGTCGCTTCCGCACTCAGAGTGTGGATGCCACGGTGCACTGCGGCATAACCATTTCGATAGAACTCAAGCTCGGTGTCGATGACAAACTGAGGTTTCTGGGCACTGGCCGCGCTGTCCAGATAAGCCAGCGGTTGACCGTTGACCTCGCGGCTCAGAATCGGGAAATCGGCCCTGACCTGCTCAATGGAAAAACTCATGCCTCGCCCCCTGCAAAGCGCTGAGCGATACGCGCCAGCACCTGCTGTTTTAAGGCCTCGTCGCGAATACTTTCGGTAAGCTCTGCGGTAAAGGCGAAGATTATCATCTGCTGCGCAGCCTGTTCGCTGATACCGCGGGAGCGCAGGTAGAACATCTGCTCGTCATCAATGCACCCAATGGTCGCGCCATGGCTGCACTTCACGTCATCGGCGTAGATTTCAAGCTGTGGCTTGGTGTCCACTTCCGCCAGGCGGCCAAGCAACAGGTTGTTGTTGGTCATCTGCCCGTCGGTTTTAATCGCGTGCTGTGCCACTTTGATCATACCGTTAAACACCGCCCGGCCCTTATCACGCACGATGGTTTTATGCAGCTGGCGGCTGTTGCAGTAGCCCTTGTTGTGCTCAAGCCAGGTTCGGCTGTCGCACACTTCGTTATTTACCGGCAGCGCCAGGCTGTTGATATGCAGCTGGTTGTTTTCGCCATTGAGCTGCGTGCTGGTATTGTGGCGCAGCACCGCAGCCCCCAACAGGAAGCTGTTGCTGCTCACCGTCGAGTCCTGCTCAATCAGCAGGTCGTTGTGCGCAAAGTGGTAGCTGGCGGCATTTTCAAACGCCAGCTTGTAGTGGCTAAGCTGCGCGTTGGCGGCCACTTCGGCGGTAAACCGTGCGCCGGTAAAATGCGCCGCCTCGTCAAGACTGACGAAGTGCTCAATCACCGTGGCCTGAGCGCCCTGCTCAAGAATCAAATGGTGACGATAATGCGCCGTTGCCATCTCCTGCGCGGTGCTGCCGCGTGTGACGTGCATTAGCAACAGCGCTTTTTCAGGCTGCGTATTACGCGCCACGCGGATATGCGTCACGGTCTCCGCCAGGCTTTCAGTCAGGTGCAGAAATACTTCGCCCTGAACAGGCGCGGGCAGCGTCTGGCGGTTATCGTCGATGCTAATCACAAAACCGCTGTCGGCGATGTTATCGCTCAGTTCGGAGCTAAAACGCCCGTCAACAAACACCAGCCGCAGCGCATCGACCGGCAGAGCAAGTTCGTCACGCTGCTGTGCACTTAAAGGCAACTGAGGCGCAAAGACAAACTGGTTGTTCAGCAACCCGTCGAGCGGCGTGTATTTCCAGTTTTCATGCTTGCGCGTCGGTAACCCCAGGCGCAGGAGCTGCTGCATATGCTGCTGGGCCACCTGCGAGCGGCCGGTTCCCGGAGCTTCAAACAGATGATGCCACTGCTGGAGCGCGTTGCCGTTACTGCTGTTCGGTAAGCCAGCCATAACCCTGCTCCTCCAGTTGTTTCACCAGGCTGAAATCGCCAGATTTAACGATGCGCCCCTGATACAGCACGTGAACAAAGTCCGGCTTGATGTAGTCGAGGATACGCTGGTAGTGGGTGACCACGATAAATGAACGATTGCCGTCACGCAGCGAGTTAACGCCTTCGGCAACAATCTTCAGGGCATCAATATCCAGCCCGGAGTCGGTTTCATCGAGAATACACAGCTCGGGCTCCAGCACCGCCATTTGCAGAATGTCGTTGCGCTTTTTCTCACCGCCCGAGAAGCCAACGTTCACCGAACGAGTCAGCAAATCTTCCGGCATTTGCAGCAGCTTGATTTTCTCTTCCATCAGATCCTGAAAATCAAAGCGATCCAGCGACTCAAGGCCCCGGTATTCCCGCACCGCGTTCAGCGCGGTTTGCAGGAAGAACTGGTTGCTGACGCCGGGAATTTCCACCGGGTACTGGAAGGCCATAAAAATACCTTCGCCGGAGCGGTCTTCCGGCGACAACTCCAGCAAGTCTTTGCCGTTGAACTGCACCGAACCGCCGGTTACCTCATAGTCTTCGCGCCCGGCAAGCGTCGCGGATAAGGTACTTTTGCCGGAGCCGTTTGGCCCCATGATGGCGTGGACTTCGCCCGGCTTCACTTCAAGGTTTAAGCCACGCAGGATCTCTTTGTCCTCAACGCTGACCTGTAAATCTTTAATGCTTAACATAATTTTCCCTTAATCCTTAACCGACGCTGTGTTCGAGGCTGATGGCTAATAATTTTTGTGCTTCCACCGCGAATTCGAGCGGTAACTCTGAGAACACGTCTTTGCAGAACCCGTTGACGATCATCGAGATGGCGTCATCTTCGCTGATCCCACGCTGCAGGCAGTAGAACAGCTGATCTTCACCAATGCGCGACGTGGTGGCTTCGTGCTCCAGCTGTGCCGTGTTGTTGCGGCACTCCACGTACGGGAAGGTGTGCGCCCCGCTGTCCGGCCCGATCAACATCGAGTCGCACTGGGTGAAATTGCGGGCGTTGGTCGCGGTAGGCATGATTTTCACCAGGCCACGATAGCTGTTCTGGCTATGACCGGCGGAGATCCCTTTCGAAATGATCGTCGATTTGGTGTTCTTGCCGATGTGGATCATTTTGGTGCCGGTGTCCGCCTGCTGATGGCCGGAGGTCAGCGCCACGGAGAAGAATTCGCCGATGGAGTTATCGCCACGCAGGATCACGCTCGGGTACTTCCAGGTGATAGCGGAGCCGGTTTCCGACTGCGTCCACGACATTTTGCTGTTCTCACCTTCGCACAGAGCGCGTTTGGTGACGAAGTTCAGGATGCCGCCGGTGTTGTTATCCCCCGGGAACCAGTTTTGCACCGTGGAGTACTTCACTTCCGCATCGCGATGAATAATCACTTCCACCACGGCGGCGTGGAGCTGGTAGCTGTCGCGCACCGGCGCGGAACAACCTTCGATGTAGCTCACGTAGCTGCCTTCATCCGCCACTAAAATAGTGCGTTCGAACTGACCGGTTTTTTCCGCGTTGATACGGAAATAAGTGGACAGCTCCATCGGGCAACGTACGCCTTTCGGGATGTAAATAAAGGTGCCGTCAGAGGCCACCGCGGCGTTAAGCGCGGCGAAGAAGTTGTCGTTAGACGGCACGACAGTACCCAGGTATTTTTTGACCAGCTCCGGGTAATCGTGAATGGCCTCGCCGAAGGAGCAAAAAATAATGCCCTGTTCAGAGAGTTTTTCGCGGTAAGTGGTTGCGACGGACACCGAGTCAAAAATGGCGTCAACCGCCACTTCGCTGCCTTCGCGCACCGGCACGCCCAGTTGCTTAAACGCGTCTTCGACTTCGTTAGTCAGGAAGGCGTTAGGCGGCTGCTGAACCGCGCCGGGCTGTGAGGCACAGGTATCGTCGCAGCTCCCGCAGGAAGGCGCGGAGTAATAGCTGTAATCCTGGTAATTCAGTTTGTCGTAATTCGCCTTGAGCCAGTGCGGCTCTTCCATTTTTAGCCATGCATGGAAGGCGTTGAGACGAAACTCCAGCATCCATTCGGGTTCGTTACGACGGGCAGAGATTGCCCGAACCACCTCTTCATTTATGCCCTTCGCCAGCTGCTCAGTTTGCAGCTCGGTGAAAAAGCCCTCTTTATAATTGAGGTTGCCGGTCCAGGTTTTGACATCGTCAGTTGCTTCAGTATTACGAGACATAGTACCGCCTATACCCCAAAGCTTTCGCCGCAGCCGCACTCGTGCTGCGCTTTCGGGTTATTAAATTTAAAGATCTGATTCAGGCCTTCACGCACGTAATCCACTTCCGTGCCGTCGATAAAAGGCATGGCGGAGAGCGGCACCCAAAGGCGCGCGCCGTCAAACTCATAGACCAGATCGTCCGGCTTCGGCTCGGTAACCGTGTCCAGCACGTAGCCAAAGCCAGCACAGCCTGTCTGCTTGATACTCAGGCGGATGCCCTTGAGTTCGGGTTGTTTTGCGGCCAGATCGCGGATATGCGCGCTGGCGGCCGGGGTCAGGGTCAGCCCCTGCCAGGCAAAATCATTGGGATCAAAGGAACCGGTTTGCACATCCATTCTTCACCTCATTATTCTCTGCGCCCGAAGGCCGATACCCTTATGTTAATGATAACAATTATCAATACAACGTTATGAAAACAGGGGTATTCGCGAAACGCTGGTTTTTTGGGCGTCTTTACTAAGGATAGACCGTCATGAAACTCTTGCAGATAGCGAAAAGAGCTGTTTAACCCACTGGTGTAAAAGGAAATATCAAAGATGAAAAACGGCTGAGCCGGGCAAGGCAAAAGATGTATAGAAAATATCTATTTATGTGATTGGAAACGCACTGAATGCGAAATTCACCACGAAAAGTACCAGTAATTTTCAGACATTCCACGGCGAAACTCCCTGTTCTGATTTATCAACTATCCTCCTGATAAAGAAAAGGGAGCTTAGCCTGATGCTAAAAATGATTATGGTCACCGCCCGCGATCGCGTGAGGCTGCAGGAAATCACCGGCGTTTTTCTCCGCTATGGATTGCAGGACATTGTGCGCTTGCTGGGCCTGTCCTCGCTGCATGACAAAATGCGTGGCGGCAGCCAACACGATGCTTTGCCGATGCCGCAGCGCCTGTGCGCGGCACTGGAAGAACTGGGTCCGACGTTTGTTAAGCTCGGGCAAATCCTCTCGACCCGCAGCGACCTGCTTGAACCCGCCTGGACGGAAGCGCTTAGCCAGTTAAATTCGAGCGCCAGCCCTCTGCCCTGGCCGCAGCTTGAACCGAGCGTTGTGGCGGCACTCGGGGCTGCGCCTGCTGAGGTTTTCACCACCTTTGATGAAACCCCGCTAGCCAGTGGCTCTATAGCGCAAATTCACCGGGCCACGCTGAAAAACGGCGACGAGGTTATCGTCAAAATTCAGCGCCCCGGGATTGAAACAACCCTCAAAGCCGACCTGCGTTTACTGCGTTATCTGGCAGAAAGCCTGGCCCAGCAGAGCGTGGCGCTCGCGCGCTTTCAGCCAGTGATGCTGGTGCGTTATCTGGAAAACGCTCTGAATCAGGAACTGGATTTTTGCCATGAGGCGGCCAACGGGGAAAAGATTTATCAGTTTTTCGCCGACAACGACGATATTGTCATCCCCAGGATTTATTGGGACTGGTGTCATCCCACATTGATGGTGCAGGCCTTTTTGCCCGGTGTGGCGCCGGTTGACGGCCAGCAGCTTGCCACCGCAGGATTTGACGGCCCATTGTTGGCACGTAAAGGCGCGACGGCGTTTATCAATATGCTCTTTGAACTGAGGACTTACCACGCAGATCCTCATCCCGGTAATGTCATGGCCCTGGCGGGTAACCGGGTCGGTTTTATTGATTTCGGCATGGTGGGAAGCCTGAGCGAGGCGCGGCGCGACGAGCTGTTGTCGCTGATTTATGCCATCAGCGAGCATGACGCCAGCGGCATTGTCGATGCCCTCATCGCCTGGAGTGGCAAGGAGGCATTAGAACTTACCGAATTAGAGCTGGCGGCCAGCTATTTCCTGCAAAAACAGGGCAACCTCCCGCTACAGCTGGGAAAAGCGCTGACCGATATGCTTTCCACCGTCAGGGAATTCCAGCTGGCGCTGCCGCCGGATTTGGTTTTGTTGTTTAAGGCGCTGATCACCGCGGACGGCGTATTGCTGAGAATGGATCCGCAGTTTGACATCCTTCGCATTCTTCGTCCGGTGATTAAGCGGGAGCTGTTAAAGCGCTATACCCGCCTCGGGAGCCGCAGACGCCTGCTTAAACTCGGCAACCAGCTTCTTGAGGGAGGTGATTCGTTGCCACAGACCCTCCGCCTGGTGATGCAAAGGCTTCGTCACGGCAAATTGCACGCGGACATTAACGTAGAGAATATTAACCAACTTGGAAAGTCGCTTGAACGTGCGGCTTCTACGCTGGCGCTGGCCCTTGTTTTATCCGCTCTGACGATGGCAATCGCGCCGTGGCTGTTCGGGCTGAACTGGACGCTGTTTGGCATCCCATTTTTCCCTGTGCTCGGCTTGTTGTGCGCCATTACAGGGAGCATATGGCTGGTATTTCGTCTGCTCAGGCGATGAGCTTTTACGACATCGGAGTCAAGTTCCGATGTCGTAGAACAATTAATGCACAGTATGCTGCAGCACCGGATAGGTAAACAGCAATAAATGGGCCATATTCAGCCCGACGTGAAACGCCACGGCAACCCACAGCCGCCCGCTCCACATCCACGCCAGACCGTAAATAAGCCCCGCCAGCGCGGCAAAAATAATCAGCAGCGGCCCACCGGCAAAATGCAGCCCGCCGAATATCACAGCTGAAATAATCAGCGCCATAACCGGAGGCATAAAGCCGGATAAACGTTGCTGGAGATAACCCCGAAATAACGCTTCTTCCGCCAGGGAAACAAAGAAAATATTCGCGAACAGGAACTGCACCAGCCACTGCGGGGAATGAGGCTCAATTTTTAAGCCACCCAGCGCCACCGCCAGCAACAATAGCCCAGGGATCAACGCAACCAGCAGGATCCACCCGAACTTAGCAGGCCGGGACTTCGGCTCGCTGACAAACAGCGATTTCATTACCACCAGCAAAATAAACGGCACCAGCGCTTTGTCGAAATTGTAATACATCGAGAAAGGCGCGCTTTGCGGCCCGGCACTCACCGAGTCCAGCACCTTTGGATTATGGAAACCAGGAATAACATGGATAGTCAGCGCTACCGAGGCGGCGACCAGCAAAAACTCAAGCACGTAACGAACGGGTTTTCCGTTTGCGGCTTTTAAATAAGCGACGGCAAGCATGGCGATTACCGCCAGTGAAGCCAGTGCCCACCAGTCGAGTACGCCATCAACGGCACCCCATAGTACGGTCGCGAGTAGCAATCCCAGGGAAATCTTTTTATTAAATTGTAAAACCAGTAAGGCGGCTGCCAGCAATATCCACATCGTTTTTCCTTAAGCCTGAAAATATCCGGAGGAAGGCTTTTTAGCAAAATGTGTTGTGGATATATAGTTTTTTAAGGAAATAATAACAAATTAAAACAATCCCACGTCCCTGAAGGCTGAACGTGGGATTAGGCTACACCACCGCCGTGGTCAGACGGGAGGTACAGCACAGCTGGTCTTGCTGATCGTAGATATCAATTTGCCACACCTGATGACGACGCCCCGCATGTACTGCGCGACAAACGCCGCGCACCACGCCTTCTCGCGCCGAGCGAATGTGGTTGGCATTGACCTCTAACCCAACCACCTTTTGATCGCCTTCGGTGCACAGGTAGCCCGCCACTGAACCCAGCGTTTCCGCGAGCACGACCGACGCGCCGCCGTGCAACAGGCCAAACGGCTGCCGGGTGCGCTCATCCACCGGCATGGTGGCCTCAATTTCGTTGTCGTCAAAACGCGTAAATTCAATGCCTACATGGCCGACCATATTGTTCGCGCCCATTTTGTTGAGCGCGGCAAGCGTGGCTTCACGTCGCCAAATCATCCGATAATCTCCAGAAGAGCCTGTAATGGATGCCGCACGCCGTTGCCCTCAACGCGCTTGACCTGGCTGCGGCAGGAGTAGCCGGTTGCCAGACAGCGGTTGCGCGGCAGGCGCTGCATCGCCTGATGCCAGGAGAGTTCATAAATGCCCAATGAATTGGCGAGATTTTTCACCTCGTGACCGTAAGTGCCAGCCATGCCGCAACAGCCAACACTTACGCTTTCGAGTTTCGCACCAAAACGAGCAAAAATACCGGCCCACTGATTCGGTGCCGCCGGCAACGCCGTCACTTCGGTGCAGTGGCCAAAGAGGTACCAAGCTTCTCCTCCCGCGCCCTGCACTTCCCGTTCTTTCAGCGCAGTCTGGAGCCATTCGTGCACCAGCTGAACCTGAAAATCTCCGCGTTCTTCGCCTAATGTCTGTTTGTATTCATCGCGATAGCACAGGACCAGCGCCGGATCGACGCCAACCATCGGCATACCCAGTTTCGCGATGCGGTTCAGGAACTCAGACGTTTTACTCGCCGTGCGCGCAAAACGCTGCAGGAATCCTTTAATGTGCTGGGCCTTACCGTTCGGCGAGAACGGCAGCACCACAGGCTCAAAGCCTAGCTTATCTGCAAGCTTAATAAAATCTGCCACTACCTGAGCATCGTAATAGCTGGTGAACGGATCCTGCACCACCAGCACCGTTTTAGCCCGCTGCTCATCGGAGTAACGCTCCAGCTGTTCCAGCGTGACGTTGGCGGAGCGGTGCCCGACCAGCTGCTGCTGCAGCGTCGGCGTAGACAGCATAGGCAGGTCGACCATGCCGATGTGCTTGCGGGACAAACTCTGCACCCACGGCTGACGCATAAAGAAGTTAAAGGTTTTCGGCGCACGCGACATCAGCGGTGCATAGCTCTCCACCGAGGCCACGACGTGATCGCGCAGCGGGCGCAGATAGCGCGTGTGGTAAAGCTGCAGAAAACGAGAGCGGAACTCCGGCACGTCGATTTTAATCGGGCATTGGGTAGAGCAGGCTTTACAGGCCAGGCAGCCGGACATCGCCTCTTTCACTTCGTGGGAAAAATCGTATTCGCCTTTGCTGGCGTGCCACGAGTTGCGGGTACGCTCGATCAGCCCCCGCAGGCTGGCGCGCTGCTCCGGCAGCTGTTTCTCAAGCACAAGCGGGTCAACGCCGCGCTCGGCTAGCAGCCGCAGCCATTCACGGGTCAGCGTGGCCCGTCCTTTCGGGGAGTGAATGCGGTTGCTGGAGATCTTCATCGACGGGCACATCGGGCTTTTCACATCGAAGTTAAAGCACAGGCCGTTGCCGTTGCACTCCATCGCGCCGCGCCAGGAAGTGCGCACCGCAATCGGGATTTGCCGGTCAAACGTCCCGCGCTTAACGGCATCGACCTGCATCATCGGGTCGTCCACGCCGAGCGGTGGGCAAATTTTGCCAGGATTGAGCCGGTTAGCCGGGTCAAACGCGGCCTTAATGCGGCGCAGCTCTTCATACAGCGTTTCACCGAAAAAGGCCGGGCTGTACTCGGCGCGGAACCCTTTACCGTGTTCACCCCACAGCAGACCGCCGTATTTTGCCGTCAGCGCTACCACATCGTCGGAGATGCTTTTCATCAACATTTCCTGCTGCGGGTCGCACATATCCAGCGCGGGGCGAACATGCAATACGCCAGCATCAACGTGGCCAAACATTCCATAACTCAGGTTGTGGCTATCCAGCAGCGCGCGGAACTCCACAATGTAGTCCGCCAGATGTTGAGGTGGCACACAGGTGTCTTCAGCAAACGGAATCGGTTTAGCCTGACCTTTGGCGTTCCCCAGCAGGCCAACGGCTTTTTTCCGCATACCGTAGATTTTTTCTATACCGGCCAGCTCATCACAGACCTGCCAGCCAATCACCCCACCCTCGCCTTCGGCCATCAGTGCATCAAGGCGAGCACATAGCTCAGTGACCTGGCCGTCGATAAGCGCCTGGTCGTCCCCGGCAAATTCAACGATGTTCAGCCCGAGCATCTCTTTATTTGGCACGTCGGTGATCAGCTCACTGACCGAGTGCCAGACGATGTCTTCCCGCGCCAGGTTCAGGACTTTGGAATCGACGGTTTCCACCGACAGCGCCCGAGCGTCCACCATAAAGGGTGCGTTTCGCAGGGCGGAATCGAAGGAGTCGTACTTGACGTTCACCAGCCGGCGCACCTTCGGCAAGCGGGTGATGTCCAGCTTCGCCTCGGTGATGAACGCCAGCGTCCCCTCGGAGCCGGTAAGAATACGGGTTAAATCGAACTTGCTCAGGTCGTCATTAAAAACATGGCGCAGGTCATAGCCGGTGAGGAAACGGTTAAGTTTGGGAAATTTATCGATAATCAGCTCGCGCTGTTCGCGGCAGCGCTCAAGCACGGTGCGGTAGATTTTCCCACTGGTGGTCTCTTCGCGACCCAGTTCTTCGGCAAGCCCGGTTGCCATCTGGTGCGTGTCCAGAATTTCGCCGTCCATCAGCACGGCGCGCACACCCAGCACATGATCGGAGGTTTTACCGTACACCAGCGACCCCTGCCCGGAGGCATCGGTGTTGATCATCCCGCCCAGCGTGGCGCGGTTACTGGTCGACAGTTCCGGGGCAAAGAAGTAGCCGTGCGGCTTCAGGAACTGGTTGAGCTGATCTTTAATGACCCCAGCTTCCACCCGCACCCAACCTTGCTCCGGATTAATTTCGATGATGCGATTCATGTAGCGGGACATGTCCACCACGATGCCGCCGTTAAGCGACTGCCCGTTGGTGCCGGTGCCGCCGCCGCGCGGGGTAAACACCAGGGATTTAAAGCGCTCTTCGGCGGCCACGCGGGTAATCAACGTGACGTCTGCGGTTGAACGAGGGAAAAGCACCGCATCCGGCAGCAGTTGGTAAATGCTGTTATCGGTCGCCATGGTCAGGCGGTCTGCGTAGCTGGTGGCGGTATCGCCGGTAAAGCCCTGTTGCTCCAGTGATGCTAAATAGCTGAGCACCAGCTGAACGACGCCAGGTGCCTGAGAAATTTGTGGGATCATTGACGGGTCGACCCTGTGTTGCTTAGTAAGAGTTATCGTTTGCGTGTCTGTTTTGTTTTTATCATATTCCGTCGCGATTTGCGGCTGTTATTTCAGATAACGCGAAGCGAAATGCGCCTGTCAATAATCGAGGAAATACATCATCATTAAATTATCGCCATGCGAATTTAGCGCGGGTGCATTTTATTGAGGTGATTCTTCCTATGATCAAAGTCAGTCAGCCAAAGGATCTGCTGCAGATCCTGCTGTCCGTGCTGTTTATTTCCGTGATGATTCTCGCCTGTCTGTGGATTGTCCGCCCATTTGTTTTAGGCTTCGCCTGGGCCGGAACCATCGTCATTGCAACCTGGCCGCTGCTCATCAAATTGCAAAAGCTGCTGTGGGGCAAACGCTCCCTTGCGGTGCTGGTGATGACGCTGCTGCTGCTAATGCTGTTTGTCATCCCGGTCGCTATGTTAGTGAACAGCCTGGTGGACAACAGCGGCCCGGTGATTAACTGGGCAACCAAAGGGCACATGGCGCTGCCCGCCTTCGAATGGCTGCACAGCATCCCGCTTATCGGCGATAAGCTTTACAGCGGCTGGAACACGCTGGTGAGCAGCGGCGGCAGCGCGATTATGGAAAAAGTCCGCCCTTATATCGGCACGACGACCAGTTGGTTTCTCGGCCAGGCTGTGCATATTGGCACCCTGCTGGTGCATCTCGGCCTGATGCTGCTGTTCAGCGTGCTGCTGTATGCCAAAGGTGAAACGCTGGGGAACGGCATTCGCCACTTCGCCTTCCGTCTGGCAGACAAACGTGGCGATGCTGCCGTGCTGCTGGCTGGCCAGGCGATTCGCGCCGTAGCGCTGGGCGTGGTTGTCACTGCGCTCGCGCAGGGCGTGCTGGGCGGTATTGGCCTCGCAGTGTCCGGCATTCCTTACGCCGCATTGCTCACCGTACTGATGGTGCTTAGCTGCCTGATTCAGCTTGGCCCGCTGGTGATTCTGGTGCCCGCCATAATCTGGCTGTACTGGAGCGGGGATACCACCTGGGGAACAGTGCTGCTGGTGTGGAGCTGCGTCGTCGGCACCATGGACAATGTGATTCGTCCGGTCCTTATCCGCATGGGCGCGGACTTGCCGATGATCCTGATTCTCTCCGGCGTTATCGGCGGCCTGATTGCCTTCGGGATGATTGGTCTGTTTATCGGCCCGGTGCTGCTGGCGGTTTCTTATCGGCTGATTTCAGTCTGGATGCATGAAGCACCTGCCCCGCAGGACGATCCGCATGAAGTGGTCGAACTGCTTGAGGAGCAGGAGACGCTGAATGTGAAGAAATAAATAAAGGGCTGGGAGGGATTGGGGTGTTTTTTGGCCAACAGCTCCTTTTGCCACTGTCTGGCGTTGGTATTTATCAGCCCCAGGTTTTCCGTTCACCACAAGCTCAGTTCTCTATGCGACGACCGTAAACCGGTAACGTGTCAGGGGGCATTACGCCATGCCCCCTGACAACCCCCGACGCCCGGCGAGCTCATCGCCGCTGAAGCGGTAAACCCACCGGCTATCACCCAAACATTCGGGGTCGTTCGCGATTCGTTCCCGACGATCGCTCTCTTTCGCTGTTCCCGACAGCTCAACCCCGCCTGAGTTGGGTCATAACCGGGGGCGCTGAGAGCCGGGAACAAGGGCGTGGCTGTAGGACTTGAAGCAACTATGACTTTCAGAATGGCTGTGGGCTAAAAGCGAGGCACGGTTCCGGCTTAAATCGCCTCCGTTTTCTCTCCGACTGGCCAGGGGCCGGCCGTCGGGAACGGCCGGAGGTTGAGAGCGTCGGGAACGCATCTCAGCCGACCCAGGACTGGGAGATAAAACGGAGGTCTGCCGCTTCAGCGGTCGATTTATTTCGCCGGGAGTCCGGGGGCTCGGGGGAGTGACGGTGACTCCCCCGAGCCGTTCACCCTCTCTGTGATGGCATATAAATTCGTACTTGAGGTGAACGGAGCCTAATCCAGCTAGCATAATGTGACCATGCGATAACTCGCGCCTAAAGCAGTGACTTAACGCAAATGGTTAATAAGTCTAATCAATAACGCCTTTTTCCCTCGCTATTCCAGCCATTGAAGCCCCCACTCCGGGCTATGCTGTCTCAAGTTATTTACCTTCTGTTAACGATTGAGACGAATCTGAGTGACGCCACTTAGCGAGATGCCTACTATTTAACTCACGGTTATGAATCAACACGTTGATTTATAAACATCGAAATCCCCTGAGTGAAACAACGAATTGCTGTGTGTAGTCTTTGCCCATCTTGAAGATGGGCTTTTTTTTATTCTGATTTCGCAAAGTGATTGATAAGCGCCCCATGTAGAACCAGCGGCGCAACGGTCAGGTGGCTCTGCCCTTCTACCAGCGTAAAATCAACCCGAGTCGGGGCCTTAGCTATCAAGGCATTAGCCATTTCACGATTGCCATCCACCATCGCTCTCTGCCCACGATGTTTTAATAGCGCGGCACGCTTCTCTTCCGACAGCCTGGCCTCCTGCGGCTGCAGTGACTGTTCATAACTTCCCACAGAGAGCGATAGCTGAGCATTTCCCTCATCAGGCCGCCAGTTTTTTGCCATTCGCAGCAGATAGCGGTCGTTCCACCACACCGAAGGGCTTGAGGCGTAATAATGCTGGAAAGCGCCCGGCGAGGTCATAAACAGCCAGGTAGTGAAAAGTCCACCATAGGAATGACCAAACAGAGCCTGCCGCTGCAGATTAATTTTCCATTTCTTTTCGACCCAGGGCCGAAGCTCAGCGTCAATAAACTGCCAGAACTTCTGCGCTTCACCGGGTGTACCTGGCGGATAAGTGCCTCCCGCCGGATTAGGCTCCAGCACGACTTTATCCACCGCAGGGCGATAATCGCGCTCCCGACGGCTGTTTCCCGGGTAGTCAATCGCCACCACGACGCCCGGTGTTAACGGGCAACGTTCGCAGGTCAGGCGCTGCATCAGCGACACCGCACCGGGGAAGACGGACTCGCCGTCCAGAAGATAAATCACCGGCCAGCCCTCTGACGGGGCTTCGCCTTCAGGCCAGGAAACCATAATTTTATATTCACCGTTTTCCGGCGAATGCAGACTGTGTACCAGCGTATTCGCCAGCGTGTAGGGCTTATCTTCGATGACCGTTGCCCCCGAGGGGGCAGCAAGTGCGATAAGCGCCATAAGCAGATAGCGCAAAAGTTCTCCTTACCAGCGATAGCTGACGGTGGCGGTTAAGGTGCGGCCAATGCCGTAGAAACAGGCCGAATCCGATGCACAGGATGCCACGTATTTTGTGTCCGCAAGGTTGTTGACGTTGAATTGCAAGGCTGCCCCTTTCAAATCAGGGCTAACTTCACCTAACTCGTAACGCAGCATGGCGTCATAGAGATCCACGGCCGCCACTTTAAAGGTATTTTTCGCATCGCCATAGCTGGTGCCGATGTAGCGAACCCCGACACCTGCCGTCAGGTTTTTCAGCATACCTTCAGGAACAGTGTAACTGCCCCACGCCGACGCCATATGCGTTGGAACACGAGCGGGGGTTTTTCCTTCGGTACCCGCCACCGTGGTGCTCACGGTTTCCGTATCCGTCCAGGTGTAAGACCCTATCAGGTTGAGGCTGTTAAACAGCGTGGAATGCACCTCCGCCTCCAGCCCTTTAGAACGGATCTCACCGGCGTTTTCGAACCAGCCCAGCGCGCTGTTATAGGTTCCAACGTTTGTCTGGCGAAGATCGAACAGCGCCAGTGTCATGAAGGTCTCTTTCAGCGGCTGATACTTCAGGCCCACTTCGGTCTGCTTGCCCAGGCTTGGGTCGAACGGCGCAGCGCCTGGCGCGCGGTTGGTCTGCAGATTTGGTTCAAATGAGGTGCTGTAGCTGATATACGGCGACAGGCCGAAATCAAAGGCGTAAAGCAGCCCGGTGCGCCAGGTGAATTTACTGTCATTCTGCTGCGTCGTTTTGCTTTTTAACCTGTCCGTCGTGCGCACTTCGGCCCAGTCGTAACGCCCGGAAAGCAGCAGTTGCCAGTTATTCCAGCTGAGCTGATCCTGCAGGTAGACGCCCGTCTGGTCGAGATTCTGCTGGTCGTCGTTCACCGCGCTGAAGGTACTTTCGTCCACATTGAGGCCATACACCGGGTTCGGCCAGTACAGATCGTATTTCGCTCCGGTGCCCCGGCTGAGCTGCTGCCGGTCATGGTTAGACTTGTAATCCAGGCCGCCTAACAGCGTATGCCCCAACGCGCCGGTATCAAACTGCGCCTCAAGCTGGTTATCGATGCCAAACTCATCGGTATCACGCGTTTCTCGCTGCGCACGGCGCGAAAGTAACGTGTCGCTCTTCGAGGTGGAGTACACGAGGTAACGGTACTTTTGTTTGATGCTGGCGTAACGGGCATTCTGGCGGAAGGTGAAGATATCGTTGAAGCTGTGCTCGAACTCATAGCCCACCATCGTTTGCTCACGCCACGACTGGTCGTAACTGGGATCGCTGACGTTAAAGTCCAGCGGGATATACCCCGCCGCGGTTTCCGTCACCAGGCCTGCGGCAGGCAAGAAGTTCCGATAGCCCGCCTTCGGATCTTTCAGGTAGCTGGTCAGCAAAGTAAAGCGAGTTTGATCGTTGGGATACCAGGTCAACGCTGGCGCAATCGCGATGCGCTGTTCTTTGTAATCGGCAACCTGACTGTGCTGCGTGCGGGCAATCCCGTTTAAGCGATAAAGTACCCGATTATCGTCGCTTAGCGAGCCGCCAAAATCAAAAGCCCCCTCGGCCAGATGCTGGTTGCCTGAGCGGAACTGCAATTCATGTATCGCTTCCCTTGTCGGGCGCTTGCTGGTCATGCTGATAAGCCCGCCGGGGTTTACCTGGCCGAACAGCACGGACGCCGGGCCGCGCACCAGCTCCACTCGCTCAAGCAACCACGGGTCAAACGTCCCGGTCTGGGAAGACGCCGTCGCCCCATAGCTCAGTCCGTCGAGATACTTCGGTACATAGCTGAAGCCCCGCACAAACACCTCATCGTTGCGGTTCGAACTGCCCCGATACTCCGTCAGCACCCCGGCCGAGTAGCGTAAAGCCTGTGACACGGAGGTGACATCCTGCGCGTTCATTTGGTCGCGGGTAATCACCGAAACCGACTGCGGCGTTTTGAGCAAATCAGCCGCAGTTTTCGTGGCGGACAGCGTTTTGGTGGCCACCATCCCCTTAAGCGGCGCGGAAGGATCCTCACTAACCGAGCCGGTGACCACCAGAGTTTCCTCGCTGACCTGCCGCTCCTGCGCCTGAACGCCGTTTCCCATCCCCAGGGCACTGAATCCCATCAGCCAAAGGCCGTGGGTTACCTTATTATTTTTAAAGTGCATGACCGTAACATCCCATGTGATTAGGTGAATTAAGTTCGCCTTTCTCTCCTGTTACGTTTTGTCGTAAAACGCAACGACTCGCAATGTTATTGAAAATCAATCTCATTTGCATTAGCGTGTATGCACTTTTTTATCAGGAATGATAAGCACGATGAGAGCCGCGTGGAGCGCATTAATGTTGGGACTTTGTTCAGCGTCGGCGGTGGCCGCGACCTGTACTTTTACCGGCAGCCAGGGTGAGCAGGATGGGAAGTTCGACGCCAGCGGCGAAATCTGCTTTGGGCTTCCGGCACTGGGTGAAAACTACGCCAATGTCCGGTTGAGCGGCGTAACCGACGCCAGCCTGGTGGACAGCAAAGGCAGGCTCTGGCGCTCCCTGGTGGAAAACGGGCCGGTGGATGGCAAGCATAATCCGCTTTTTGCCCTGCCCGTCGGCCAGCCTTCTACGCTGGTGCTTCGCGGTGAACCCGGAAGGCGCTGGCTGTTCCGCTGGCAGATTCGTGAAACCGTCCCGCTCAAGCGTAACGACGAACAATCCCCGGAAAGTCCGGCGCTACTGGCGCTTGAGCAAGCGTTAAGCCACGGCGCAAGCACCGAAGCCTTCTGGCAGGAAAGACGTGAACAGGGGACGCCACTGATCGAGCCCATCGATGCCACTCGCAAACGCGTGACGTTCCTGTGGCGAGGCGCACAGGGCAACGTGTTTGTGCTCGGTTCACCGGCCGGTGACCATGACCCAATGTTCCGCCTCGGCCACTCCGACGTTTGGTACCGCAGCTATGTGGTACCGGCGGATACGCTTATGCAGTACAAACTTGCCCCCGACGTTCCCCTTGTGGAAGGCACCGCGCGCGACCAGCGTCGGGCGATTCTGGTGTCGGCCCAGACCGACCCGCTCAACCCGCAATTCAGCCCCGCAGGCAAAGGCGACCGCTGGAGTCGTTTCTCACTTTTGGACCTGACCACCCACCGCTATTTTACCCCGCAGGCCACCACCGAGCCGATTCGGCAAGGCTCCCTGGTTCGCTATCAGGTAGAAAGCAAAAAGCTGGCAAACCGTCGGGAAGTCACCGTCTACCGGCCACGCGGCGGGCAGCCCGCCCGCTGGACGCTGATGCTGTTCGATGGCCGCATGTACCAGGACCGTTATCACCTCGCCAATGTGCTGGATGGCCTGATAGCCCGTCATGCCCTGCCGCCGGTAAACGCCGTGTTTATCGACAGCCTCGACGGTGAGCGACGGGAAAAAGAGCTGCCGCCCAATCCCGATTTCGCCGATTTTATGGCCGAAGAGCTGGTGCCGTGGCTGCGCCGACAGGGCATCACCACTCCGGCACAAAAAACCATCGTGGCAGGCTCCAGCTACGGCGGCCTGGCTTCGGCCTGGGTGGCGCTGCGCCATCCAGAAGCGTTTGGCAACGTGCTGAGTTTGTCCGGCTCTTACTGGTGGGCACCCGAGGGCGAAGCGCCCGGATGGTTAACCCGGCAGTATCAGGCGTCACCGCGCCTGCCAGTGCGTTTTTGGCTGCAGGCGGGGCGCTTTGAAAGCAAAGGCGCAGACGGCGGCATTTACCGCAATACGCAACAGCTTGAAGCTGTGCTGCGTGAAAAGGGCTATGAGGTGAGTTTTAATCCCTGGTCGAGCGGGCATGATTACGCCGCCTGGTGCGAGGCCATTATTACCGGCATGAAGGATTTGATTAGGCGGGGATAAGTGTCGGCCCGGTGCCCGCATAAAGCAGGCAGGCACCGGCCCGGCTCCCTTCTCTTTGTTGAAGAGAAGGGTTAAACGTTACTTGTTCAGTTCGGCAAGGCTTAGCCAGGTTTGCACCACGGTGTCCGGGTTCAGGGACAGGCTGTCAATCCCCTCTTCCATCAGCCAGGCGGCAAAGTCTTCGTGATCGGACGGCCCCTGGCCGCAGATCCCGACGTATTTGCCCTGCTTCTTCGCCGCTTTGATTGCCATCGACAGCAGCGCTTTCACCGCGTCGTTGCGCTCGTCAAACAGTTCAGACACCACGCCAGAGTCGCGATCCAGCCCCAGCGCAAGCTGCGTCATGTCGTTCGAGCCGATGGAGAAGCCGTCAAAGTATTGCAGGAATTCATCCGCCAGCAGGGCGTTGGACGGGATCTCACACATCATGATGATCTTCAGCCCGTTCTCACCGCGCTTCAGGCCCTGACGCTCCAGCTCCTCAACCACTGCTTTGGCCTGGGCAACGGTACGCACAAACGGCACCATCACTTCGACGTTGGTCAGGCCCATTTCGTTACGTACGCGCTTCATGGCCGCGCATTCCAGCGCGAAGCAATCGCGGAAGCTGTCCGCCACGTAGCGACCTGCCCCACGGAAGCCCAGCATTGGGTTCTCTTCTTCCGGCTCATAACGCTCGCCGCCCACCAGGTTGGCGTATTCGTTAGATTTGAAGTCAGACAGGCGTACGATCACGCGCTTCGGCCAGAACGCCGCGCCCAGGGTCGCGATCCCTTCAGTCAGGCGGCCCACGTAGAACTCAACCGGGTCGTCATAGCCTTTCATCATCGTGCGGATTTCCGCCTGCAGCGCGGGCTCCTGCTGGTCGAACTCCAGCAGCGCACGCGGGTGCACGCCAATCATGCGGTTAATGATAAATTCCAGACGCGCCAGGCCAACGCCTTCGTTCGGCAGGCAGGCGAAGTCAAACGCACGATCCGGGTTGCCGACGTTCATCATAATTTTCAGCGGCAGATCCGGCATGGTATCAACCGTAGAGCTTTTCACGGTGAAGTCGAGGAGCTCCGCGTAAACGTAGCCGGTGTCGCCCTCGGCACAGGAAACGGTCACGTTCTGACCATCTTTCATGCGCTCGGTGGCATCGCCGCAGCCTACAACGGCTGGAATACCAAGCTCACGCGCGATAATTGCCGCGTGGCAGGTACGTCCGCCACGGTTGGTGACGATCGCCGCCGCTTTTTTCATGATCGGTTCCCAGTCCGGGTCGGTCATGTCGGTGACCAGCACGTCGCCCGGCTGGATGCGGTTCATTTCGCTGATGTCGTGGATCACTTTTACCGGGCCAGCGCCGATGCGGTGCCCAATCGCGCGGCCTTCCGCCACGATCTGCCCCTGCGCATGCAGCTGGTAGCGTTCCATTACCTGGCCCTGAGAACGCACTGTTTCCGGGCGAGCCTGAACGATGAACAGCTTGCCGGTGTGGCCGTCTTTGGCCCACTCGATGTCCATCGGGCGGCCATAATGCTTTTCGATTTGTACAGCTTGTTTAGCCAGTTCCTGAATCTCTTCCTGAGTAATACAGAAACGGTCACGGTCAGCTTCCGGCACGTCTTCAATTCGTACCTGCTTGCCGTGTTCCTGAGTTGGGGCATAAACCATGCGGATCTTTTTCGAGCCCATGGTACGGCGAACGATGGCCGGATTGCCTGCCTCAAGCGTTGGCTTATGGACGTAGAATTCATCCGGGTTTACGGCGCCCTGCACCACCATTTCACCCAGGCCCCACGCGGCGGTGATAAACACCACCTGGTCGAAACCGGACTCGGTATCAATGGAGAACATGACCCCGGAAGAAGCAAGGTCGGAGCGCACCATGCGCTGAACACCAGCCGAGAGCGCCACGCCACGATGGTCGTAGCCCTGATGCACACGGTAGGAAATTGCACGGTCGTTAAACAGCGAGGCGAAAACGTGTTTCACCGCCACCAGCACGGCATCATAGCCCTGCACATTGAGGAAGGTTTCTTGTTGCCCGGCAAAGGAAGCGTCCGGCATATCTTCCGCAGTGGCAGAAGAACGCACCGCAAAAGAGGCTTCGGCATCATCGGAGGAAAGCGTTTGGTAGGCTTCACGAATGGCATGCTCCAGCTCAGGCTGGAAAGGCGTGTCAATAATCCACTGGCGAATCTGCGCCCCGGCTTTCGCCAGCTCGCTCACATCGTCAATATCGGTTTTATCCAGCAGCTCGTAGATACGCTGGTTCACGCCGCTCTGGTCGAGAAACAGGTTAAACGCCTCGGCGGTGGTCGCAAAACCGTTCGGGACGGAAACGCCCATACCCGAAAGATTGGTAATCATTTCACCCAGGGAGGCATTTTTGCCTCCGACCCTGTCTACATCATTCATGCCGAGTTGGTTATACCAAAGCACCAGCGGTGACGAGCCGTTATTGGACATCGAAACAATCCTTTTTTAAATGAATGGGTACAAGAAACACCAGACTTCGTATTTAGCTTTGCATATTCTTAGGGGGGAATGAAACCAGTGAATCGTTCAAGCAAAATAAAATATGACATTTTCGGATAGATCCGCTCATTTCATAAACCATTGATTATCATATAATCCTCACAATGATAATGGGTATAGTATTGATTTGAATATATTTCCGATGGTTTATTAAATTTAAAAACGCTATTTCACTTTTTAAATTAAGATTAGCGCTACTCGGAATCCCTTGTTTTACTTTATGCTTTAGGGAAACCGGTTCCCCGTTCAGGAATAAAAATGGATAATTTAGTCGATCGTCAGGTATTTTGTATTTCCGATGGCACTGCCATTACCGCTGAAGTACTCGGTCACGCGGTGATGTCACAATTCCCGGTATCTATCAACAGTATTACGTTGCCGTTTGTTGAAAATGAAAGTCGCGCCAAAGCGGTAAAAGAGCAGATTGACGCTATTTATCAGCAAACCGGAGTGCGTCCGCTGGTGTTTTATTCCATCGTGCTGCCCAATATCCGCGACATCATTATGCAGAGCGAAGGCTTCTGTCAGGATATCGTGCAAACGCTGGTAGCCCCGCTGCAGCAGGAGCTAAAACTCGATCCGACTCCAGTGGCCCACAGAACGCATGGCCTTAACCCAGGCAACCTGACGAAATACGACGCCCGTATTGCCGCCATTGATTACACGCTGGCGCACGACGACGGGATTTCGATGCGCAATCTCGATCAGGCGCAGGTCATTTTGCTGGGCGTGTCACGCTGTGGCAAAACCCCGACCAGCCTCTACCTCGCGATGCAGTTTGGCATTCGCGCCGCGAACTACCCTTTTATTGCCGATGATATGGACAACATTCAGCTTCCTGCGGTGCTTAAACCGCTGCAGCACAAGCTTTTTGGCCTGACCATCAACCCTGAGCGCCTGTCCGCCATTCGAGAGGAACGCCGTGAAAACAGCCGCTATGCCTCTCTCCGCCAGTGCCGTCTGGAAGTCGCCGAAGTGGAAGCCCTGTTCCGTAAAAACCAGATTCGCTACCTCAACAGTACCAACTACTCTGTTGAAGAGATGGCGACCAAAATTCTCGACATTATGGGACTGAATCGCCGCATGTACTAAGAAACTAGTACAAAAGATCAAGCGTGTATGCTAGGGTGTACAGACTGCGGTGGGGCAATCCTTTCGCCAAAGCAGGCCTGATGTTGAAATCGGTCAGCTTTGGTTTATTGTGATCCCCATCACTTCCCGGTAAATCTGCCGCAGAGAAGACAAAATTTCTGAGACACCCAATGAACAAAACAGATGAATTGCGAACCGCGCGCATCGACAGCCTGGTGACACCGGCTGAGTTAACCGAGCGCTTCCCGGTTTCCGCTGAGGTTGCCCAGCACGTTACCGCTGCCCGCCGCCGGATAGAAAAGATCCTGACCGGCGAAGACAAACGCCTGCTGGTGATCGTCGGCCCTTGCTCGATCCACGATCTTGACGCCGCGATGGACTATGCTCGCCGCCTCAAAACGCTGCGTGAAAAACATCAGGATCGCCTTGAGATCGTGATGCGCACCTATTTCGAAAAACCGCGCACCGTGGTTGGCTGGAAAGGGTTAATTTCCGATCCTGATCTGAACGGCAGCTACCGCATTAACTATGGCCTCGAACAGGCCCGCCGCCTGCTGCTGCAGGTCAACGAACTGGGTGTCCCTACCGCGACAGAATTCCTGGATATGGTGACCGGGCAGTATATCGCCGACCTGATTAGCTGGGGCGCGATTGGCGCACGCACGACCGAAAGCCAGATCCACCGCGAAATGGCGTCCGCACTCTCCTGCCCGGTCGGCTTTAAAAATGGCACCGATGGCAATACCCGCATAGCAGTGGACGCCATTCGCGCCGCGCGTGCCAGCCACATGTTCCTCTCCCCAGATAAACAAGGGCAGATGACGATTTACCAGACCAGCGGTAACCCTTACGGCCATATCATTATGCGCGGGGGCAAGCAGCCGAATTACCACGCGGAAGACATTGCTGCCGCCTGCGACACGCTGAGCGCGTTTGACTTGCCTGAACATCTGGTGATTGATTTCAGCCACGGAAACTGCCAGAAGCAGCACCGCCGCCAGTTGGATGTTTGCGAGGATGTTTGCACGCAAATTCGCAATGGTTCTCGGGCAATTGCCGGGATCATGGCGGAAAGCTTCCTGAAAGAAGGGACGCAGCAAATCGTTGCCGGCCAGCCCCTGACTTACGGGCAGTCGATCACCGATCCTTGCCTTAACTGGGAAGATACGGAAACGCTGGTCGCTATGCTGTCGCAGGCTACTGACCGACGCTTCTAATTCAGGCTACCGGCGGGAACGGAATAACCCGCCGGATATCATAGCATTACGCCTCACGACAACTCGCCCGCCAGGAAATTCCCTGATTCACATAATTATTACAAATAATGCTTGCTGCTGATTCGGCTTTTTCTGATAATGATTCTCATTGTTACACTGATTGTCATTTGTAAACAGAGTGAAGCGTATGGACAAACCATTCACCCCCGCCCGCCCGCAGCCCGCGACAGAGCCTCGTCAGGTGGACAGCAAAGCGCTGCTCGGCGTTGAAGGCCGCGTTGTTATCGTCCATGAAGGGCAACAATATCTGTTACGCCAGACTCAGGCCGGGAAACTGATCCTGACCAAATAAATTAAACAAACCGTTCCCCAAATCAAAAAAGGGGAAATTAGCCAGCCACCCAGGTCATCCCCAGGCAGCCAGCGCTTTCGAAATTCCTTAGGAGAGTTGCGCTATGCCTTGCACCAACACAGCAGGTTTTCGTCTGTCTGTACTCACGTTAGCCGTATTTACCGCCCTGCCCGCTTTCGCGAAAGACGAGCAAATGACCGTGGTTGCCACCGGTAACCAACGCAGCACTTTCGAAGCCCCGATGATGGTGAGCGTTATCGACGCAAATTCACCGGAGAGCCAGACGTCCACTTCCGCCGCTGACATGCTGCGTAAAGTACCGGGGATCACCATCGACGGCACCGGACGTACCAACGGCCAGGACATCAATATGCGCGGTTACGACCGCCGCGGCGTGCTGACTCTGGTCGATGGCATTCGTCAGGGCACCGACACCGGCCACCTGAACAGCACGTTCCTCGATCCTGCGCTGATTAAACGTATTGAAGTGGTTCGTGGCCCGGCAGCTCTGCTGTACGGCAGCGGCGCGCTGGGCGGCGTTATTTCCTATGAAACCGCCGATGCGGCCGATCTGTTATTTGACGGCCAAAACAGCGGCTTCCGCGTCTTCGGCACCGGCGGTACCGGCGACCACAGTATCGGCATGGGCGCCAGCGCCTTTGGCCGTACCGATAACCTGGACGGCGTTGTCGCCTGGTCCAGCCGCGATCGCGGTAATCTGCGCCAGAGCAACGGCGAAACCGCACCGAATGACGAAAACATCGGCAACCTGCTGACCAAAGGCACCTGGTATATCGATTCGGCTCAGTCGCTGTCCGGCTCCCTGCGTTACTACAATAATAATGCCCAGGAACCGAAAAACCCGCAGACGCCGGATGCCTCAGCCTCCAGCAACCCAATGACCAATCGCTCCACCATTCAGCGTGACGCGCAGCTGAAATACCACCTCGGCCCGCAGGATAACGACTGGCTGAACGCCACCGCAACTGCCTACTGGTCTGAAGCTCGTATCAACGCCGAAACCCCGAACCAGGGCGGTGAATTCCGTAAACAGACGACCA
Source organism: Cedecea sp. NFIX57 (assembly GCF_900177785.1). Lineage (NCBI taxonomy): Bacteria > Pseudomonadati > Pseudomonadota > Gammaproteobacteria > Enterobacterales > Enterobacteriaceae > Cedecea > Cedecea sp. NFIX57. Next base: position 24,767 of record NZ_FXAS01000026.1, on the reverse strand, counting down.
AAGGCGGCAAGCTCGAAAACCGCAGCCGCCTGTTTAACGACAGCTTCGCGGCCAACTTGCTGACCTACGGCAGCGAATATTACCGTCAGGAGCAGGCTCCTGGTGGCCTGACGACCGGCTTCCCACAGGCGAAAATCAACTTTGGTTCCGGCTGGCTGCAGGATGAAATCACCCTGCGCGACCTGCCGATTTCTATCCTGGCCGGGACGCGCTATGACAACTACAGCGGCAGCAGCCAGGGCTATAAAGACGTGGATGCCGACAAGTGGTCATCACGCGGGGCGGTTTCCGTCACGCCAACCGACTGGCTGATGCTGTTTGGTTCCTATGCGCAGGCGTTCCGTGCGCCGACCATGGGCGAGATGTACAACGACTCCAAGCACTTCTCTATCGGCACTCGTTACACCAACTATTGGGTACCAAACCCGAACCTGCGTCCGGAAACCAATGAAACGCAGGAATACGGCTTCGGTCTGCGCTTCGACAATCTGGCGATGGCTAACGACGGCCTGGAATTCAAAGCCAGCTATTTCGATACCAAAGCGAAAGATTACATCTCTACCACCGTGGACTTCGCCAAAGCGACCACCATGTCCTATAACGTGCCAAAAGCCAAAATTTGGGGCTGGGACGTAACCGCGAAGTACACCGCCGATCTGTTCAGCCTGGATACCGCCTATAACCGCACTCGCGGTAAAGATGAAGATACCGGCGAGTACATTTCCAGCCTGAACCCGGACACCGTCACCACCACCCTGGACATCCCTGTGTCACACAGCGGCTTCTCTGTGGGCTGGGTCGGCACCTTCGCCGAGCGTTCCACCCACATCAGCAGCTCCTATGCACAGCAGCCGGGCTACGCGGTCAGTGATTTTTATGTCAGCTATAAAGGGCAGCAGCAGCTGCGGGGTTTAACCACCACGCTGGTGTTTGGCAACGCCTTCGATAAAGAGTACTGGTCACCGCAGGGTCTCCCGCAGGATGGCCGTAACGGTAAAATTTTCGTGAGCTATCAATGGTAAAGGAGTTTTTCATGAGTCAGCGTTACGACAGCTGGATCCAGCTTAAGCAAGAACACCCGAAGAAATATGCCCGGGATATCGCCAAACTGATGCAAATCAGTGAAGCGGAACTGACCCATGCCCGCGTCGGACACGACGCATGGCGCCTGAATGGCGATGTGAAAGAGATCTTCGCCGCGTTGGAAGCCGTGGGTGAAACCAAGTGTATCTGCCGCAACGAATATGCCGTTCACGAGCAGGTAGGCCGCTTTGAGAACCAGCACCTGAACGGCCACGCCGGGCTGGTGCTGAACCCACGCGCGCTGGATTTGCGTTTGTTCCTGAATCAGTGGGCAAGCGTGTTCCACGTCCGTGAAGAGACTTCGCGCGGTGAGCGTCAAAGCATTCAATTCTTTGACCATCAGGGTGACGCACTGCTGAAGGTGTACACCACCGACAACACCCATGTTGAAGCCTGGAGCGAAGTCCTGACCCGCTTCATCCACACCGACAACCCGGCGCTAGAGATCAAAGCCGCTGAAGAAGCGGTGATGACCCCAACCGTCGAAGCCGACAAAGTGGATGCTGAATGGCGCGCGATGACCGACGTGCACCAGTTCTTCCAGTTGCTGAAACGCCACCAGCTGACTCGTCAGCAGGCTTTCCGCCTGGTGAAAGACGATCTGGCCTGTCGCGTAGACAACGAAGCGCTTTCCCAGTTACTGAACCAGGCGAAAGAAGACGGTAATGAGATCATGATTTTCGTCGGCAACCGCGGCTGCGTGCAGATCTTCACCGGTGAAATCCGCAAAGTGGTGCCGATGGAAAACTGGGTCAACGTTTTCAACCCGGAATTCACCCTGCACCTGATGGGCGACACCATCGCCGAAAGCTGGGTAACCCGCAAACCAACCGCCGACGGCCACGTGACCAGCCTTGAGTTGTTCGCCGCCGACGGCACGCAAATTGCCCAGCTGTACGGCCAGCGCACTGAAGGCCAGCCTGAGCAAGAGCAGTGGCGCCTGCAAATTGAAGCGCTGATCGGCAAAGGGTTAGCGGCATGAAACGCCTGCTACTCGCCATCCTCGCCCTGCCATTAATGGCAGGTGCGGCAGAGCGCGTGGTAACCATCGGTGGCGATGTCACCGAGATTGCCTGGGCTCTGGGTGCGGGTCAGGATGTGGTGGCTCGTGATAGCACGAGCCTCCATCCCGATGCCGTGAAAAAACTGCCGGATGTGGGCTACCTGCGCCAGCTTAATGCCGAGGGCATTCTCGCCATGCGCCCAACGCTGGTCCTCGCCAGCGCTCAGGCTCAGCCTTCCATGGCGCTGAAGCAAGTAGAAGCCAGCAAAGTGAAGGTGGTTACCGTCCCGGCGGAAAATACTCTCGAGAGCATTGATGCCAAAGTGGCCGCAGTGGCTACCGCGCTAGGTAAAACGGCCGAAGGCGACAAACTCCGCAAAACGCTTCACGACCAGCTAGCGGCGATCCTGGCTAAACCCTTGGGCAAAAAAGTGTTGTTCATTATGAGCCACGGCGGAATGACCGCTATGGCTGCCGGGCAGGAAACCGCTGCGGATGCTGCGATTCATGCCGCCGGGCTGGACAATGCCATGCAGGGCTTCAAGCGCTACCAGCCTCTGTCCCAGGAAGGCGTGATCGCCAGCAAACCTGATCTGATCCTGGTCACCACCGATGGGGTGAAAACCCTCGGCGGGGAAGCTAACGTCTGGGCGTTACCAGGGCTTGCACAAACGCCAGCCGGGAAAAATAAGCAGCTGATGGTCGTCGATGACATGGCGCTACTCGGTTTTGGGATTGATACCCCACAAACGATCCTCGCCCTGCGCAAAAAAGCGGAGCAACTGCCGTGATACGCCGACCTCTGCCTCACCATGCCCTGTGTCTGATGGGGCTGGTTCTGCTGGCAATGGCGCTTATTGCCGCTAATCTCGGCGCCATGCGGCTGTCCGTGGCCGTGCTGTGGCAGACGCATGACGAGGCGTTGCGCGACATCTGGCTTAACATCCGCTTGCCACGGGTGCTGCTGGCGGCGCTGATCGGCGGCGCTCTGGCGCTGTCGGGCTGCGTGATGCAGGGGTTGTTCCGTAACCCGCTTGCCGACCCGGGTCTGCTTGGGATCAGCAGCGGGGCCGCGCTGGCGGTGGGTCTGTCGATTGTCATGCCGCTGGCTCTGCCGGCGGTTTTGGCGCTTTATGTCCCTATGCTGGCGGCGTTTGTCGGCAGCCTGGCGGTGACGCTGGCGATTTTCCTGCTTAGCAGGAAAGGCACCAACAGTTTGTCTCGTCTGCTGCTGGTGGGCATCGCCATCAATGCGCTGTGCGGCGCGGCGGTTGGCGTGCTGTCGTGGATAAGCAATGACGCTCAACTGCGCCAGCTCTCTTTATGGGGAATGGGTAGCCTAGGCCAGGCACAATGGTCAACACTGCTTGCCACCGCGTCGCTTATTCTTCCCGCAAGCGTGGGCATCTGGCTGCTTTCAAAGCGCCTGAACCTGCTCCAGCTTGGCGATGAAGAGGCACATTACCTGGGCGTGGATGTCAAAACAACGCAGCGGCATTTGCTAATCCTGAGCGCCTTGTTGGTTGCCGCTGCGGTGGCCATCAGCGGCGTTATCGGCTTCGTTGGTCTGGTGGTTCCGCATCTGGTGCGCATGTGGCTTGGATCCGATCATCGCTGGCTGGTGCCCGGCTCCGTGCTGGCCGGTGCCATGTTGCTGTTAGTAGCCGATACGCTGGCGCGAACGATTGTCGCGCCAGCAGAAATGCCGGTGGGCCTGTTGACCAGCCTGATAGGCGGCCCCTGGTTCCTGGCGATGATCTTTCGCAGCAAGGAGAGCGCGAGATGAATGAAGTTCTGTCCACGCACGATATTTCACTGAAGCTGGGCCACCGTTATCTGATTGATAACGTCAATGTCAGCCTGAAGCCGGGTGAAGTTGTGGCGCTGATTGGCCCAAACGGCGCGGGCAAATCCACGCTGTTGCGGCTGTTAACCGGGTTTCAACAGCCTGACAGCGGGCACGTTGCCCTGGCGGGCCAGGATTTAAATCAGTGGTCCAACGAAGCGCTTTCCCGCAAACGCGCGGTGATGCGCCAGCAAAGCAGCATGGCATTTAGCTGGACGGTAGAAGATGTGATTGCCATGGGTCGCGCACCCTGGCCGCAGGCGTCAACGGCCAGCGTCGTGGCGGAAGTCATGGCGCTGACCGGGTGTGAAGATCTTAGCGGCAGAGATTTTTGCCGCTTATCCGGCGGTGAGCAGCAGCGGGTGCAGCTTGCCCGGGCGCTGGCGCAGCTCTGGTGCGACGGACAACCTCACGGCTGGCTGTTTCTGGATGAGCCTACGTCGGCGCTGGATCTCTACCACCAGCAACACGTGCTTCGCCTGCTGCGCCGCCTGGCGCAGCAGGGAACGCTGTCGGTGTGCGTGGTGCTGCATGATTTAAATCTGGCGGCACTCTGGGCTGACCGTATCGTGCTGTTGCATAAAGGCAGGCTGGTGGCGAACGGCACGCCTGATGAAGTGCTGGAAGAGCAAACGTTACAGCGCTGGTACCAGGCCGATCTGCGGGTGTTCCGACATCCGGAACACCCGGTTCCTCAGGTAGGCCTGCGCCAGTGATCAGCTTGAGCAGCTGACTTCCAGCCGTTTTCCCCAGTCCGGTGGACGTTGCGTCATTTCGTCCTCACGATCGGAGAACGGCTGGAGCAGCGCCTCGTGGAGTTTCGCCAGTTCACGAGTATCGCCCTGCTCCGCGGCTTCGATTGCCCGCTGCGCCAGCCAGTTGCGTAACACCAGCGCCGGGTTCACCGCCTGCATTTTCTGCTGGCGTTCTGCGTCACTCACCTGCTCCGCCTGAAGCCGTTCACGATAGCGCCCGAACCAGGCATCAAAACTTGCCCTGTCGATAAACTCATCCCGCAGCGGCGACGCCGCGCTGAGCTGCTCCGTCACGCTCAGCATACGGAAGGTGCGCGTGTAATCGCTGCCTTCTTTGCTCATCAGGGCGAAGAGTTCACTCAGGATTTGGTTATCGGCCTGCTGTTCGGTAAACAGTCCCAGTTTGGCACGCATCCGCTGGCCAAAAGCACGCATGATGGCCGGCTGATAGCCGTCCAGAATCGCGTTCAGCTTGTCGGCACTGATAAACGGAGACAGTGTCTGCGCCAGGCGCTTCAGGTTCCAGAACCCCACCGCGGGCTGATTGTCGAAGGCATACCGGCCCTGGTAGTCGGAATGGTTGCAGATAAACTCAGGCTGGTAGTCGTCGAGGAAGCCGTACGGGCCGTAGTCCATGGTCAGGCCAAGAATCGACATGTTGTCGGTGTTCATTACCCCGTGGGCAAAGCCTGCCGTTTGCCAGCTTGCAATTAGCGCAGCGGTACGCGCCACCACGTCGCTGAACCACAACTCATAGCGTTCTTCAAGCCCCTGAAAATGCGGCCAGTGGTGACGAATGGCGTAATCGGCAAGCTGCTGGACTTTTTCCGGCTCGCGGCGATAGTAGAAATGCTCAAAATGCCCGAAACGCAGATGGCTTTCGGACACCCGCAGCAGCATTGCCCCCTGCTCAACCGTTTCACGCTGTACCGGCGTATCGCTGGTGACTATCGTTAATGCTCGCGTCGTCGGGATGCCTAAAGCATGCATGGCTTCGCTGGCGAGAAATTCCCGAATCGTGGAACGCAGCACGGCCCGGCCATCGCCCATGCGTGAGTATGGCGTCAAGCCAGCACCTTTGAGGTGCCAGTCAACCTTGCGTCCGTCCGCCAGTTGCTGCTCGCCCAGCAAAATACCCCGCCCGTCTCCCAACTGCCCAGCCCAAACGCCGAACTGGTGACCGCTATAAACCTGGGCGAGTGGCTGCATGCCGGGCAGTAGCGTTTCGCCACTCCAGATCCCCTGCTGCGACGCGGCAAAAAACGAGGCGTTAATCCCCAGATCGTCAGCCAGCGGCTGGCTGTGATAAAGCAGCCGGGCATTTTTCAGCGGCGTGGGGGTTAATTCGCTGTAGAACCCCGGCAGCTCATCGTGCCAGGTATTCAGAAAAGCTAAAGTATTGGTCATGGTTCCTCCGCCCGACAGTGTAGCCCCAGTAATGCATTTTAAACACGGTCGAGCAGCAGGGGCTTTAGTGAACCAGACCTTCATGAGGGGGGAAAAGTGAGGCCAGTTCCTCCGGCGGCACCAGCGGCCAGAGTTTACCCTGCATAGCGGCAAAGCCCAAACCCTGCACTTTACGCCGTGCGCTGGCGGAGTCTATCCCGGCAATCAGCAAAGCCTGACAATACGGTGAAACCTGCCCAAGAATGGCAAGCATAAAGGGTGAGAACGTGCGACCCGGAAGCTGTTTCTGAACAAAAAAACGGTCCAGAATCACATGCCGAAACAGGCCATCAAAAATAGATTTTGTGGTGGCATGGCCTGCACCAAAGTCAGCCAGACCGAGCGAGAAACGTTCAGCCAGCCAGGCCAGTCTTAAATTCGTTTTACCGCTATTTAAATCAGGAAAGCTTTCACCGATCGTTAATTCAATAAACGGCAAAGCCTTTAGCCGGATAAATAAATCCTGATTGCTAATTAACGCGTCAATAATAGTTTCATTAATATGAACCCAGACAACAAGTTGCCGGGTGATAAAGAAATTCTGATGTTCTTCTATTTGCGTTAATTTTTCTCTAAACAGTTCGAGATGCTGTTCCGGAGCAAGGTGAGGAATTAACAATTCGGTTGGAATACGAACTGGCGCACTGGCCCCCACGAAGTTTGCAACGATTTCGACGCCCAAAATGCTATCATCCGGCCTGACGACGGGGCGATAGTAGAGGTGAGAACAATAAACACTATCAAGTGAAACAATCATTTTGCCAGCCCTGTAGATTTCTGGTTGGACGGCAGAGAGATACGGCGCCAATCCGAAAATAGTCGGATAGCAGCTATCGCTGTGAATTTCACACTCATCCCTGAAACGTTTAAGCTTTATGTTTTAATAACTTTTAGCTTATCCTGGATATCCGTACATAGCCAGTTTTTAACGTAAATTCCGAACGGAATCACGAGCAATGATGCAAGGTAAAAAAGATTCATTCTCACACTGCTCATTCAGTAATTTACGCGTCGCGTAGCGGGCCATATCACCAATTGGGAAATAAACGCTGGTTAACGCCGGGCGAACAAATGCCGCGCGATCGCCACTGTCATAACAAATAAGGGATATATCCAGAGGAATGCGTAACCCCCGCTCGGTAATGGCCAGCATCGCCCCAACGGCCATCTCTTCGTTACAACAATAAAGGGCGCTGATTTTATATTCATCCAGCAAGGCCGAGGTTTGCCGATAGCCGCTGGGCATATCGTACTCCCCTTCCACCACCGCAACCGGAGTAATCCCCTGCTCTTCCATGGCATCGAGAAAGCCCTGACGCCGTAAAAGACTTGAGGCACGCTGAGTTGGGCCATGCAGGCAGGCTATTGCCAGATGGCCCGCATCCAGCAAATAGCGGGTGGCCATGTGGCTAGCCAGGCGATGATCGAAGACCACGCAGCGTGAGCTTAATGCGGGCACGTCTCTGTCGAGCACGATAAACCGGTTACCGCGTTCCGCCAGTTGAATCAGGGTTTCGTCGGCAATGGCACGGACATGGAGGATCAGCCCATCGCAGCGCAAGTTGTAGAGTCGCTGAATAGCATTGCGCTCGTTCTCTTCTACGCCACGCCCCTGCGTCACCAGAAGCTGTTTCCCGTTGGATTCCGCTTCGCTTTGCACCGTATCCATCAGCGCCCCGAAGAAACCCCCGGTGTATGACGTGGTCACCAGACCAATGGAATGGCTCTGGCTCGACGCCAGCGCTCTGGCTGCAGGATTGGGGGAGTAGCCAAGTTCAGCAATCGCGGCCTCCACTTTAATGCGGGTTTGCGATTTAACCTTAGTGTCGCCATTCACCACGCGGGATACGGTGGCGCGGGAGACGCCGGCGTGGGCAGCAACATCTTCGAGGGTGACCATGAAACAATCCTTAGCGGGAAAAGCACAATGCCTCCCGATATTACCTGATATTGCCAATACCGTTGACGTTGCCCGCAGATTTGCGGGAACGGTCACGGTTTTTCAACTTAGGTAAAATCAGAAAAGGCTATATACGGCGGGCTTGCCAGAATTTTTTACGCCAGTAGACGTTATCCAGAGAGGAACGCATTACGCCGCGGCTGGTGGACGCGTGAATGAACGTGTTGTCGGTATCATAAATGCCAACGTGCAGGCCGCTTTCACCCGAGCCGGTTTTGAAGAACACAAGGTCACCCGGTAGCAGCTCGTCTTTGTCAATTTTTGTCCCGATTTCTGCCTGCTCGCTGGTCATCCGCGGCAGCATCAGGTCAAACTTATCGCGGAAGGTCATCAGCACGAAGCCGGAGCAGTCCACGCCGCGTCGACTCATGCCGCCGTAGGTGTACGGTGTACCATGCCAGCTGCGGAGCTGATCGTTTAGCTGAGCGATAACGGTAATGGAATCGGAAAGCCTGGCGTTCGGATGAGGGGCATTATGACTACACCCCACCAACACTATGCATGCCACTGCAATAAGCCACAAACGCATTTTCAGACAACTCCCGGTCTTACTGTTTCCAGTAATTTAGCCTGTCGCCCGGAATTATTGCAAGCTTTCCACGATGTTATAACGGGCTTATCAGCATACTGTGCCCTTCGACACGCAATAACCGAAACGGCATTTGATAGGCAGCCTCTAAATTTTTCGGCGTTAACACTTCATCCCTGGCACCCTGAGCAACCATTTTGCCTTCACGCAGAAGCCATACCTTGTGGGCATGACGCAGGCTGTGGTTCAAATCATGACTGCTCATTACTATCGCGATGCCGGCTTCACAAAATGCGTGCAGAAGACGATCCAGCGCGGCCTGCTGGGCCACATCGAGGCTATTCATCGGCTCATCCAACAGCAAAAGTTGCCCTTCTGGATTGACCGAGGGATCAACCTGTAGCAGCACGGCCGCAAGACGAACACGCTGCCATTCACCACCGGAAAGCTGGTTGACCGCTCTGGTCAGTTTGTCTGAGAGCCAAAGCGACTCCGCCAGGCACAGCATTGCCGCTTCGGATTCAGGCGAAGATTGATGCAGTTGCAGGTAATGCCAGACAGGCATCGCAAACGGAGGAAGCTGGTGCTGGTTTAGCCAGGCCCGACGCCGGGAAAGCTCGGCAGGCAACCAGCCGTCAAGCGGTTGCTGTTTAAACAAAAGGCTGCCTTGCCCGGCGCTTAATCCTGCCATCCGCGTGAGCAGCGTACTCTTGCCTGCCCCGTTTGGCCCGACAAGATGGATAAGTTCCCCGGGCTCCACCGCCGCAGATATCGGCCCAACCCGACCCGCGACGGTGACGCCTGTCAGCTGCAGCAGGGACAAATTATTTCGCCAAAGCCTGTTTAATGGCGTCCAGCACCACAGGATCTTCCGGCGTCATGTCCGGTGAGAAACGCTGAATCACTTTGCCATCACGGCCAATCAGGAATTTTTCGAAGTTCCATAGGATGTCGTCAGGGTAAAGCGGGCCACGCCCTTTGCTGCTCATTCGCTCCAGGAAACCGCTACCTTCCGGGGCAACAGCGGCCGGACGCGCGTCAATCAGCTTTTGATAAAACGGATGGCGGTGCTCGCCGTTGACATCGATTTTGCTGAACAGCGGGAACGTCACGCCATAGGTGGTGCTGCAGAAGGTTTTGATCTCTTCGCTGCTGCCCGGCTCTTGCCCCAGGAACTGGTTGCATGGGAAGCCGAGCACGCTGAACCCCTGGGCTTCAAAATCTTTTTGCAGGTTTTCCAGTTGCTCATACTGCGGCGTCAGGCCGCATTTAGACGCGACGTTCACCACCAGCAGCACTTTTCCCTGCCAGCTCTCCAGCGTGGTGTTTTCGCCGTCAATGGTAGTGACTTCGGTATTCAGAACATTGCTTTGCATATCATCCTCTTCCTCTGTGAGCCGAATTAACGTCCGGCTTTCAATAATAGCCAGATAAACACCGGCGCGCCGAGCGTAGCGGTGACTACGCCAATGGGCAGCTCGGCAGAGCTTAGCGCAAGCCTTGCCACCACATCCGCACCAGTTAAGACCGCGGCCCCTGCCAGCGCGCTGGCAGGCAGCAAAACGCGATGATCGGTTAACCCGGCAAGCCTCAGCATGTGCGGGATCACCAGACCGACAAATCCAATCGCGCCGGCAAGCGCGACGCTCACACCAACCAGCCAGCCGGTCACTACAACCAAAATATTGCGCCAAAGCCAGACGGAAAGCCCCAGCTGCCGAGCTGAGTTTTCACCCAGCGCCATCAGGTTGAGCGGCGCATGCTGCCGACACAGCCAGACCACCACCGGCAGCAGCGTCAGCATCAGCCAGCTCTGCCGCCAGTCCACGCCGCCAAAACCGCCCATCATCCAGTACATCAACTGACGCAAGTCGAGGCTGGAGCTAAAGTAGACCGCCCAGGTCATCAGGGCGCTACAAATAATGCCGAGCGCGACACCTGCAAGTAATAGACGACTGGTAGAGAGATGACGACGGGAAAAACGTAACAGAATAAGAGTGATCGCTAAGGCACCGAGAATGGCACACAGCCCCAGCGCCCAACCTGGCAGCATCCCCTGCCCGAGCAGCAGAGCGATAACCAGCGCGACGCCAGCGCCATTGGAAACGCCCAGTAAACCGGGTTCTGCCAGAGGATTTTCAAACAGCGACTGCATAACCGTGCCGGTCACGGCCAGCGCTGCCCCCACCAGCAGGACCGCAAGCGTTCGCGGCAATCGGATTTGCCAGATGAAGAGCTTAGCTTCGTCACTCCACCAGGAAAGAGGTGAAAACCAGACATCCCCGGCGCACAGGCTCAGGACAAGCATAGCCACCGTGGCAAAGACCAGGGCTATTAGCCAGTGTCGCTCAAAGCGGCGTTGTCTGGTTACAAAATTCAGCATTCCGTAAAGGCTCCCCCTGCCCCGTTTATGCGCCTGATTTTACGGGGAGTTCGCCGAAGAGAACAAGCAAAGAAAAGACCGTAATAGCACGCTTGTCCCGAATTACTCTTATGCCGGTCGTTTCCGCGTAAACTGCTGCTCCAGCATTGAGCTTCCCCATTGCTCACCCTGCCATTGCCGGGTTAGTTCAAATCCCATCGATTCATAAAGATGGCGAGCCGCATTCAGGCCGCTAAAAGTCCACAGCTGCACGGCGGAAAACCCATACTCATCGCAAAAGCACATGGCCTCGTGTAATAGCGCCCGCCCGATACCGCTGCCACGGCACTCATCGTCGAGAATAAACCAGCGTAAATGGGCTTCGTGATTGCCCAGGTCCTCGCCATCGATGGATACAGAGCCTACTATTTTGCCATTGCGGAACACCACCCAGATGCGGTTACACGGGCGATCCAGCCGCCCTGAAAACTCCGCCAGCCCGGCGGCGACTTTCCCCTCAAAAAAATGGCCAAAGCCATAGTGCTTTGAGTAATAGTTAGCGTGCATTTCCGCCACGCGGCCAATTACACCCGGCTGGTATCCCGTCATTATCTCGAAGTTTTTTCTTCCCTCGTCGCCCGTCAACTCACCACGACAGGCTTTCAGCGCCTGAGCATAGTTGAACAAGCCATCCGCTACAGATTGCTGCGCCTGAGCATTCAGGTGCACCAGCGCCTTCTCTACGCGCATTCTGCCGTATCGGTGGATTTCCCTGACCGTTTGTTTACCCTGGGGAGTCAACTGGAGCCGCCTGGCTCTGGCATCTTCGTCTGAAACGCTCTCGAACAGTTCTCCCGCCTTTCGCAGTTTGCCTATCATTCGGCTGACGCTCGACTTTTCCAGGCCAAGTATCTGAACCAGATCGGCGGCAGTGACCTTCTCTCGCGTATCAATTTCCAGTAGGGCATGAACCGCAGAAGCCGAGTAGTTCGTCGCGGCAAGCGTTGAGTTCAGGAAACCAAGCTCGCGCACAACCTGGCGCGACGAGGCGCGAATAGATTCGATAAGGGTGCTGTCAGACATAATCGATACCGTTGAAATATGGTTGTACAATACAACCATTTGACGAGAATGTTTGTCAAGCGTATGTCGTTAAGCAATAGAGCTTAAAAGAAAAAGAAAAAGAAAAAGAAAAAGGCCGCGAATGCGGTCTTCATTTTTAAACTTAGCAAATTGAAATAAAAGGATTTATTTCTGGTCACGTCCACATACTGACCACATCAGCATAAAACCCCTCTTCTGAGGGGTTTCATTTTTACATCCAGTGAATTTGTTGCTGGCCGCCAGTCGCTGGATGAGGCAGCACCGGGTTTATTTCCCCTGGTTTTACGATGTAATGCTTTACGGTCTCAAACGTTACAAAGGTAGCGCTACAATTCACGTTCTGGCATTGATGATAACGCTCTTTGGTCGTGTCCCCCATATAGCGGCTGGTTCGGGCATGGGCGGCAGTTTTGCATAATGGACAATGAAACATCTAACACCTCGGGTGATTAGCTTGATGACTTTATTTTAACAAAATAACATTCAAAAACAATGAATTAAAACAACCCCTCTAATATTCATCATCAACTTCGTAATCAACGTCCTTTAACCTCACCTCAAGCTCTAAGCACGTCGTGTAGCCGCTATTGCTTAATGAGTGAGTTACCTTTGTGATCGTCCAGTCCTGCTCGTCTATAACGCGCTTATAGCCCGAGACACGCGCCGGGGTTTCCGGGTAAATATCAGCCCGCCCCAAAGCCAGCGAGATAGAAAACTCGGCGACCCCGCGCTGCAGCTTGTCCCACTTTGCCTGGGCGGCGCGCATGGCCTGCGCCTTTGACGCATAAATCGTGGTCAGAGCGAAAACATTATCCTCGGTGCCGGTCATGTATTCCCCTTCGCGGGCTTCCTGCTCTTTGACTTTCTTCACCTTAGCCTTGCTCACCGGCGTCGCTTTCGGGTGCTCCAGCGCGCGCAAATGCCGCTCTTTGGGTTTGCGCTTCACCTTCACCTGCTGCTTTTGCTTCTCCGGCTTCGGGTCTTTGGTGTGCAGCCATTTAGCCGTAACACCGGTGTATGCGCCCCGGTCAGCGATAGAGAAACTGTGACGATCGCCAGAGCTGCGCTTGATGGTAATGGCCGGAATAGGTTTGCCGCTGGCCGTGACCCCGTTCCCGGCCTTGAGCATCATCAGGCGACCGGCCTTGACTGACACCTCCGCGCCGTTCCGCTCGGCCAGTCGGGTAAGGAATTTGACGTCGGATTCCTGCGCCTGGTCAATATGCGGAATTTTAATCCCTTTCAGTACATCGGCGACCGCTGGCTCCAGTTTGTTTCGCCCGGCAATGGTCGCCACAATTTCCCCCAGGGTTGTATCGTGATATGAGGCTTCCCGGCGCGAGTTAAGCGAGCCACGAAAATCAGCACTACGCGCCCGGATCGTAACTTCATCCGGCGCGCCCCGGTGCTCAATCTCATCAACCGTAAATTGCCCCTTACCGATAAGCGCCTCACCTTTCCAGCCGAGGAATAAAGTCAGCACCGCGCCACGTAACGGGAGCTCAATCAGGCCGTCACTGTCATCGAGCTCAATGTCGAGCTGGTCGGCTTCAAATCCGCGGTTGTCAGTCATGCTCAGATTGATGAGTCGGTCGCTGATATTCTGCGTAATGTCTTTATTTTCCAACCGGAGTAAAAAGGCCGGTGTCGCGGTTGCCCCGACATCAGATAAAACTGTATTGAGCATCAGAATAAGCCTCCGGCTGCGCCACTCACTTTCGAAACCACATCCCCGGCCACATCGCGGGCTTTCCCGACCAGGCTCTCGGCCTGCTTACCAATATCCCCGAACATATTTGCGAGCGACTCATCCACGCGGGTAAGCTCCAGCGTAAAATCTATTTTTCTGGCTGTGCCGTCGTTAAAAAATTCCGCATTGGTCTGACGCACCGAGTTAACGACAAACATCCCGTAAATCGTGCCGGTTCCCTCAATCAGTGACCAGGCTTTCCCCTCATCAGCCATGAGCTTTAATGTCAGCAGCGAAAACCGCCCGCCGGTAAGTTCCGGGTAAAGTGTCCCGCTCAGCGTGATTTTTTCCTCCTCCACGCCGAGAAACTGGAACGCGGGGCGCTCACCGACGCGGCTGTTTGACGGCCAGCGCCAGCTAATATCATGTTGCATCGACTGGTACGGCAGCGTCTGACGCATAAAAACAAAAAGACCTAGTGCGAGCATCATCGTTAATTCCTCCTGTCAGTCATGCCGCATGCCAGAGCGCTGTTTAGCACGTTTTTCCCGGTCGATTCTTTCCACCGCCTCGCGCATCTGGCGGTCAAGGTCATGCCCTGGCATACCGCCGCCCTGCAGAGTGATGTTGTATTCGCTCCGGCTGTTGTCGACATACGAACGGCCACCAGGCACGCCGATGGGTTGGTATGCCCCGCCAGCGGTGGCCGGGATGTATGCGCTACCGGTGGCGGGTGAGTAACTCCCGTTCCCGCCCGGCGCATTTGCCCCGCCGGTGGCAAGGTCACCCGCCGCTTTGTTGATATCTCCCGATTCCTTGTTGATGACACCGAGCTTTTCGAGCACCCACGTAATGCCCTTCCTCAGCAGATTAAAGGCGTTGAGTGGGGCGAGCAGCGCATTAGCCAGCGCCTCACCGAACATCACCCCGGCGCTTTTACAGGAGTCGAGCGTTTCCTGCGTGGATTTCACCGGCGCAATCAGGTTTTTAAACCACTCCCACGCGGCCTTTAATTTCTCGCCCAGCCAGTCAAACACCGGCATCAGAGGGGCAAACATTTCACCGACCGGCGCAAAGGCCGTTTTAAGTCCCTCAACCACGCCAGCGAAAAAGGCGTTGATGGGCTCCCAATATTTGCGGATTAGCAAAGCCCCGGCGACGATGGCCGCCACCACGGCGACCACCGGCCAGGTGATAGCCCCGATAGCCGTGACAATGGCACCGCCTACCACGCTGAAAATTGTCCCGAGCAGACTGGCAGCCGCGATGATCGCATTAATACCCGCCACAACCGGCCAGGCAATCAGACCGATAGCCCCAATAGTGCCAATCAGCGCCAGCGCGCCTCCGGCAATCAGGCCGAGGGTTTGCGCGAGCTTTTTATTGTCCGTTATCCATTTATCGAGCCTTAACACATAGCCCGTCGCGGCCTGGGTCAGGCTGCGCAACGAGTCATTTTGTTGGTCGAAAAGGTCAGTGCCTACCGCCTCATAAGCAGACTGAAACTCTTTAAAGTCGCCCCCGAGGTTGTCCTGCATGACTTTGACCAACTCCTCGGTCTTGCCGTCCGAGGCTTTAAACGCGGCGGTTAACTGGTCGAGCTTACCGCTGGCCGCTGCGGTCATGAGCACGGCGGCGGCAGAGCTGGCCTCCTCGCCGAAAATAGTTTTCATGTACTCACCGCGCTGGCTCGTTCCGAGATTATTTTTTATGAAACTTGCCTGCATTTCTTTCAGGATGCTAAAGATTGGTCGTGTATTGCCTTTGCTATCAGCCGTCTTAACGCCGAGCTCTTTAATTGCCTGGAATGCTTTCCCGGTCGGTGCCTGCAGGCGACTCAGAATCGCACGGCTACCCGTCCCCGCCATTGAACCAGTAATTTTTGCATCATGCAGAGCTCCCACCATTGCGGCGGTTTGCTCGATGCTGACCCCGGCATTTTTCGCCACCGGTGCCGCATAGGTCAGCGCATCACTGAGGCCGTCAAAGTCGGCGGCGGTCTTGTTCATTGCCATAGACAACACATCGCCGATGTGTGACACCTGATCGTTAGAGAGCTGAAATGCCGAGCGCATCCCCATTAAAAGCCCGGCGTTCTCTTCCATCGTCCGGCGGTTAGCCAGCGCCATATTCAGCGTGACCGGCGTCGCCGCCTGAATGGCTGCGGCATCCCCACCACCCTTCGCGATAATAATCTGAGCTCCGGCCGCATCGTCAGCCGACGCCGCGGTATTATCGCCGAGCTGGCGCGCCTGTTTGCGTAACGCCTGCATTTCCGGGGATTGTTTATCCACCCCGAGCACGGCCTGCAGCTCAGAGTTTTTCTGCGCAAAGTCATACCCTGGCATCAGCAGTTTCACACCGGCCATCGTTCCCGCCGTGGCGATACCGACCCCGGCAGCCCCAACGGCAGCCGCACTGCCTGAGAGCTCCTTGCCGGATTGATAGCGCTGTTTGACAGCGCTGAGTTTGGCCTGTTGCGCGCTGACTCGCGCCAGTGCCTCCCGCTGTCGATTTAGCTGCGCCGTTGTTTCGCTGAGGGAGTTTTTCAGGCGGCGCTCGTCGCTGGCCAGGGTGCGGGTATTTATACCAGCCTGCGCCAGCTCCTGGCGCTGACGTTGCACCGATTGCCGAAGGCTGTTTTGTTTGAGCTGTAGCTCGTTAGCGCTGCGGCGCGCGGCATCCATTGCGCGTGTCTGCGCGAGTGTGGGTTGTTCGGTGTTTTTAAACTGGATAGCCAGCGCGGCGGCTTCCTGTTTAGCCTGCTTCAAAGCCTGACCAGTGACCGCGAGCTGTGCGCTGGTTTTACGGAATCCCTCAATTTTTGAGGCCTGGCCGTTCAGCTCGCGTAATGATTTCTGTGATTCCCGGATATCACCCGACAGCGATTTGCTCGCTGTCTGGATGGATTTAAACGGGCGGGTCGCCTGGTCAACAGCTTTGAGTAATACCTGTAACTTAACGTTATTACTCATCTGTGTTTCCGCTTCGCTGGAGCGCTTTGTCGCGCCATGAGAGGAGCTCGGTCACGCTCATCGGGTAAAGCTCGGACGGCGGCCAGTGGAAGATAACCGCAATATCTGCGATGAGATCGTCGACCGAGAATTTTTCAGGAAATACTATGCCGCCGAATTCGGTGCCAAAAAACCGACCACCTTCCCGGCCATCGCCAGAATATCCGGCAGCTCAAGCGCCGCGACTTCCTGCTCCGTCAGGTTCGGGTAAGTCATGCGCGGCAGCACTTTAATCAGCGCATTCACATCAGAGTTAGCCACATCAGCCAGCGAGACGCCGCGCAGCGTGCCGGTATTGGGTTTAATCAGCGTAACTGCGGCAATAACCTGCTCACCGCGTTTAATCGGCGTATCGAGGGTGATCGTATTTTCAGGATTGGTTAATACTTCTTTTGCTTTACCCATGTCGTTGCTCTCTTTTGTCAGAATTTTGGGGGTTCCCGGCGAGTTATTCCCGCCGGTGCAGGGGTTAAATCAGACCGATATTTTTGCGGTGTTCGGCCAGTCGGTCGACGCCGTTCACCTTCTCAATACCGTTCAGCACGTCGATTTCAATGACTACCTTCCCGTTGATGGTCAGTTTGAAGTAAGTGCAGATAACCGGTAATTTGCTCTCGGCTTTCTCGCCCTGCTTGCTTTCGCCGGTGTCCATTTCCTTCATTTTGAAGCGGGTCACCACCTCAACCGGCACAATTTCGCCGGTGTCGTCGCGCTGGTAGGAGCCTGCATAACGCAGTGCTTCACCGGTGCCAACCGCGCCGTACATTGTCCAGATCGCCTCATCCGGGAAACCGCCGAGACTCAGCTCCATTGAGAGCGCATCATCGTCCAGGCCGAAATCAATCGGGGCTGCGCCGCTCATTCCGGCACCGCGATACATTTCCAGTTTGCGGGTCAACTTCGGCAGCGTCAGCGAGGTTACGACGCCCAGGTAGCTAACACTGTTGATGAATACATTCATCATTTTTAGTGTGCGTGGCATTGCCATTTAATCGGGCTCCTTATCGGCTGACCGCAGCGGCCAGGGTGACGAGATATTTGTCGGTAATACGCTGGCGCAGCGTCAGATTTTCGAGCGGTGGCACCGGCGTAAAATCGTAATCAAGAATGAGTTTGCCGCCTTTCAGGGTTTCTTTGTCGTTGGCGCTTTCGTCAAACCAGCAGGTCGCGCCGACGATATAACCCGCCGTGGCCATCTCGCGGAATTTGGCATTGATGCCGTCCACAATGTCGCGGATAAGCGTCGGGGAAATGGGTTTATCAACCGCCCACATATGCCCCTCAGCCATCGTGTCGGCGATAACCTGCGCGGTGCGGGTGTAGTTCTCAAAGAGGAATAACGGATCATCAGAGCAGGTGCGGTTACCCCAGAATCGGAAACCGTCCTTACGAATCAGCGTGGTGACCCCGGCCTCGTTCAGCAAATCGGCATCGGTGCCGGATTCCTGCAAATCCCAGAACACAGACGCGCTGATGCCGGTCACGCCCTGGACGCCAACGTTAGACAGCGTTTTATGCCAGCCGACCGTCTGGTCGATGTAAGCACGTAGCCCCATTGCACGGGCGGTGGCGTATGCCGTGGCGCTTGTGCTGGTCACGGTGTCCCAGGCAATAAAGTCCGGCCAGATGAGCATTAATTCACGCTGGCTGAAATTCTCGCGGTACTTGATGCAGTCTGAAACGGTTTTGCAGCCCCAGGCGCTGATATAGCCGAACGCGCGGAGCTTTTTGCAGACCGACGCGAGCGCGATTGCCACCTCTTTTGTATCGAGCCCTGGCACACCGAGAATGCGCGGCTTGACGCCGGTCACCGCCTCAGCGGTCAGCAGCGCTTTAAGCCCGGTGTATTTGCCGTTCTCATCCGTGGTGCCGATGATGTTCGAGATGGTTTCAGCCTGCGCGGCCTCTTCATCGTCGCCGGTTCCCTCGGCGACACGCACAATAACGGTCACCGGTTTAGCCTGGTCGGCGATAGCCTGCAGGGACGCGGCCAGGGTGCCTTTTTTACCGGCTTTGGCAATCGCGTCCTGCACTTTGGTAATCAGCACCGGCTCATTGAGCGGGAATGTTTTTTCGTCGGCATCACTGGCGGTGCATACCATGCCAATAATTGCCGTCGAGACAGTGGAAATGACGCGTGTGCCGTCGTTAACTTCGACGACCTGGACGCCGTGGTGGTAGTCACTCATCCGGTTTACTCCGTGGTGGTTGGGTGAGTGATATTTTCTGACGCGGGGCGGGAGGGGGCGAGCGGTTGGGGTTTTGCTGTCGGTGACACAACCGGGAAAAGAAAAAACGCCCCCGGTCGGGAGCGCTTTATCAGGCGGGAAGCACAGGCCATGTGATTTTAGGCGCGGCGGTCAGGTCTAACCGACGCAGCGCGGCGCGATAAGTCCGAAGCGCTTCAAGCTCAACAGCTTCATCTTCTGAAATATCGCCATCCTCGAGCGCACCGGCGAGCCAGTCAATGCGCCTTGTCGCCTCACTCATGCGGTTGTCACGCTCAGTTGTGGCGATAGCAAGCTGATCGCGAATCTGCTGCAATTTACCGTCTTTATAAAACCAGTCATCGCCCAGGCTTACACGCATATTTGCTTTTGTCGCGGGCAATTCAACGGCGCTCAGGTTCATCGGAAAGAACGCATAAACATCAGTACAAAATGTTCTTACCCGGCCATCTTCGTCATAGCCAACTTTAAGCGTGTTTTCACTAAATTGCTTTTGTACGTCGTACCAGTCGTTTCCCTGTTCATCCTGCAAATAAATCACCTTGCCACCATCGACAGTAAGCGCTTTCCCTTTAGGCGTGTACTGCGAAAACTTCCCGAATTGCTGCATCATTTTTTCCTCAGTTAATAACAATCCATTGGCCATTTATCAGCTTGCGAAGATAGCGAATATGAAATGCGCCGACGTTGTTCGCGCCGCCGACCATAGAAAAGTTATACATAGCACCGCCATCCGTTCCCTTCGGGTAACCTCTGCCATCCCAAAACTGAATTTCAGTCGCGGCTGTAAGGTCGATGTTCTGCACAAAATTCTGATAAACCCAGCCGGTCGTCGCCATGTTGTTACCCAGCCATTGACTCAACCAGCCGCCCCACACCGGGCCGTAAACATCACCATTTTTCTCGAGAATACCGTCGCCTGCATAAACTGAACCAGGGAAAGATAGCGAATTATCATTCGGGTTAAATACAAGCGTGCTGTCTCTAAATGACCCGTCCCCAAGCTGCTTGCATACATGAATGCAATAGCTCGGATAATCAGCATTACCCGATACAAGTACGCCTTGACTAATTGCTGCCCGGTAGCCCTTTCCTGCTGTTGTCACTGTCGCCTTTGTCATGGGCAAATAGACATTGCCGCTTGCATCAAAGTTAGCTGAATAAAGCAGCGCGCGGCGGTCATTGACTTGATTTTGAAACATCCCCCCGCCAGGCCAGACGTTATCTTTGATGTTGTAATGCTCAGCATTATTGATATAACCAGCATCACCACCCCCGACAGCCACAAACTCTTTTACGTCATGCGTGGCGATATCACCCAACCCAATATTTTTACGCGCCTCAGCCGCGTCCTTAACATCAGAAAGATTCTTGTCAGCCTGCAGGCGCTTACCGGCATTTTCATCAGCCTGTTTAGCCAGGGCATAAGCAGCTTTAACGGCTTTCGGCGTGGCGGCCAGCGTCTCGCTGTCGCTGTCGGTGGCGCTGCTCAGTTGCACAAACCCTTTATCTTTCAGCGTGCCGTCAGGGTGATTGCGTGATTTGGCGTGTTTGTCGAGCGCATCGTCAACGTACTCTTTAGTCGCCATCACCGTGGAGCTGTCGACCTGCAGCTCGACCGAGGCAATATTGCTGACAGCAATCACCATGCGCACGGTTTGTGCGCGCCCGGATCCCTCGGCGAGTAGCGGTTTGTAGCTCTCAGCCATGTTAGCCACCGCGATGAGCACGCCCTCGCTGTCATAAAGCCCAAGTTCTCGCGTCCAGAAGCCGCCCACCTCCGGCGGGATAATCAGCTCGACCACCACGCAGTTAGCATATTTGGGGTGCGGGGTGATCGTGTTGATAAGTGCGCGCCACACCTCACGCACCAGGGCGGTTTGCTCCGGTTTGGGCTCGGGCAGCGAGCCGCCACCATCCCCTACGGCCATTGCGGTAAAAATAACTTTCTTCCCGTCAGGTGGTAAACCGGCAGCCAGCTTTTGCACCCCGGCATTGGTGAGAATAGTTTTAAATTTTTGACTCATTTCAGTAGCTCCATTTCGGGGTAAACCGTCACAATCTCGCCGTCGTAAGTCGTGCCGCCGACGTACAAATCACCCGCAATTTCCTGAATGATGTTCAGGCCAATCAGGTGACGGCTTGCGGCTTTGGCATCAGCGATAAGGCGCTCCATTTCCTGATACATTTCCTCCGTGATACCGCTTTCCAGTACGCCAATATCCAGGCGAAAAGTGCCGGGCTCGTCGTCGGTCTCCCACCACTCGGTAACCTTAATCATGTAACCCAGAGGCTCGACCACGCGCCGGATGGCACCGATAGTGCCTTTGCTCCGGTGGATGAAATACGCGGTACGCACCACGTTCCGCTTTGTCTCTGCCGTCCAGTTCTCGTCCCATCGGTCGACGGAAAACGCCCACGCCAGGTACGGGAGCAGACTCACCGGGCAGGTGTTGGGGTTCCATAGCGTGCGTAACTGAATCGGCGTTCGCGCGATATCAGCCAGGGCGCGGGCGGCGGCGACCTCCAGCGGCGACGAGCCGACCGGCAGCAGGCGGTTATCACTCATCGGATCCCCCGTCTTTCAGCACGTAGGCGGTGCAGTAAGAAGCCTGATGCTTTGCGAGCACGATATCGGCCAGCGGGGAAGCCAGCTCGACACGCTGCACGCCCTCGACGTGCAACGCCCCGTAAATGGCTGACAGCCGGATATCCCGCCCGAGTCGGTGTTGTGCCGAGATATAGCGCTGGATTTGTTTTTCGGCGGCGGCTTTAATCGGCGCGGCTTCGGGACCAGGGAAAAAATACAGCGTGGCGTCAATCTGGTAGGGAACAATCTCGGCGGCCTGCACGGTCACACGGTCAGCCACCGGGCGCACGTCCTCATCGTTGAGCGCGCGGGTCACAACGGCAATCAGGTCAGCCCCTGCAGTGCCATTGCCCTCGCGCGACAGCACGGTCACAGTGACACACGCCGGGGATGGACTCTCAACCGCAATATCGGCGACCCGACCGTCGGCGCTCAGGCCGTGATATTCATATGCCCCGACCGGACCCGCCACGCTCATTCCCTCAAATGCCCGCTGCGCCCGCAGCCGTAAATCGCTATCGGACTCCATGACAGCAGGTGTCGACGGGATGGTCGTATCGTCTGCCGGAGTAAGCACAAGGCGCGCAGTGTTATTGTTTGCGGCCATCACATCGAGATCGGTGCCGTTTGCGTAGGCCAGCATGACCGCGCGGGCGGCCTCGTTCACACGCTGGCGCAGAATCACCTCACGGTAAGCGTTCTCCTGCAGCAGCTTGACGATGGGCTCGGATTCCAGCTCGAGCGTGCGCGCGATAGCGTCCTGTGTATCTTCCGGGTAAAGCGAGATTAACGTCGCCTTGCGCTCGGCCAGGATGGTTTCAAAATCGAGATCCTCAACGATTTCAGGCGCGGGGAGCTGGCTCAGGTCAATGGTTGGCATAGGTATCAGCTCAGCGGAATGGAAAGGGAAAGGCTTGCGCCCGAGTCGGTAAATTCGCCGGTGATATCGACGACCATTTCGCCGTTAAACCGGGTTTCAAAGGTGATGCCGTTCAGCCTGACGCGCGGCTCCCATTTCAGGATCGCCATATAGCAGGCGGCGCTAATTTGCAGGCGCAGCGCCTCGTTTTGCGGCTGGTCAGTCAGGGCAGACAACAGCGAGCCATACTGGCGACGCATGACCCGCGAGCCGACCGGCGTAATAAGAATGTCCCGGATGCTTTGCCGGATGTGCTCCGCGTCGCTGACGCTCAGGCCGGTGGTCTGATTCATGCCGAGATAACGGGCGGTCATTGGGTGCCCTCCGTCATACTGCCGCCGCGCTGGACGCCGCCGTGAGCGTGCTTATCAACCTGCACGCCGTTGGAGGTGAACGAGCCGCCGGAATGCGTGATGTTGCCGCCCATTTTCCCGCCTTTCTGCACGTCCAGCGTGGCACATGTCAGCTTATTGGTGCAGACCACTTCCGGTGTATTGAGCGTGACGCGGGTATCGGCTTTGATGGTCACCACCGGTACCGAGGCGGTCAGCGATTCAGATGCCGTGATATCAGCGGTTTTAATCCCGCTCACGGTCAGGGCGCTGGTTTTAGGCTCGTACTCAATCACCGCGCCGTCCGGGAACGAAATATGCAGCGCATCGGCAGAGGCCGAGGGGGCGGGATTGTCGTCGGAATAAATACCGGGCAGCACAAACGCCGTATCGAGCTCACCGCCAACGGCCAGAATCATGACTTGTTCGTTGACAGAGGGAGCCCACCATGTACGGGATCGCCCGGCGCGGGACGTGAGCCACTGGAGCCAGTCTGTTACGTTGCCTCCGGTCTGGACGCGACATCGCCCCGTTGCCGTGTCGACTTCAACAACGACACCGGTGCGGATGAGATTGCGAATAAGCCGTAGAGTTTCATTGAGTTGTATATTCATGAATGCATAATGACTCGGCAATGCCTCAAAAAAAATCATGTTATGCTTTGTGGTAAATCACACAACAAACCTCTTTTTTCAGGAAAAATTTGATGATTAGTTTTTTTGTAAACAAAACAACCCAAATATCTCTAACATCATATAGAGAGAAGGTTTTATCCAAAGATCAATCTAAGCATGGCTTTGAGCTTGAAAAAATAACACTACTCACTCATATGATTGATAGTTTTTTACATGCCCCACAAAAATGGGATGACCTATCTCAGTTCAACATAGAAAATATCAATGGTGTTTTTTTGCACGAGCTAAGCAATGGAGATAACAGTCCCAAAAGTACAAATATTTTATTTGTAATGTGCGCTAGATTTTTTCTGGAAAGTTACATTTTTGAGAGTGACGATAGCTACCAACTAACTAATGCAGTGAAGAACTTTATTATATACAGGCAAGATGATTTTGATGAAGAAGCATCAATACAAATCACATACACGCTCAAGGAAATGCCACTCTCAGTAATGAGGAAACTATTAAGCAGCGAAGCCATAAAAAGCTATAATGAGTATAATTACAATATAAAAAACCTAAATGCAATTCAGTCTGAATGGGATAAAGAACTGAATTCAAAGATAGAAAAGGTCGACAAACTAAAAGAAACACTTGAGAAGCACTCATCTGCATTTAACTTTGTAGGTTTGTATCAAGGCTTTTCAGAGTTAGGTGAGAAAAAGAAAGGCGAACTTAATATAGGCAAACGGCTAATGCTTACTCTTGGTTTTGTCCTTCCAATCCCTTTGCTAATTGAAGCAATTTATTTGTATTTTAACTCCGCCGCTCAAAACAACATATATCACTATATAGCTTTAGTGCCTATTTTTTCGATCACTGTAATTCTTGCCTATTTCTTCCGGGTATCACTTAATAATTTTAACTCAGTAAGAGCACAGCTCATTCAAATTGAATTAAGAAAAAGCCTTTGCCAATTCATCCAGAGTTATGCTGAATATGCCCAAGATATTAAAGGAAAAGATAAAGAATTACTCATAAAGTTTGAAGAAGTTGTATTCTCTAATATTATGACATCAGAAGAGAAGATACCTTCGACATTTGATGGACTGGAGCAACTAGCAAACCTGGTGGCATCTATAAAAGGGAAGTGAGTGGATAACCCATTCACTTCCTTTTGCAGCGACTCGGCGCATGTAGAGCGGAAAACGTTTTTGCACTTTTTTCTAAAATATTTTGCACTCACACAAGCTTAAAATGGAGTGCAAAATATTTTTAAAATTCGATGC
>NZ_FXAS01000024.1:0-73633 GCF_900177785.1 Cedecea sp. NFIX57 | reverse complement strand
GCTGCGGGGAAAGTTCTCTGAGCATGGCGGTCAGTCCGTTTTTTGCACTGACCTTATTAGATCAAAGTCCCGGCCTCACGGCCAGGACTTTGTCATCAATCTGAAAGGACGCCGAGGCGTCCTTTTTGCTTTTTATCGGGCTTACTCAGCTGCTTCTGATTTGCGGGAGCGAACTTTAAACAAAATCCAGAACAGCACAACCACCGACAGAATCGAAGGGATAAAGTTAGAGCCAATCGCCGGGTATTCAACGCGAACGACTGAGCTAAAAAGCAGCACGCCTAACACAAAACAGGCCGCCGCAAGACTCGGTAACCCAACGGGCATCGTACGATTCTGATAGCGCTGATGCAGGCAATAAACCGCCAGCACCAGAGCGATAATAGGAAATAGCGAGAACGGAACAACCGAGCTGAACAGCGCGGCAAAAGATCCGTTAATCGACAGACCAGCGATAAACGCCAGCGCCAGCGTACCTCTATCTTGTAACTGTTTCATTGCTCGTTCCTTCACTCTTCGGATAAATGAGCCAGTGCCATTTTTTCTTGTTCCCGGCGATACCAGTAGTACGCCCCTTTCGAGATCATACGTAGCTGCAACACCAGTCGCTCTTCGAGCTGACGACGCTGTTCAATATCAACGTCCAGCGCTTCGGCACCTGCACTAAACACAATCGTGACCATCGCTTCCGCCTGCGCTTCGGTGAAGCTGCGAGGCATGCGATTTTCGAGTTCTAAATAGTCGGCAAGTTCCGCGATGAAGTGCTGAATTTCACGAGCAACCGCGGCACGAAACGCCGCAGACGTGCCCGAACGTTCACGCAGCAACAGGCGGAAAGCGTTAGGGTTATTGCCGATAAACTCCATGAACGTTGACACTGAGGTACGAATCACGCTGCCGCCTTTGGCGATGCGCTGCCGCGCCTGCCGCATTAACTGCCGCAGCATCAGGCCACTTTCGTCTACCATTGTAAGACCGAGTTCATCAACATCGCGGAAATGGCGATAAAATGACGTTGGCGCAATACCAGCTTCGCGGGCAACTTCACGCAGGCTCAGGCTGGCAAAGCTTCTTTCGGCGCTTAGCTGGCTAAAGGCTGCCTCGACTAAAGAACGCCTGGTTCTCTCTTTTTGTTGCGCTCTTACACCCATCATATTGCCTGAATCCTTCAAACAGAGCTGGAACTATATCAGAGAATCAAGCTACCGCTTTTATAGTGTATTGTGAATGATTGTTTACGGAACATTGACCTGCCCAGGCGGGAAAAAGCACAACGAGAATTGGGGAAATTCCTGGTTGATGTTACCATCGTGTTGCCTTTATGTATAAAAACAGGTAAGCCTTACCATGCCACAAACCTACGATTATGACGCAATAGTGATTGGTTCCGGTCCCGGAGGCGAAGGTGCCGCCATGGGGCTGGTGAAACAAGGAGCCAGGGTAGCGGTGATTGAGCGCTACCACAATGTCGGCGGCGGTTGTACCCATTGGGGCACCATCCCTTCGAAAGCCCTCCGCCACGCCGTCAGCCGCATTATTGAATTCAATCAAAACCCGTTATACAGCGACCACACTCACCTTCTCCGCTCTTCTTTTGCCGACATCCTTAACCACGCCGACAGCGTGATTAACCAGCAAACCCGCATGCGTCAGGGCTTTTACGAGCGTAACCGCTGCGAGATGCTGCAGGGCGATGCACACTTTGTGGATGAGCACACTATCGAGCTTCTGTGCCACGATGGGTCGGTCGAAACCTATACCGCTGAGAAATTTGTCATTGCCTGCGGTTCTCGCCCTTACCGCCCGCCGGAAGTGGACTTTACCCATCCGCGTATCTACGACAGCGACTCAATTCTCAGTCTGCATCACGAACCGCGCCATGTGATCATCTATGGTGCCGGGGTGATCGGCTGCGAATACGCTTCGATCTTCCGAGGGATGAACGTCAAAGTTGATCTGATCAACACTCGCGATCGCCTGCTGGCTTTCCTCGATCAGGAAATGTCGGATTCGCTCTCCTATCACTTCTGGAACAGCGGCGTGGTTATCCGCCACAACGAAGAGTTTGAGAAGATTGAAGGCGTGGACGATGGCGTGATTGTCTCTCTGAAGTCCGGCAAAAAAGTGAAGGCGGATTGCCTGCTTTACGCCAACGGACGTACCGGGAATACAGATTCACTGGCGCTGGAAAATATCGGTCTGGAAGCGGACAGCCGTGGACTTATCAAGGTCAACAGCATGTATCAGACCGCGCTGCCGCATATCTACGCGGTAGGTGACGTGATTGGTTATCCAAGTCTGGCTTCAGCAGCCTATGATCAAGGTCGTATCGCCGCTCAGGCGCTGGTGAAAGGGGAAGCCACGGGGCATCTGATTGAAGATATTCCAACCGGCATCTACACCATTCCTGAAATCAGCTCCGTGGGCAAAACAGAACAACAGCTGACCTCGATGAAAGTGCCTTACGAAGTGGGCCGGGCGCAGTTTAAACATCTCGCGCGGGCGCAAATCGTGGGTATGAACGTTGGGACGCTGAAAATCCTGTTCCACCGTGAGACGAAAGAAATTCTGGGGATCCACTGCTTTGGTGAGCGCGCGGCCGAAATTATTCACATCGGCCAGGCGATTATGGAGCAGAAAGGTGGCGGTAACACCATTGAGTATTTCGTTAACACCACCTTTAACTACCCAACAATGGCGGAAGCCTACCGGGTAGCGGCGCTTAACGGCTTAAATCGCCTGTTTTAACGCTGAGTCGAAATGGCCATCCATCTGCGTGCGGATGGCCTCTGCCAGCTGCTCATAGCGGCTGCGCAGCGGTGACCCCGGACGATAAACCAGGCCGATGGTACGACGCGGTTCTGGTTTATAACACGGCAGATAAACTACGCCGTCGCGCTGGCGTTCATGCGGCACGGCAAGGGCTGGCAAAAGCGTGATGCCACTTCCTGCAGCTACCATGTTACGCAGCGTTTCTAAGCTTGTTGCCCGGAAATGGGTATCTTCATCCGCGCCCGCTTCAAAGCAAAAGCCCATAGCCTGATCGCGCAGGCAATGCCCGTCTTCCAGCATCAGCAGCTTTTCACCGGCCAAATCGGACATCGGCACGCGGTCGCGGTTCGCCCACGGGTGATCCTGATAAACCGCCAGCACCATCGGCTCATCAAACAGCGGCACCTCAATAAACGCTTCGCTCTCTTTTACCAGCGCCAGAATGGCGCAGTCCAGCTTGCCGCTGTCGAGCTGCGCCAGCAGTTGATGGGTCTGAGCTTCATGCAGGTACATTTCCAGCTTAGGGAAGGTCTGATGCAGCATAGGAATAATTTGCGGCAACAGATAAGGCCCCACGGTTGGGATCAGGCCAATGTGCAGCGGGCCGGACATGGCTTCGCCCTGCTGGCTGGCCATCTCTTTCAGTACTTTGACTTCACGCAGCACCGTCCGCGCCTGATCCACCAGCAGCAAACCTGCCTGGGTGAACAGCACTTTACGGCTGGTACGCTCCAGCAGCATAACGCCCAGCTCATCTTCCAGCTTGCGAATCTGGCCGCTCAGGGTCGGCTGGCTAACGTGACAGGCATCCGCTGCCCGGCGAAAATGGCGGTGCTCGGCCAGCGCCACCAGGTATTCAAGATCTCGAATATTCATTCTCTATCCTCCTGCGCCACGATAGTTCATGGCGATAGATAGCATAGCAACGAACGATTATCCCTATCAAGCAATGTTGGTGAATAATAGCCAGCAACAGCAAGGCGCATCGCTCTGACTTACCCCAGAACGACGCGCGGCTGCAGAGACTCTCTGTTCTCTGAACCTGACGAATTATTAAAGCCAACGTGAACTTTTAGCGGACAGTATGTCCGCTTTTTTTTGTTCAAATTTCGAGGGGATTAGACCAGACGCTGTTTCGCGTCGGCGATAGCCTGAGCAACCTGCTTAGGTGAAACACCACCTTTCGCGGCGCGCTTGTCGAGGCAGGATTGCAGCGACAGAATCGGATAAACGTCGTCGCCAATAACCGCACTGAACTTCTGCAGATCGGCAAGGGTTAAGGCTTCCAGCGCTTTACCTTGTTTAATCGCTTCGACGACAGCCTCGCCGACAATGTGGTGGGCTTCACGGAACGGCACACCTTTAGCAACCAGGTAATCCGCCAGCTCGGTGGCGTTGGCATAGCCTTGCTCAGCCGCTTCCTGGCAGCGAGGACGTTTAACCTGAATGCCGTCCAGCACCAGCACGGACATATGCAGACAATCAAGCCAGGTATCGAGGGCATCGAACAGACCTTCTTTGTCTTCCTGCATGTCTTTGTTATACGCCAGCGGCAGGCCTTTGAGGGTCATCATCATGCCGGTCAACGCGCCCTGCACGCGGCCGCACTTGCCGCGGATCAGCTCCAGCGCATCCGGGTTTTTCTTCTGCGGCATCAGGGAGGAGCCAGAAGTCACGCGATCGGACAGCTCAACAAAACCGGCTTCCCCGGTATTGAAGAAGATCAGATCTTCTGCGAAACGGGACAGGTGAACCATGCCGATAGAAGCGTTAGACAGCAGTTCCAGAACATGATCGCGGTCAGAAACGCTGTCGAGGCTGTTGCGGGTCGCGGAAGCAAAACCTAACCAACCGGCAAGCTGCTCGCGATCAATCTCATAGGCGGTACCTGCCAGCGCGCCGCTGCCCAGCGGGCTGACGTCCAGGCGCTGCAGAGTGCTTTGCAAACGGCTTTCATCGCGCGCCAGCATCTCAACGTACGCCAGGCACCAATGGGCAAAAGTAACCGGCTGCGCGCGCTGCAGGTGTGTATAACCCGGCATCACCGCATCCTGATTGGCTTCAGCTGTTTCAATTAATGCCTGCTGCACCTGGCGGGTGGCAGCCAGCAGTTCGCTGATTTGCATTTTGCACCACAGTTTCAGGTCGGTGGCGACCTGATCGTTGCGGCTACGGCCAGTATGGAGTTTTTTACCCAGCGCACCGACTTTATCGATCAGCTTGCCTTCCACCCAGCTGTGAATATCTTCCGCATCGCTTTCCAGAATAGCCTGCGGGTTAACCTGCACTTCTTCCAGCAAGACTTTCAGGGCCTGCTCAAGCTGCTGTTGCTCAGCTTCAGTCAGCACGCCCACGGTGACCAACGCTTTGGACCAGGCGACGGAACCTACGATGTCTTGCTCAGCCAGGCGATAGTCAAAGCGTAAAGAGTCATTGAATTGCTTAAACCGTTGATCGGCTGCCTGAGTAAAACGCCCACCCCAAAGTGCCATAGTCATGCTCCATTCATCATATTGATATTCGTTTGCCCCTCACGCATTCCCGGCCTGGGAACACGTGAGGGTAAAAAATTACTTCTTAAGTTCGTTCAGCGCACGGATACGGGAAGAGAGCGAGAACAGACGGATAAAGCCGCCCGCGTGGCTGTGATCGTAAACTTCATCTTCGCCAAAGGTCGCAAACTCTTCGCTGTAGAGGCTGTTCGGGGATTTTTTCTGAATCGCCGTCACCTGGCCTTTGTACAGCTGCAGCACAACTTCGCCGTTCACTTCTTCCGCCAGCGACTCGGCAGATGCCTGCAGAGATTTACGCAGCGGTGCAAACCAGCGGCCATCGTACACGACGTAGGACATTTCGAGACCCAGTTGCTCACGCCATTTGAAAGAATCGCGATCCAACACCAGTTGCTCAACGCCACGCAGCGCAGCCATCATAATGGTGCCCCCTGGGGTTTCATAGCAACCACGGGACTTAATACCCACCAGGCGGTTTTCAACGATATCGATACGGCCAATACCGTGCTTCGCGCCGATAGCGTTCAGGGTTTCCAGGCATTTGAACGGGCTCATCGCTTCCCCGTTCACGGCCACAACTTTGCCCTGCTTAACGGTCACAGTGACCTGCTCGGCCTGATCCGGCGCTTCCTGCGGGTCAACGGTCCACACCCAGCAGTCTTTGTTCGGGGCATTCCATGGGCTTTCCAGCACGCCGCCTTCAGTAGAAATGTGCCAGGCGTTTTCGTCACGGCTGTAGATTTTTTCCAGCGAGGCAGTCGTCGGGATATCACGCTCTTTCAGGTAGTCGAGCAACGCTTCACGGGAACGCAGGTTCCACTCACGCCACGGGGCAACAACCTTCAGGTGAGGAGCCAACGCGGCCCAGGTAGATTCAAAACGCACCTGGTCGTTACCTTTGCCGGTTGCACCGTGGCACAGCGCATCTGCGCCCACTTTATTCGCCACATCCACCAGCGCTTTAGCGATCAGCGGACGTGCCATAGAAGTGCCGAGCAGATAGCTGCCTTCATACAGCGCCCCGGTCTGCAGCACAGGGTAAACATAGTCGCTGATAAACTCTTCACGCGCATCGACCACGTAGCACTCCGAAGCCCCGGAGCGCAGCGCTTTCTGCTCAACGCCTTTCAGATCTTCACGATCCTGACCGATATCCACCACGCAGGCGACCACTTCGCAGCCGCCGTAGTTCTCTTTCAGCCATGGAATGATGGCTGAAGTGTCGAGGCCGCCAGAGTATGCGAGAACGATTTTTTTGATGCCGTGATTTTGCATTGTTTTGTCCTTGTTAAAACTATTCTTTGTCTATGCCAGAATCCGGGTGCCGATAGCCACACCGTTGAATAAAGAGGGTAGCTGATCCGCGTGGCGCCACGAGGCAATATCCACCGGACGCCCCAGGGTACGGGCCGCATCCAGCGCCGCATTCACTTTCACAATCATGCCGTCGGTAATAATGCCTTGCTCAATCAGCTGCTCAGCTTTGGCCGCTGTCATCTCGGCGATGCGCTGACCTTTACCGTCCAGGATACCGCTCACATCAGAGAGCAGGATTAAATCCGCGCCGAGCGTTGCGGCCAGCGCCGTTGCCGCCTGATCCGCATTGACGTTCATTAGCTCGCCTTCAGTGGTCACACCGATGGAGCTGACAATCGGCAGGAATCCATTTTCCAGCAGCGTATTAATCAGTTTTGGCGAACCCGGCTTAGCCAGACCAACATGGCCAAGCGCTTCATCAAGCTGGGTCACAGTGACGCTATCTCCGTCGCCAAGGCTCAAGCCAACGCCGTTAATACCATGCTTCTTCGCCCAGGCCAGCAGCGTCTTGTTGGCCGTGCCAGCCAGCGCACCGGTAATAATGTCAATCTGGTCGGCAGGCGTCACACGCAGGCCATTTTTCTTTTCCACCGGCAGCGCCAGCTTTTTCATCAGCTCATCCACCAGGCAACCGCCGCCGTGAACAATCACCAGCGGACGCTGATGGGACTGACGGTAATTCACCAGCGCGGTAAACAGGCGCTCCAGCGCTTCTTCGCTATCCAGCAGCACGCCGCCCAATTTGATAATTAAAGGATTCATCATTTCACCCGACCGACGGTTAAATAAGGGACTGCGTTTCGGCGAAGCCAAAACGAATATTAAGACACTGCACTGCCTGCGCCGCGGCACCTTTCAGCAGGTTATCCTCGGTGGCAACAACAATCAGATGCTCATCCTGCACGGCAAAGCCGATGTCGCAGAACGGCAGGCCAACCACATTTTTCAGCGCCGGCACGCCTTTTTCGTACAGGCGAACCAGCGGCTTGTCGCCGTAGGCCTGGGTAAACGTCTCCGCGATCTGCTGCTGTGTAACGCCAGCTTTCAGGCGGCAGGTAATCGTCGCCAGAATGCCACGCGGGAAATTGCCGAGGTGCGGGGTGAAAATCACCGGCGCGCCAAGATGGGTGGCGATTTCTGGCTGATGACGGTGATTAAACACGCCATAAGGCTGCAGGCTGACTTCGCAGAAGCTGTTGGAAATCGCGGCCTTGCGCCCGGCACCGCTGACGCCGCTGGTGGCGTTGATCACCGGCCACTGGTTCAAATCCAGCAGATCGGCGTCGATCAGCGGCTTCAGCGCCAGCTGAGACGCCGTCGGGTAGCAGCCCGGCACGGCAATTAAATTGCTCTCTTTGAGCGCAGCGCCCTGCCATTCGGCCAGGCCATAAACCGCTTTTTCCAGCAGATCAGGATGCTGGTGAGTAAAACCGTAATAACGCTCATAGAACGCCGGGTCGTTAACGCGGAACGCGCCGGAGAGATCGATCACCACGCAGCCTGCCGCCAGGAACTGCGGGGCCAGGTCGTGGCTGACTTCGTGGGCGGTGGCGAGGAACACCACATCCACGCCCTCGCTGAACTCGCTGATGTCGGACATCGCCTGCAATGGCAGATCAACAATGCCCTTTAACTGCGGATGCAAATCAGATATCAATTTTCCTGCATCTGAACTTTGCGCTGAAACCGTCAAAGCGGTTATGTTCATATCAGGATGGCGATTCAAATAGCTTACAAGCTCTGCGCCTGCATAACCGCTTGCACCCACAATCAGCGTATTCAACATCTGGGTCGTTCACCTTGTCTTTTCGGTCTGCTCAGAGTGCCAGCCTGACGCTTTCACCCACGTCCGTTAGCGTGGTTTTTTATTCACCGGAACGCTTAACTGTTCCTTTACGCTCAACGTTATTGTATTTTTATTCACAATTAATGCATGAATATTGATACTATCCTAACCTAAGGCCTGTCAACAGTGAAGATGAAATTACCGCCTTTTATCGAGATCTACCGCGCCCTGATCGCGACACCTTCCATCAGCGCCACCGACAGCGCGCTGGATCAAAGCAATGAGTCTTTAATCAATTTACTGGCCGGCTGGTTCCGCGACCTCGGTTTTAACGTCGAAATTCAGCCAGTGCCCGGCACTCGCAATAAATTCAACATGTTGGCGAGCAGTGGCCAGGGGGCTGGCGGCCTGCTGCTGGCGGGGCACACCGATACCGTGCCGTTCGACGATGGCCGCTGGACGCGAGACCCGTTTACCCTGACCGAGCACGACAACAAGCTTTACGGCCTGGGTACCGCCGACATGAAAGGGTTCTTCGCGTTCATTCTGGATGCGCTGCGCGACGTGGATGTGACAACCCTGAAAAAGCCGCTCTACATTCTGGCAACCGCCGATGAAGAGACCACCATGGCGGGCGCACGCTATTTCGCTGAAACAACGTCGCTGCGCCCGGACTGCGCGATCATCGGTGAGCCAACATCTTTACAGCCGGTACGCGCGCACAAAGGCCACTTGTCTAACGCCATTCGTATTCTGGGGCAGTCCGGTCACTCGAGCGATCCGGCGCGAGGCGTCAACGCCATTGAACTGATGCATGATGCCATCGGCCACATCCTCACGCTGCGCAATACGCTGAAAGATCGCTATCACCATGATGCCTTCACCGTGCCGTATCCAACCCTCAACCTCGGGCACATTAACGGCGGCGACGCGGCAAACCGCATTTGTGCATGTTGCGAACTTCACATGGACATTCGCCCGCTGCCGGGCATGACATTAAACGATCTGAACGGTTTACTGACTGAAGCATTAGAACCCGTAAGTCAGTGCTGGCCTGGCCGCCTGACGGTCTCTGAACTTCATCCGCCGATTCCAGGCTACGAATGCCCGCCGGACCACCAGCTCGTGCAGGTCGTTGAGAAACTGCTCGGCGCGCAAACGGAAGTGGTGAACTACTGCACTGAAGCACCATTTATCCAGACTGTGTGCCCAACGCTGGTGCTTGGTCCAGGCTCCATCAACCAGGCGCACCAGCCGGATGAATACATTGATACCCGCTTCATCAAGCCAACCCGGGAGTTAATTACTCAGGTAGTGCATCATTTTTGCTGGCATTAATTAATCGCGGTAAAAGGGGGTTTTACCCCCTTTTTAATCTGGAATAATCGCTATTCCTATAAGAAATGCTTATGAGCGAAGTTGGTAATTAAATTTCATAAATTCGCGTCATTTCCTCGTTTGCTGAAACGATTTCGTAGCAATTGACGAATGGTTTATGACGTGGCTTTATAAAAGGCGGTGTTGAACCTTCACGGGTGAAATTAAGTTACATAATAGATTGGGCTGGAGTCATATGAACGAACGCTATTCTGCTTTGCGAAGTAATGTCAGCATGCTCGGAAAACTGCTCGGAGATACCATCAAAGATGCGCTGGGGGAAAATATTCTCGACCGCGTAGAAACGATCCGTAAGTTATCCAAGTCCTCCCGCGCCGGTAATGAAGCCAATCGTCAGGAGCTGCTGAGCACGCTGCAGAACCTCTCAAATGATGAACTGCTCCCCGTCGCCCGCGCCTTTAGCCAGTTTCTTAATCTTGCCAACACCGCAGAGCAGTACCACAGCATCTCCGCGACGGGCGAAGCGGCCAGCAACCCGGAAGTCATCGCTAAAACGCTGCAAAAACTGAAAAATCAGCCGGGCATTGGCGAAGCGGACATTCGCGCAGCCGTTGAGTCTCTCTCTCTGGAACTGGTGCTCACTGCTCACCCTACCGAGATCACTCGCCGTACCCTGATTCACAAACTGGTCGAAGTAAACAGCTGCCTTAAGCAGCTCGACCACAGCGATCTTGCCGACTACGAGCGCAACCAGATCATGCGCCGCCTGCGTCAGCTGGTTGCTCAGGCATGGCATACCGACGAAATTCGTAAGCATCGCCCTTCTCCGGTCGACGAAGCCAAATGGGGCTTTGCGGTGGTAGAAAACAGCCTCTGGGAAGGGGTGCCAAACTACCTGCGCGAGCTTAACGAACAGCTCGAAGAAAATTTGAATTACAAGCTGCCGGTGGACTTCGTTCCGGTACGCTTTACCTCCTGGATGGGTGGCGACCGTGACGGTAACCCGAACGTAACGTCCGACATCACCCGCCACGTCCTGCTGCTCAGCCGTTGGAAAGCCACTGATCTGTTCCTGCGCGATATTGCGGTGCTGGTTTCCGAACTATCGATGGTGGAATGCACGGCAGAGCTTAGCGAACTGGCAGGGCCAGATGCTGGACAGGAACCTTACCGCCATATCATGAAAGGCCTGCGCCAGCAGCTGCTCTCCACCCAGGCCTGGCTTGAAGCCCGACTGAAAGGCCAGCGCCTGCCGAAGCCGGAAGGCCTGCTCATTCAAAACGAGCAGCTTTGGGATCCGCTCTACGCCTGTTATCAATCCTTGCAGGCCTGCGGCATGGGCATCATTGCTAACGGGCAGTTGCTGGACACCCTGCGCCGCGTGAAATGCTTCGGCGTGCCTCTGGTACGTATTGATATTCGTCAGGAAAGCACCCGCCACAGCGAAGCGCTGGGCGAAATGACCCGCTATCTTGGCATCGGCGACTACGAGAGCTGGTCAGAGGCCGATAAACAAGCCTTCCTGATCCGCGAACTGAACTCCAAGCGCCCTCTGTTGCCTCGTCAGTGGGAACCAAGCGCTGACACTCAGGAAGTGCTGGAAACCTGCAAAGTGGTGGCCGAAGCGCCACGCGGTTCCATTGCTGCCTACGTTATTTCGATGGCAAAAACGCCGTCCGACGTGCTGGCCGTTCACCTGCTGCTGAAAGAAGCGGGCTGTACCTTCGCCCTGCCGGTTGCGCCGCTGTTCGAAACCCTCGACGACCTGAATAATGCCGACGACGTCATGACCCAGTTGCTGAACATCGACTGGTACCGTGGCTTTATCCAGGGCAAACAGATGGTGATGATTGGCTATTCCGACTCGGCGAAAGACGCAGGCGTAATGGCTGCATCCTGGGCGCAGTACGAAGCACAAGATGCGCTGATCAAAACCTGCGAGAAAGCAGGTATCGCCCTGACGTTATTCCACGGGCGCGGCGGCTCCATCGGCCGCGGCGGTGCGCCAGCCCACGCAGCCCTGCTTTCTCAGCCGCCGGGAAGCCTGAAAGGCGGCCTGCGCGTCACCGAGCAAGGCGAGATGATTCGCTTTAAATACGGCCTGCCGGAAATCACCATCAGCAGCCTGTCGCTCTACACCAGCGCGATTCTTGAAGCTAACCTGCTGCCGCCGCCGGAGCCGAAGAAAGAGTGGATTCAGATCATGAACTCACTTTCCGCGACATCGTGCGAGATGTATCGCGGCTATATTCGCGAGAACAAAGACTTCGTGCCGTATTTCCGTTCCGCCACGCCGGAGCTGGAACTGGGCAAACTACCGTTGGGCTCTCGCCCAGCCAAACGTCGTCCAAACGGCGGGGTAGAATCTTTACGTGCGATTCCTTGGATCTTCGCCTGGACCCAAAACCGCCTGATGCTGCCAGCCTGGCTGGGCGCAGGTGCGGCGCTGCAGAAAGTCGTGGAAGAAGGCAAGCAAAGCGAGCTGGAAACAATGTGCCGCGACTGGCCGTTTTTCTCTACTCGCCTCGGCATGCTGGAGATGGTGTTTGCCAAAGCCGACCTTTGGCTGGCGGAATACTACGATCAGCGCCTGGTGAAGCCTGAGCTGTGGAAGCTGGGTAAACAGCTGCGTGACCAGCTGGAAGCCGACATCAAAGTCGTGCTGGATATCGCCAACGACTCGCACCTGATGGAAGATTTACCGTGGATTGCCGAGTCCATTACCCTACGTAATATCTATACCGATCCACTGAACGTCCTGCAGGCCGAACTGCTGCACCGCTCACGCCAGTCGGAAGAAAAAGGCGAAGAGCCTGATGCCCGAGTAGAGCAAGCCTTGATGGTCACCATCGCTGGGGTTGCCGCCGGGATGCGTAATACCGGCTAAGACTTTTTAGCTTCATCAAGCCCCCGCAAATGCGGGGGTTTTTATTTCTAACCAGTGAAAGCGCTCATCGCTATTAAGCGTACTTAACACGTTTATTTCCCACGCCATCTTCAACAAATAAACAACAAAAAACCAAAAGTATTGGCCGCATAAATATCCCCGGAACAAGCCTGAAATTACGCTGTCATTATTCCGACACATTTTCTATATTGTGCGCAAAAGTCACCCAGTAATGGGTGGCTTTTTTCGTGAGTACAAGCCACCGTAGCGTTCATAACTAAGGCTTACTTAAGGTTTTCTCATTACGGTTAATGATAATTTTATAGCACAGGCAAGAGTATGCACTTCACATTGAAACAGTCTGAACGCAAGTTCAGCATTAAAGCCCTTGGATGGGTTTTACTCTACTTTTGGTATTTTTCCTCGGTTTTGCAGATTGCCATATTAACGACAGGCTACAGCGGTACAACGGGGCTTCGTGACTCCTTATTGTTTAGCTCCCTGTGGTTCATTCCTGTATTTCTGTTCCCACAGCGCACACGCATTATTGCCGCTGTCATCGGCGTTATCCTTTGGGCAGCCTCAGTTGCCGCCCTGGGTTATTACGTTGTCTACGGGCAGGAGTTCTCACAAAGCGTCCTGTTTGTGATGTTCGAAACAAACGCCAATGAGGCCAGCGAGTACCTGAGCCAGTATTTCAGCCTGAAACTGCTGTTGATTACGCTTGCCTATACGCTGGTCGCCATCTTTCTTTGGACACGCCTGCGCCCGGTCTATATTCCAAACCCGTGGCGATGGCTGGTGTCATTCGCCATTCTGTTTGGCCTTGTGTTGAATCCGGTGGGTAAAGAGTGCCTTATCAATAAACGCAGCATCGCCGACTCGTTCTCAAGCATTTCTTCTCGCCTTGAGCCTGCGGCACCCTGGCAGTTTATCGTTGCCTATACCGAATACCGCCAGCAGCTGGACAGCCTGAATAACCTGCTAACGTCCAACAATGCCCTGCCGCCTTTAGCTAACCTGAAAGATACTTCCGGTAACGCGCCGCGCACGTTGGTGCTGGTTATTGGGGAGTCAACACAGCGTGGCCGCATGAGCCTTTACGGCTACCATCGCCAGACCACGCCGGAAATGGATGAGCTGCATAAAACTGACCCGCAAATGACGGTGTTTAATAACGTCGTCACTTCACGTCCTTACACCATTGAAATTCTGCAGCAGGCGCTTACGTTTGCCGACGAGAAAGATCCTGACCTCTACCTGACTAAGCCTTCGCTGATGAACCTGATGAAGCAGGCCGGGTACAAAACATTCTGGATCACCAATCAGCAGACCATGACAGAACGCAACACCATGCTGACCGTGTTCTCAAAGCAGACCGACAAACAATACTATATGAATCAGCAGCGTACCCAGAGCGCACGCGAATACGACACTAACGTCCTCGCGCCGTTTAAAGAGGTTCTGGCCGACCCTGCACCGAAGAAATTCATTATCGTGCACCTGCTCGGCACGCACATTCGGTACGACTTCCGCTACCCTGAAAACTGGAACAAGTTTGATGGTAAAACGGACGATTTACCGGCAGGGCTAACGAAAGATCAGCAAGAATCCTACAACAGCTACGATAACGCCAACCTGTTTAACGACCACGTGGTTTCCACGCTGATCAAAGACTACAAGGCCAGCGATCCTAACGGTTTCCTGCTTTATTTCTCCGATCACGGGGAAGAGGTTTACGACACGCCGCCGCACCAGACCCAGGGCCGTAACGAAAGCAACCCAACGCGTCATATGTACACCATCCCGTTCATCGTCTGGACGTCACCGACCTGGCAGCAGGCCCACCCGCGTGACTTCTCGGGAGATATAAACCGCAAATACAGCAGCTCAGAACTGATTCATACCTGGTCTGATTTGGCCGGTTTAAGCTATGACGGCTACGACGCGACGCGAGCCATCGCCAGCCCGCAGTTTGTCGAAGCGACCCGCTGGATTGGCAACCCGTATGAGAAAAATGCGCTGCGGGATTACGATTCACTGCCTTACGGCGATAGCGGCAGTAATCAGTAACGCTCTTAGCCCATAAAGCAAAAAGCCCCGCTCACTTATGAACGGGGCTTTTTTTATGTGAAATCAATGTCTACAGCTTTGGTCGAACGCCTAAAGTGTGGCAGATCGCATAGCTCATTTCCGCCCGGTTCAGCGTATAGAAGTGGAAATCCTTCACGCCTTCCCGGCTCAGGATTTTCACCATATCCATGGCGATATTCGCGCCCACCAGTTGACGGGTTTCAGCATCGTTATCCAGGCCTTCAAACATTTGCGCCATCCACGACGGAATACGCACGTTAGTCATATCGGCAAATTTCTTCGCCTGTCTGAAGTTTGAGACCGGCAAAATGCCCGGGATAATCTCAACATCAATGCCTGTGGCCGCACAGCGATCGCGGAAACGAAGATAGCTTTCAACATCAAAGAAGAATTGAGTGATCGCGCGGTTAGCGCCGGCTTCAATTTTACGACGAAGGCTGAGCAAATCCGCCTGGGCGCTTTTGGCTTCGGGATGGACTTCCGGGTAGGCCGCAACGGAAATATCGAAGTCACCCACATCTTTGAGCAGCCCGACCAGGTCAGAAGCATACATATCCGGCTTACCGCTGCCAGGCGGCAGGTCACCCCGCAGCGCAACGATATGGCGAATGCCGTTGTTCCAGTAGTCCTGCGCAATCGAGCGCAGTTCATCACGTGTTGCATCGACGCAGGTCAGATGCGGGGCCGCTTCAAGGCCGGTACGCTCTTTGATGCCTTTGATAATGCTGTGGGTACGGTCACGCTCGCCGGAGTTTGCCCCGTAGGTCACAGAAACAAATGTTGGCTTCAGGATGCTCAGTCTGTCGATAGACTTCCACAGGGTTTGTTCCATTTCACTGCTGCGCGGCGGGAAAAATTCAAAGGAAACATGAATATGCCCGGCCACTTCGGCCAGACTCTGGTTCAGCGCTTCCCGCTGATTCGCGTGAAAAAAGCTCATACCCTTACCTCGTCAATCGCATCGTTATCGTGTGGTGGCGTTCTATTGCTATCCAGACGTTTAGACGTCCAGATAGAAAGATGACCGAAAAGGCGAAAGCCGTCAATGAAAATGTCACCACAAAATGTGGAGGAATTCTCACATAAGATGAATTTTTTTCAGGAGAAGCTGAGAAAAAGACGTACAGACAAGCGCACTCTCTCACGAAGTAAGAGAGTGCGGGCAAGAAACTACAGCAATTGTGCCAGACGGTTCAGATCGGACTGGATGGCCCCGGCGGTAACATCGCGACCGGCACCAGGCCCACGGATCACCAGCGGGTTGTCACGGTACCAGCGACTTTCAATCGCAAAGACGTTGTCACACGGTAGCAGAGCGGCCAGCGGATGCTCTGCCCGCACGGCTTCAACCCCTACGCGCGCCTTGCCGTTCGCATCAAACCGGGCCACATAACGCAGCACCAGTCCCATCTCCTGCGCGGCCTCAAGCCGCTGCAGCATTTGCTCGTTCAGCTCATCACCATTTTCAAAGAAGTGGTCGATGGAACCGCCTTCACAACCTGCAGGCACCAGGGATTCCACGCGAACCTGATCCGGCTCGATGTCATAACCCGCTTCGCGGGCCAGGATCACCAGCTTACGCATGACGTCTTTACCTGACAGGTCAACGCGCGGATCCGGCTCGGTTAGCCCCTGTTGCCAGGCCTGATCAACCAGTTCAGTAAACGGTACGGTGCCATCAAACTGCAGGAACAGCCATGAAAGCGTCCCCGAGAAAATACCGCTGATAGCCAGAATAGCATCGCCGCTGTCGCGCAGGTCGCGAACCGTATGGTTAACCGGCAGCCCTGCGCCCACCGTGGCGTTATACAGCCAGTGCCGGCCCGTTTTCTCAAACGCATCACGAATCTGGCGATACTTCTGGCCGTTCCCCGCGCCGGCAAGCTTGTTGGCGCTGATCACATGGAAGCCATGACTGGCGAAGTCCAGGTATTGATCGGCGAGCTGCTCGCTGGCGGTCACGTCCAGTACCACTAAATCATCATACGGATGAGCCCGCATCCACAGGAACAGCGACTCTTCGTCCTGCTGAACGGCCTCATCATTGAAGAAAGCCAGTGCGCGACTGGCATCCAGGCCTTCGTAATTCAGCAAGCTACGGCTGCTGTCCACCACGCCAGCCAGCACAAATTCAAACCCGGTACGGGCGGAGAGAATTTCCTGTTCGCGGGCAAACAGCTCAAGCCAGCGGGAACCGATGTTGCCTTTGCCGAACAGCATCAGACCAATACGCTTCTCCGCACGAAACAGCGACTTGTGTAGCCCCTGAATCAGGCTTTCCGTTGGGCCTACGCGCAGCACAGCCACCAGGCTAATGCCGTCTTCCGACTGCCAGATAAACTCCACGGGATGATCTTTCAACTGCTGCCAGAAGCGGTGGCTATGCAGTGGGTTGCGGCAAACACCGGCCCCGACCATTGCCACCAGCGCCAGGCCTTCACGCAGGCGAAGCTCGCCTTGCAAACTGGCATTCTGGAGAAGTTGCAGCACGCTGTTCGCGACTTCGGAGGTGTAGCAAAGCTGCAGCAGATTACGGTCGGGATGCACGCCAATCGACAGCGGACGCACCTGACCACGCTTGAGGATCAGATCCAGCTCTTTTTGCGCCAGCTTGAAATCCTGATGCGACGGCACCTGATATTCAATCAGGCAAACATCGTCGTGACTGGTCACAATTCTGGCACCCGTGCCGGACGCCAGAACGCGTTCAATGCGGGTCGAACCTTGCTCTGGCGAGTAGCTGCAGCGCAGTTGCAGATCGATATCGCTGCCGGAGACAGGCTGTAATGTACGGGCGTGCAGTACCGGCGCGGCGAGACGAGCCAGCTCGCTGGCTTCATCCAGACGCAGCAGAGGCAACAGGCAGGCATCTTTCACTTTACGCGGATCGGCGCTGTAAACCCCAGCCACATCGCTCCAGATAGTTACGCGAGAAACCCCAGCCAGCGCACCAATCTGCGTCGCTGAATAGTCAGAACCGTTACGTCCCAGCAGAACAGTTTCACCTGCTTCGTTGCTGCAGATGAAGCCGGTCACGACCAGGCGTTTATTCGGGTGCTGGGCAAGCAAGTTTTGCAGCAGCGGCCAGGAACGGCCTTCGTCAACCTGTGGCTGAGCCGCACGTTCAGCGCGCATAAAATCACGGGCATCCAGCCAGGCGGCTTCAACGCCCTGCTGATTCAGCACAGCGGCCATCAAACGCGCCGACCACACTTCCCCATGGCCAACCACTTCGGCATAAACGGCATCGGTCATTTTGCCGTCGAGCAGAACAGCAAGGCGCTCAAGGTCGTGGATAAACCCGGCAATCAGGCCATCGGCCACTTCCGGCGGCAGCAGGCCGCTGATCAAATCGCTCTGATAGCGGCGCAGCGTTTGCTGCACCTGATGCGCGGAAAGCCTGTCACTCTGGCTCAGCTTGAGCCAGTTAATCAACTGGTTAGTGGTACTGCCGGCGGCCGAAACCACCATCATGTCACCCGGTCTGGAATATTCGGTCATGATACCCGCCACGCGCAGGTAACATTTCACATCGGCAAGACTGCTGCCCCCAAACTTGTGCAGTTGACGAACCGGCGTCCCTGCTGGTGCTGAAACACTCATGCTTACCCCTCGGCAGCGACCCGGAAGGCATTTTCCAGATCGGCAATTAAATCTTCACTATCTTCTATACCTGTTGAAACGCGTAGCAGCGTCTCAGAAATTCCGGCGGCGGCCCGCGCCTCCGGCGCCATGCCCGCATGGGTCATGGTTGCGGCGTGAGAAATCAAGCTTTCCACGCCCCCCAGCGATTCCGCCAGGGTAAACAGCGACAGCGCCCCCAGGAAACGGCGCAGCGTTTGCTCGTCACCGTCCAGCTCAAAGCTTAGCATCGCGCCAAACCCTTTTTGCTGGCGGGCGGCAATCTCGTGGCCCTGGTTTTCCGGCAGTGAAGGATGATACAGCTTTTTCACCAACGGTTGCTGCTTGAGAAACTCAACAATGGCCTGAGCATTACGCTGAGCCACTTCCATACGCGGCGACAGAGTGCGCAGGCCACGCAACAGCAGGTAGCTGTCAAATGCGCTACCGGTGACGCCAATGTTATTCGCCCACCATGCCAGTTCGGTGACCGTGGCCGGATCTTTTGCAATCACCACGCCAGCAACCACGTCCGAATGGCCGTTGAGATACTTGGTGCACGAGTGCAGAACCAGATCGGCTCCCAGCGCCAGCGGGTTTTGCAGTGCCGGGCTCAGGAAGGTATTGTCCACCACGCTGATCGCACCCGCTTCACGCGCTGCGGCACAGATTTTCGCAATATCCACGACGCGCAACAATGGATTACTTGGACTTTCTACCAGAACCAGCTTTGGTTTTTCAGCCAGCGCAGAGTTTAAAGCTTCTTCATCGTTCTGATCGACGAATAAAACGCGATAAGCCCCACGTTTTGCCAGACTATCGAACAGGCGGTAGCTGCCCCCATAACAGTCGTGAGGCGCCACCAGCAGATCGCCAGGTTTCAGGAATACGGTGGTGACCAGGTGAATGGCCGACATGCCGGTATTGGTCATGACTGCCCCAGCACCGCCTTCCAGTTCCGCTAACGCCCGTTGTACTACGTCGCGCGTTGGGTTACCCCGGCGTGAATAGTCATGGGCACGCGGTTCATTAAAGCCGGTAAAGTTATAGGTGCTGGAGAGGTGGATAGGTGGAACGACGCAGCCGTATTGCTCGTCATCATTCAAACCGCT
Organism: Cedecea sp. NFIX57; assembly: GCF_900177785.1. NCBI lineage: Bacteria > Pseudomonadati > Pseudomonadota > Gammaproteobacteria > Enterobacterales > Enterobacteriaceae > Cedecea > Cedecea sp. NFIX57. The sequence goes on along the minus strand of NZ_FXAS01000024.1, from coordinate 54,193 downwards.
ACGAACTGCGATGGTTGCCTGTTTACGCGTCATTGTATGTCCGATCCTTGCTGGTCGAATAAAAGTCAGGCCTCAGAGTAAACAACCGCAGTATAGACGTCAATACATCTGGACATCTAAACCTCTTTGCGTATAGATTGAGCAAAAGGCAAATAGCCGTTAAAATTATGCGTTTTAGAGTGTATATGTCTGAGTTTCGCGCTCAGGAAAGGGTTATCCTGTGCTGTACACTACAAGAGATAATCGTCAACGCCGCGGATTTACCCGGCTTTGGCACGTTTTCATAGATTAAGAGGATTAAGGTATCTCATGGCTGAATGGAGCGGCGAATATATCAGCCCCTACGCTGAGCACGGTAAGAAGAGTGAACAAGTAAAGAAAATTACGGTTTCCATTCCTCTGAAAGTGTTGAAGATCCTCACCGACGAGCGCACGCGTCGCCAGGTGAATAACCTGCGTCATGCGACCAACAGTGAACTGCTGTGCGAGGCTTTTCTGCACGCCTTCACCGGCCAGCCGCTGCCGAACGATGCTGACCTGCGTAAAGAGCGCAGCGATGAAATCCCGGAAGATGCTAAGGTCATCATGCGTGAACTGGGGATCGATCCGGATACGTGGGAATATTAAGTCAGACATTAAGGCGCCTCAGGGCGCCTTAAAACTGATAGCCCCTGCACTGGTTATCAGTGAGTCATTCAATTGTTAATAATCCTGTTATTTTCTTTGCCTGATAATAATTTGTAACTGAATACATCAGCCTATTTTAGCTAACTCTACTCCCTTATGGGCATGCATTATTGTTAACCTGACACTCTCGTTTATTGTTGATATAGCTCCGTCACAAAAAACAAAACAAAAAAATCAACATTTACGATAGTTTTTTATCATACTGCATTTTTTACACACTTCTATAACTTACAAATGATCATCACCTCTTGCGCCACAGTTAGTATCATTAATGAAACTAAAAAAGAGGGATATTTATGAAAAGAAAAAATATTATTATTGGCACTTCTTTGTCCGTGATATTGTTTCTCCTTTCATCATCTCTTATTACCGCCTATCTATTTCAGCAAGAGAGGCTTTCGCTGCACAAAAGCTTTAATAATTTTACCACCGTTTTAATTGATAACTTTAATATTAACGAAAAAATTGCTGATTCAGTTTCCATTCGCTACCTAAGGATGAAAAATCAGCACATCCCTCTCCCCTCAAGTCATTATGATAGTCACTATCATTTATATGGCGTAAACACTGACCATAACACTTGTAACTCATCTATATTAGGGACGTTTGAATCAATATCCCCACCAAATGAGCAACAGGTAAAACTAGCCACAAGCATTGATTATATTTTTGAACGCTATAAATTTGACGATCCCTATAGCCAAAGACGTCATTACTTTTACTCTATTAATGATGATTTTTTCTATAGCAAAGAAAAGCTTCCGCTCAATCAGTACAAATATAACCCAGATGTTTTTCACGCCAATGTTTTTTTTGGTGAAATGCCCGACTATATTGATAGAAAATTTATCAGTGACACCACTAAAAAAGGCACCACCAGCACTGAATTTTATAAAGATGCCGTTACTAAAAAGTGCACCTATAGCGTGATTAGCTATGTTTACGATCTCAGCAAACCCAATTCGGCTAAGGTGGTTGGTGCCTTAACCTATGATTATAATATTGACGATCTTAGGGCAATTTTAACGCGAACCCTAAAAGATAATAAAAGCAAGTATATTTCAGCTAAACTCACATCTAGCGATACAAAAAGAAGTGTTTTCTTTGTTGGCAATCAAGACTATTCATTCAAAATAGGATCATTCCCACTATCCAAAAAATATACTGTTCATGCTTCTATAAGCCTGCGTCATTTTATATTAGAAAAAACAAAACAATATATTTTAATTAATGCCTTGTCATCCATACTTATTGGCATAATCACCTACATATTCATGAATAACAACACCAACGAGAATATGTGCGACAGCTTAACTTCCGTGTACAACAGAAAACTGTTAAGACATATCAAGCTGAATAAAGATCATGAAAAAACCATTGCCGTCTTCGATTGCAACAAATTTAAAAAAATCAATGATACCTATGGACATGATATGGGGGATAAGGCGCTTATTTTTATAAGTGAAACACTCAAAAAGAATACGCGTAAAAACAGCGATTACATTATTCGCCTGGGCGGTGATGAATTTTGCATTATTTTCAACAAGTTGGCATTGCCGATAGCAGAGAAAATAATGCAACGGATAAACCGTACGCTGGCCACTTTCTCTGAGGACTTTATTTTATCCGTGAGCTATGGCGTCACTCTTTCTCAGGCCAGCGAAGACATCAACGATGCAATTCATCGCGCAGACAAGCAGCTTTACACACAAAAGCAGGCTCGTAGTCGGTAAAGGGCCAATCAACAAACACAAAAAAGGCGCCTTCAGGCGCCTTTCTCTTTCCAGAGTGCGAAACTTATTTTTTCGCGCCTGGTACGCTGAAGCGCTTGTTGAAGCGATCAACACGGCCGCCGGTAGCAACATCACGCTGTTTACCAGTGTAGAACGGGTGGCACTGACCACATACGTCCAGGTTCAGATCGTGACCTACGGTGGAGCGGATCTTGATAACATTACCGCAAGAGCAGTTTGCAGTAATTTCTTCGTATTTAGGATGGATATCTTTTTTCATGGTAAACCTCGGTAAAGGCCGCGTCGCTCTTCCAGCCCTAACGCCAGACACCACGCGATGTTAATAAATTAGGTTTTTTGATACCAAAACTGCGCATCAAAGGCGGCGAATCATACAGAAATTGCTCACCCGGTGCAAACTGATCCGCAATTTTGCAAGCGCACAGTGTACACTAATACGTCATTTTTTTCAGCCTGGATGCTTTCATGCCCGTAGCCCACGTTGCACTGCCGGTTCCGCTGGCCCGTACCTTCGACTATCTGCTGCCAGAAGGCGTGCAGGTTAGCGCGGGCTGCCGCGTGCAGGTGCCGTTTGGCAAGCAACGCGAAGCTGTCGGTATCGTCATGTCGGTCAGCCAGTCGAGCGATTTGCCGCTGGAAAAACTCAAACCCGTTGGCGAAGTTCTCGATGGCAGTTCGCTGTTCACGCCGTCACTCTGGCGCGTACTGCTGTGGGCAGCGGAATATTATCACCACCCAATTGGCGAAGTGCTCTTTCACGCTCTGCCAATCCTTCTGCGCCAGGGAAAACCTGCGCACCATGCTCCGCTCTGGTACTGGTTTGCTACGGAAGAAGGCAAAGCCGTTGACCTGAACAGCCTCAAACGCGCGCCTAAGCAGCAGCAGGCGCTGGCGGCATTGCGGCACAATATTGTCTGGCGGCATCAAATTGGCGAGCTGGAAATCAGTGAGCCTGGGTTACAGGCGCTGAGAACAAAAGGCCTGTGTGATTTAAAAAGCGCGGCGCCTGCGGAAGAAGACTGGCGGGTAAACTATGCCGTGGCCGGTGAACGGTTGCGGCTGAATACGGAACAGGCTACCGCCGTAGGGGCTATCCACAGTGAATCAGACCATTTCTCCGCCTGGCTGCTCGCCGGCATCACGGGTTCCGGCAAAACTGAGGTTTACCTCAGCGTGCTTGAAAATGTGCTGGCGCAGGGCAAGCAGGCTTTAGTGCTGGTGCCGGAAATTGGCCTGACTCCGCAAACTATCGCCCGCTTCCGGGAGCGCTTTAACGCGCCGGTTGAAGTCCTGCACTCCGGGCTGAATGACAGCGAAAGGCTCAGCGTGTGGCTAAAAGCACGCAGCGGTGAGGCAGCCATCGTCATTGGTACCCGCTCCTCTCTGTTCACGCCGTTCTGTCGTCTCGGCGTCATCGTCATCGATGAGGAGCATGACAGTTCCTATAAACAGCAAGAAGGCTGGCGTTATCACGCTCGCGATTTAGCTGTTTACCGGGCACATGCTGAAAACATTCCGATCATTCTCGGCTCGGCAACGCCAGCATTAGAAACCCTGCACAATGTTCAGGTGGGAAAATATCGCCAGTTACGCCTGACCAAAAGAGCCGGAAACGCGCGCCCGGCTCATCAGCAGGTTGTCGATCTGAAAGGGCAGCAGCTCAAAGCAGGTTTAGCCCCTGCACTTATTAAAAAGATCGGCGAACATCTTGCCGCAGATAACCAGGTGATCCTTTTCCTCAACCGCCGCGGCTTCGCTCCTGCCCTGCTCTGCCACGAATGCGGCTGGATTGCGGAATGCGCAAGGTGCGATCATTACTACACGCTGCACCAGGGCCAGCGCCACCTGCGCTGCCACCATTGCGACAGCCAGCGCGCGATCCCGCAGCAGTGCCCACAGTGCGGTTCCACACATCTGGTTCCAGTAGGAATGGGGACTGAACAGCTTGAACACAGCCTTGAGCCGCTGTTCCCGAACGTACCGATTTCTCGTATCGACCGCGATACCACCAGCCGTAAAGGCGCGCTGGAACAACAGTTGGCCGAAGTGCACCGGGGCGGCGCACGTATTCTTATCGGCACCCAGATGCTGGCTAAAGGCCACCACTTCCCTGATGTCACGCTGGTCGCCTTACTTGATGTAGACGGCGCGCTTTTCTCAGCAGATTTCCGTGCCGCCGAACGCTTTGCCCAGCTCTACGTCCAGGTTTCTGGCCGGGCGGGCCGAGCCGGTAAGCAAGGTGAAGTCCTGCTGCAAACGCACCATCCTGAACACCCTTTGCTGCAAACGCTGCTGACCAAAGGCTACGATGCGTTTTCCAGTCAGGCATTGAACGAGCGCCAAACGGTATTTTTGCCGCCGTATACCAGCCATGTGTTGATCCGGGCCGAAGATCAGAACAACCACCAGGCACCGCTATTTTTGCAGCAGTTACGTAATCTGCTGGAAGCCAGCCCGCTGCGCGATGAGCAGCTCTGGATCATGGGGCCAGTCCCTTCGCTGCAGCCCAAACGCGGCGGGCGTTTTCGCTGGCAAATCTTGCTGCAGCACCCATCGCGCGGGCGCCTGCAAAAGCTGGTCAGCCACTCGCTCACGCTGGTCAACACGCTGCCTGAAGCCCGGAAAGTGAAGTGGATGCTGGATGTCGACCCTATCGACGGGTAGCACAATCGGGCTGGTTATGCGAAGCCGATCGAAAAATCTAATACTCATCACATTTCTTATGAAAAATTTGTAACCGCTTACAGCCAACTTCTGCTAAGAATGTGATGACTGTCAGACACACAGGAGTGTTGACGATAGCGGCGTGCATGTGAGGAGAAGAAGTGAAGCCGAAGAAACCGGTGGTGAATGCCACCATGAAAGATGTCGCCGTGCAGGCAAAAGTGTCTACTGCAACGGTATCCCGCGCCTTAATGAACCCGGACAAAGTTTCACAAAGCACCCGTAATCGCGTGGAACAGGCGGCGATTGAAGTGGGGTATTTGCCACATTCTCTGGGGCGTAACATCAAGCGCAGCGAATCACGCACTATTCTGGTCATCGTGCCGGATATCTGCGATCCGTTTTTCAGCGAAATCATTCGCGGGATTGAAGTCACCGCAGCTTCACACGGCTATCTCGTGCTGATTGGCGATTGCGCCCACCAAAATCAGCAGGAAAAAACCTTCATCGACCTGATCATCACCAAACAAATTGATGGCATGCTGCTGCTGGGCTCACGCCTGCCGTTTGACGCCAGCAAAGAAGAGCAACGCAACCTGCCGCCGATGGTCATGGCCAATGAGTTTGCCCCTGAGCTGGAACTGCCCACGGTGCATATCGACAATCTGACCGCCGCCTTTAACGCCGTTTACTATCTGCAAGAGCTGGGGCATCAGCGCATCGCCTGTATTGCCGGGCCTGAAGAAATGCCGCTTTGCCATTATCGCTTACAGGGATACGTTCAGGCGCTTCGCCGCAACGGTATCGTCGTCGATCCTCACTATATTGCGCGCGGCGATTTTACCTATGAAGCAGGCGCCGCAGCACTGGCACAGCTTATTGCTCTGCCCGAACCCCCAACGGCTATTTTCTGCCATAGTGACGTAATGGCGCTGGGTGCGCTTTCTCAGGCGAAACGCAGCGGGCTTAAAGTGCCGGAAGATTTATCGATTATGGGCTTCGACGACATTGCCCTGTCGCAGTTCTGTGACCCGCCCCTCACCACCGTCGCGCAACCCCGTTTCGATATTGGTAAGGAAGCTATGCTGCTATTGCTGGACAACATGAACGGCCAAAACGTTAACAGCGGTTCACGCCTGCTGGACTGCGATCTTATTGAGCGAGGCAGCACCGCCGCGCCCGGCAGCAGAAATTGAGCCGTTTTTAAGACTGCATAAACTGGTCAAAGCCCCGCCCCTTAAGTAACATGGCGGACTGATAAACGAATAAAGACAGCGAAACGATAGTGGCACAACGAGATTATGTAAGCCGCGGGCAATCGGCAGGGACGCGGCGCAAAAAAAGTACACCCCGCAAAAAGCAACGTAGTCTGCCCTCCGTCTCTCCGACGATGGTTGCCATTGCGGCCGCAGTCGTGGTGGCCTTTGTCGGTGCTCTTTACTTTATTACTCACCATAAGAAAGAAGAGATTGACGCGCTCCCTGGCCACAAAGTGACCGGCAATGGTTTGCCGCCAAAACCGGAAGAGCGCTGGCGTTATATTAAAGAGCTGGAAAACCGCCAGCCCGGCGTCCGTGCGCCTACCGAACCTACCGCCGGCGGCGAAGTCATGAACCAAAGCCAGCTGACCAACGAACAGCGTCAGTTGCTGGAGCAAATGCAGGCGGATATGCGCCAGCAGCCTACGCAGCTGAATGAAGTCCCATGGAATGAGCAAACCCCTGCCCAGCGCCAGCAAACGCTGCAGCGCCAGAAACAGATTGTGCAGCAAACTCAACCTGTACAACAGCAGCAGTGGAATACACAAACGCAGCAGCCACGGGTGCAGCAGCGTGTAGCGGAACAGCCATACCAGCAGCCGCGCAATACGCAGCAAACCACGCAGCCTTATCAGCAGCCAAAAACCGTGCAGCAGCAACAGCCGAAAACCTCTACGGCAAATAATCAGCAGCCTTATCAGGATCTGCTGCAAACGCCACCGCACAGCCAGCAAAAAGCGCCACAGCAAACCAAACCGGTTCAGCGTGAAGTGCAGCCAGCGCCAATTACGCGTGAGCCAGAAGTGGCTAAGCAGGCTCCTGCTGCTCAGGAGAAAAAAGACGAAAAACGCTGGATGGTGCAGTGTGGTTCGTTTAAAGGCAGCGAGCAGGCGGAAACCGTTCGTGCTCAGCTGGCGTTTGAAGGCTTTGATTCCCGCATTACCACCAATAACGGCTGGAACCGCGTCGTCATTGGGCCAATCAAAGGTAAAGACAATGCCGATGGCACCATCAATCGGCTGAAGATGGCTGGACATACCAGCTGTATTCGTCTTGCTGCCGGGGGTTGAAACCCCAAAATTGCCCCCCATTTATAATGGCATTAGGCCCTGCGCACCGCGCAGGGCTCCTGTTTAGCTGATGCAAAAGGGGTCCGATCGTGACAACAATAGTAAGTGTACGTCGTAACGGCCATGTGGTTATTGCCGGCGATGGCCAGGCCACGCTGGGTAATACCGTCATGAAAGGTAACGTCAAAAAAGTACGTCGCCTGTACAACGATAAAGTGATCGCAGGCTTTGCCGGCGGCACTGCGGATGCCTTCACGCTGTTCGAATTGTTTGAGCGCAAGCTGGAAATGCATCAGGGTCACCTGGTGAAAGCCGCTGTTGAGCTGGCGAAGGACTGGCGTACCGACCGCATGCTGCGCAAGCTTGAAGCACTGCTGGCCGTGGCCGACGAAAGCGCGTCGCTGATCATCACCGGTAACGGCGATGTCATCCAGCCTGAAAACGATCTGATTGCCATTGGCTCCGGCGGCCCGTACGCCCAGGCCGCAGCCCGTGCCCTTCTGGAAAATACCGAAATGGGCGCGCGCGATATCGCTGTGAAAGCGTTGGATATTGCAGGTGATATCTGCGTTTATACCAACCACTTCCATACCATCGAAGAATTACCGTCTAAAGCGTAAGGATCTCCCATGTCTGAAATGACCCCACGCGAAATTGTTAGCGAGCTGAATAAACACATTATCGGCCAGGACAACGCTAAGCGCTCCGTCGCTATCGCCTTACGTAACCGCTGGCGCCGTATGCAGCTTGATGAAGAGCTGCGCCATGAAGTTACCCCTAAAAACATTCTGATGATCGGCCCGACCGGCGTGGGTAAAACCGAAATTGCCCGCCGCCTGGCAAAACTGGCCAATGCGCCGTTCATCAAAGTTGAAGCGACCAAATTCACCGAAGTCGGCTATGTGGGTAAAGAGGTGGATTCTATTATCCGCGATCTGACCGATGCCGCAGTCAAAATGGTACGCATGCAGTCTATCGAGAAGAACCGCTACCGCGCTGAAGAGATGGCCGAAGAGCGCATTCTCGACGTGCTGATCCCGCCGGCGAAGAACAACTGGGGCCAGGCGGAAGCCCAGCAGGAACCTTCTGCAGCTCGCCAGTCGTTCCGCAAGAAACTGCGCGAAGGGCAACTGGATGATAAAGAGATCGAAATCGATCTCGCCGCTGCGCCGATGGGCGTAGAAATCATGGCACCTCCTGGCATGGAAGAGATGACCAGTCAGCTGCAGTCCATGTTCCAGAACCTCGGCGGCCAAAAGCAGAAACCACGTAAGCTGAAAATCAAAGATGCGATGAAGCTGCTGGTGGAAGAAGAAGCGGCGAAGCTGGTGAACCCGGAAGAGCTGAAACAGGACGCCATCGACGCGGTTGAGCAGCACGGGATCGTGTTTATCGACGAAATCGACAAAATTTGTAAACGCGGCGGCAACAGTTCCGGCCCGGATGTATCCCGCGAAGGCGTACAGCGTGACCTGCTGCCGCTGGTAGAAGGCTGCACCGTATCCACCAAGCACGGCATGGTGAAAACTGACCACATCCTGTTCATCGCTTCCGGCGCATTCCAGGTTGCCAGCCCGTCAGACCTGATTCCTGAGCTGCAGGGGCGTTTGCCTATCCGCGTTGAGCTGCAGGCGCTGACCGTGGACGATTTCGAGCGCATCCTGACCGAACCTAACGCTTCCGTGACCGTACAGTACAAAGCGCTGATGGCAACCGAAGGCGTGAACATCGACTTTACCGAGGACGGTATCCGTCGTATTGCTCAGGCGGCCTGGCAGGTGAACGAATCAACCGAAAACATCGGTGCTCGTCGCCTTCACACCGTCCTTGAACGTCTGATGGAAGATATCTCCTATGACGCCAGCGAGTTAGATGGCCAGTCCATCCTGATCGATGCCGAATATGTTGGCAAACATTTGGATGAGTTGGTTGCAGATGAAGACCTGAGCCGTTTTATCCTATAATCCGGCTAACGCATTTTCTTCATTTGAAATGGAGGGCTTATGCCCTCCATTTTTTTTATCTAAACTGGCAACCAAATAATGAGCGATTCGCAATCTACAAGTGTCACCCAGGCCTGGCTGGAAAGCCTTCGCCCACGCACGCTGCCTCTGGCGTTTGCTTCAATCGTCTGCGGTTCAGCCCTGGCCTACTGGCAAGGCGTATTTGACCCCGCCGTGGCGCTGCTGGCGCTGTTGACCGCCGGCCTTTTGCAAATCCTGTCTAATCTCGCCAATGACTACGGCGATGCGGTTAAAGGCAGCGATAAAGAGGATCGCATTGGGCCGCTGCGTGGGATGCAGAAAGGGATGATTACTCAGGCTCAGATGAAACGTGCGCTGGTCATCACCGTCATCCTCATTTGTCTGTCGGGACTGTCGCTGGTCGCCCTCGCCTGTCACACTTTTGCTGATTTCATGGGCTTCCTGCTGCTTGGCGTAATGTCTATCGTCGCCGCCATTACCTACACCGTCGGCACCCGCCCTTACGGTTATATGGGGCTGGGGGATATTTCTGTGCTGGTGTTCTTCGGTTGGATTAGCGTCGCAGGGACCTGGTACCTGCAGGCTCATTCACTCGCACCGCTGGTTATTCTGCCCGCTACCGCCTGCGGTCTGCTCGCAACGGCCGTACTGAATATCAATAACCTACGTGATATCGACAGTGACCGTGAAAACGGTAAAAGTACGCTCGCCGTGCGCCTGGGCCCCACTGTTGCACGCCGTTATCATGCTGCTCTGCTGATCGGTTCTTTGGCCTGCCTCGCCCTGTTTAACCTTATCTGGCTCAAGAGCCTGTGGGGATGGCTGTTTGTTCTGGCTGCGCCGCTTCTGCTCAAGCAGGCTGCCTATGTCCTGCGGGAGCAAGATCCCGTGGCGATGCGCCCGATGCTGGAACGCACCGTCAAAGCCGCGTTGCTGACGAATTTGCTGTTTGCTCTGGGCGTCGTCCTCAGTACCGTCGCGTGATGACTGACAAATATCAATTAACAATTGATGATTTTGCCAACAGTTAACAGAACGCGATATACTGACAACTCCTGCAGCAAATGAACCTTAATCCTATGAAATACGATACTTCTGAGCTTTGTGACATCTACCAGGAAGAGGTCAACGTCGTTGAGCCGTTGTTCTCTAACTTTGGTGGCCGCTCGTCATTTGGTGGGCAAATCATCACGGTGAAATGTTTCGAGGACAACGGGTTGCTGTACGATCTGCTCGAAGAGAATGGCCGTGGTCGAGTCCTGCTGGTAGACGGCGGTGGTTCGGTACGTCGCGCGCTGATTGATGCGGAACTGGCTCGTCTTGCGCTGCAAAACGAGTGGGAAGGCATTGTGGTTTACGGCGCGGTGCGTCAGGTGGACGATCTGGAAGAGCTGGATATTGGCATCCAGGCGATTGCCGCCATCCCGGCTGGCTCCGCGGGAGAAGGCATTGGCGAAAGCGATGTGCGCGTCAATTTTGGTGGCGTGACCTTCTTCTCCGGCGATCATCTGTATGCCGACAACACCGGCATCATTCTCTCCGAAGACCCGCTGGATATTGAATAATCCAGCCGGTAGATAGTAAAACGGGCGCCTGAGGCGCCCGTTCTGTTTTGTCGGAAGCGGAATTACACTTCTTCCATTTTGCCCAGCAGCGCGTGCAAACGCTCCTGCCAGACATGCTGTTGTTCTTTCAGGCTGCTGTTTTCACGCACCAGCTCTTCATGGTTGCTTTGTGCCTGCTGGACTTCCTGAGCCAGACCGTTATTTTTCTCTTTCAGCTCTTCGATTTCCATCTGTAACAACGTAATCGTGTCAACCGCCTGCTGAACTTTTGCTTCCAGTTTCTCAAACACTTCAAATGACATTTCGAACTCTCCTGAATGGCAAGGCGTTGATGGATGGCTATCCTCGTCCCGATTCTTCGGCGACGCCTTTATGAACGTATGCGCAACACGTAGCGTAACTCGATTGTAAGTAGCCCGGATGCCCGTGTCCAGCGGCTTACCGCGCTCTTTGCGTAACATGACGTTTTTCAGCCTATGCTGAAAGCCAGGGTTCACGGTCGATTCGAATTGTTAAAAAACACGTTAACAAAACGCGTAATTCCCCCTGCGTTCACATGAAGCACCGCTCATTTTTTAGCGCGAAAACGCTCATTTTCTTGACGCACCACGCACATTTTAAGTTCGATATTTCTCGTTTGTGCTCGTTAACGATAAATTAACACCATGCCTACATGGCATAAAGGTGACAAGGATGCTCGACAACAATAATCATCAATTTGCCTTCAGGACCCCACTATGAGTCAGACCGCTACAACAACCTTAAAAGGCCAGTGCATCGCCGAATTCATGGGTACCGCGTTGTTGATCTTCTTCGGTGTGGGATGTGTTGCTGCATTGAAAGTGGCCGGTGCCACCTTCGGGCAGTGGGAAATCAGCATCATCTGGGGCTTAGGGGTGGCGATGGCCATCTATATGACCGCAGGGGTTTCCGGCGCACATCTTAATCCGGCAGTAACGATCGCACTCTGGCTGTTCGCTTGTTTTGACGGACGCAAAGTCGTGCCGTTTATTATTTCACAGTTCCTTGGCGCATTCTGCGCCGCCGCGTTGGTTTATGGCTTATATTACAATCTGTTCCTCGACTACGAACAAACGCACCATATGGTGCGCGGCAGCGTAGAAAGTCTGGATTTGGCCGGCATCTTCTCCACCTATCCGAACCCACACATTAACTTCGTGCAGGCATTCGCCGTAGAAATGGTGATCACTGCCATTCTGATGGGCGTTATTCTGGCGCTGACCGACGATGGCAACGGCGTGCCGCGTGGTCCGTTGGCTCCGTTGCTGATTGGCCTGCTGATCGCGGTGATCGGCGCTTCCATGGGGCCACTGACCGGGTTTGCGATGAATCCAGCACGTGACCTTGGGCCGAAGACCTTCGCGTGGCTGGCTGGCTGGGGCGACGTCGCCTTCACCGGTGGGAAAGATATCCCTTACTTCCTGGTGCCGCTGTTTGCGCCTATTCTCGGCGCCTCCCTTGGTGCATTCGGCTACCGTAAATTGATTGGTCGCCACCTGCCATGCGACGTCTGCGTTGTCGAAGAAGACAAACCAGACAGCAAGGTGACCTCTCAGCAAAAAGCACTGTAATACTGACTTCAGGACTTGATTATGACTACAGAAAAAAAGTACATCGTCGCTCTCGACCAGGGAACAACCAGTTCGCGTGCCGTCGTCCTGGATCATGACGCCAACATTATTAGCGTTGCGCAGCGTGAGTTTGAGCAAATCTATCCTAAGCCAGGCTGGGTAGAGCATGACCCGATGGAAATTTGGGCCACCCAAAGCTCCACGCTGGTAGAAGTGCTGGCGAAAGCCGACATCAACTCCGACGAAATCGCGGCCATCGGTATCACCAACCAGCGTGAAACCACGGTGGTATGGGAGCGTGAAACCGGCAAGCCAATTTACAACGCTATCGTCTGGCAGTGCCGCCGTACCGCTGATATCTGTGAAGAATTGAAGCGCAACGGCATGGAAGAATACGTCCGTCACAACACCGGCCTGGTGGTAGACCCGTACTTCTCCGGCACCAAGGTGAAGTGGATCCTCGACCACGTCGAAGGTTCCCGCGAGCGTGCTCGCCGCGGTGAACTGCTGTTCGGTACCGTCGATACCTGGCTCATCTGGAAGATGACTCAGGGGCGTGTACACGTCACCGACTACACCAACGCCTCTCGTACCATGCTGTTTAACATTCACGAGCTGGACTGGGATGACCGCATGCTGGAGGCGCTGGATATTCCTCGCGCGATGCTGCCAGAAGTGCGTAAGTCTTCGGAAGTCTATGGCCAGACCAACATCGGCGGTAAGGGCGGCACGCGTATTCCTATTGCCGGGATCGCGGGTGACCAGCAGGCCGCGCTGTTTGGTCAGCTGTGCGTGAAAGAAGGGATGGCGAAGAACACCTACGGGACCGGCTGCTTTATGCTGATGAACACCGGTGAGAAAGCCGTAGCCTCCACCAATGGTCTGCTGACAACCATCGCCTGCGGCCCGAAAGGTGAAGTGAACTACGCACTGGAAGGCGCGGTGTTCATGGCGGGTGCGTCCATTCAGTGGCTGCGTGACGAAATGAAGCTGATTGGCGATGCGTTCGACTCTGAGTACTTCGCCAACAAGGTGAAGGATACCAACGGCGTATACGTTGTGCCTGCGTTCACCGGCCTCGGCGCACCTTACTGGGATCCGTATGCACGCGGGGCTATTTTCGGTCTGACCCGTGGCGTGAACTCTAATCACATCATTCGCGCCACGCTGGAATCGATCGCCTACCAGACCCGTGACGTGCTGGAAGCAATGCAGGCAGACTCCGGTATTCGTCTGCATGCGCTGCGCGTGGACGGCGGGGCGGTAGCCAACAACTTCCTGATGCAGTTCCAGTCCGACATTCTGGGCACCCGCGTTGAGCGTCCTGAAGTTCGCGAAGTCACCGCGCTGGGTGCGGCTTACCTGGCCGGTCTGGCCGTGGGCTTCTGGCAGAACCTCGACGAACTGCAGGAGAAATCCGTCATCGAGAAAGAGTTCCGTCCTGGTATCGAAACCACCGAGCGTAATTACCGCTACGCCGGCTGGCAAAAGGCGGTTAAACGCGCCCTTGCCTGGGAAGATCACGAAGAGAAGTAATCCCTACAAGGCCCCTGAATAGGGGCCTTTCAGTCTCTGTCTTTCCCGCCCCTTTCCTCGCCTGTGCTAAACTCCCCGGCAATTCTGTTTGCTAAATGAGTCAGCTATGAAACGTGAACTTGCCATCGAATTTTCCCGCGTGACCGAAGCCGCCGCCCTTGCTGGCTACAAATGGCTTGGCCGTGGCGATAAAAATGTCGCCGACGGCGCAGCGGTAAACGCCATGCGTATCGTCCTTAACCAAATCAATATTGACGGCGAAATCGTCATCGGCGAAGGTGAAATCGATGAAGCGCCAATGCTCTACATCGGCGAAAAAGTCGGGACCGGCAAAGGCGACGCGGTCGATATCGCCGTTGACCCCATCGAAGGTACGCGCATGACTGCGATGGGCCAGGCCAACGCTCTGGCAGTGCTCGCCGTGGGCGACAAAGGCACGTTCCTCAATGCGCCCGATATGTATATGGAAAAACTGATTGTGGGGCCGGGAGCCAAAGGCGTCATCGACCTTAATCTCAGCCTCGAGGACAACCTACGCCGCATCGCCGCTGCGCTGGAAAAACCGCTGAGCGAATTGACCGTGACCATTCTTGCCAAACCACGTCATGATGACACGATCAAAGAGATGCAGAAGCTTGGCGTGCGCGTGTTTGCTATTCCCGATGGCGACGTGGCAGCTTCTATCCTGACCTGCATGCCGGACAGCGAAGTTGATGTCCTCTACGGCATCGGCGGTGCGCCGGAAGGTGTGGTTTCAGCGGCAGTGATCCGCGCGCTGGACGGCGACATGCAGGGCCGTCTGCTGGCCCGTCACCACGTAAAAGGCGACAGCGAAGAGAATCGCCGCATCGGCGAGCAGGAACTGGCGCGCTGCAAAGCGATGGGCATCGAAGCTGAACGCGTGCTGAAGCTCGATGAAATGGCGCGTAACGACAACGTTATTTTCTCTGCTACCGGCATCACTAAAGGCGACCTGCTGGAAGGGATCACCCGTAAAGGCAATATGGCCACCACGGAGACGTTACTGATTCGCGGTAAATCCCGCACGATTCGCCGTATTCAGTCTATTCACTATCTCGATCGTAAAGATACCGAGGTACAGAAGCATATTCTGTAACGTTTCTCGTTTGTTGGTTCGAGCTTTCCGGCTCGTTTGGGCTGGAAATGCTGCCACATTCTGGTGAAGATAGGTAAAAAGCGACGACGGGAGTACAACATGGCGGAGTGGGTTACAGGTAAAGTTACCAGAGTTCAAAACTGGACGGATTCTCTCTTCAGCCTGACGGTTCATGCGCCGGTGCATGCGTTTACCGCCGGGCAATTTACCAAGCTTGGGCTGGAAATTGACGGCGAACGCGTGCAGCGCGCTTACTCCTACGTTAACGCCCCAAGCAATCCCGATCTCGAGTTCTACCTGGTCACCGTGCCGGAAGGCAAACTCAGCCCTCGTCTGCATGCGCTCCAGCCTGGCGATGAAGTGCAGCTGGTCAGCGAGGCCGCCGGGTTCTTCGTGTTGGAAGAGATCCCTGAGTGCAAAACGCTCTGGATGCTGGCAACCGGCACCGCACTAGGGCCTTATCTTTCTATTCTGCAGGAAGGCAAAGATCTTGAGCGCTTCGAGAATATCGTGCTGCTCCATGCGGTTCGCTACGCCAGCGATTTAAGCTATCTCCCGCTCATGCTTGAGCTGCAAGAGCGCTATCAGGGGAAACTGCGTATTCAAACCGTGGTCAGCCGTGAAACGGTCGCAGGTTCGCTTACCGGGCGCGTTCCGGCGCTGATTGAAAGCGGTGAGCTTGAGGCGGCCGTAGGTTTACCGATGGATATCGAAACCAGCCACGTGATGCTATGCGGTAACCCGCAAATGGTGCGTGACACGCAACAGCTTCTGAAAGATACCCGGCAGATGGCCAAACACCTGCGCCGCAGGCCTGGCCATATGACCGCCGAGCATTACTGGTAAATCAGCGGAATTTAACTTCGCTGGTCTCTTTTCCGAAACGGTTTTCGCCCTGGGTGCCCACAAAAGCGCCCAGGTCCATCAGCACCATGACAAAAATAAGCGTCGGGATAAAACGCCCCAATCCCCACTGCCACAGAGTGCCAAAGGTTTCCCAGTTTCCCGCCACCAGCAGCCAGGCAGGAATAAACAGCAGCGCCCACCAGCCTTTTTTATCCCTGTCGTGCAGGCGCTTCACAATCACCGCCGCAGTTGGAATCAGCGAGCCGGTGAGGAAGAAGCCCGCCGTGGAATACGGCATGATTTCGGCTCCAGCCAGGGTAAACAGAATAATCAGTCCGACTATCCATGCGCCGATCCAAATCCAAAAATCGCGGCGTCCAATACGCCCTTTAAAAGAGAACAACCATTGCTGTATGGTCATGGGTAAGGTCCTTATTATTTTATCGCGGCGTAGTGTACCCTGGTCACCGCCCGTTTTGACAAGCCAACGGATTGCCGATTTAATCGGGATGATGAACCCATCAGGAGAAGTGTGTCGATGAAATACCTGCTGCCTGCCCTCGTGCTGCTGGCGCTGCCTTTGGCGGTGAGCCGGGCAGATCCTGCGTCAGACGCAGCTTCTCAGCTTCCGGCAGCGCCCTATCTGCTGCCAGGCGCGCCCACTTTCGATCTGACCATTACCCAGTTTCGCGGCAAATTTGATATCGATAATCCTTCGCTGCCGCTGAACGAATTTCGCGCCGTGGAGAAGAGCCGCGATAAAGCCAACCTGACCCGCGCCGCGACCAAGATCAACGAAAACCTCTATGCTTCTGCAGCGCTGGAACTCGGCACCCTAAAAATTAAGTCGATGCAGATAACCTGGCTCCCCATTCAGGGGCCGGAGCAAAAAGCCACCCGTGGCAAGGCGCTGGAGTACATGGCCGCGATTATCCGCAGCTTCACGCCAACGCTTTCCAAAGTACAAAGCCAGCAGAAACTGACCAAACTACTCAGCGACGGCAAAAATAAACGCTATTTCGCGCAGAACGACGGTGCCATTCGCTATGTCGTGGCAGATAACGGCGAAAAAGGGCTAACTTTCGCCGTTGAACCGATTAAGCTAACGCTATCTGAGACGCTAAACAGCGGCGAATAAATGACAAAAAGCAAAGCCTTTCGCCCGCCGACTCTCTATACTGTTTCACAGACCAAGCTGCCCGACGGGCAGTGATTCTTTTTATTGCTTACCGCGTGGAGAATTAAAATGCGACATCCTTTAGTGATGGGTAACTGGAAACTGAACGGCAGCAAACACATGGTTAACGAGCTTATTGCTAACCTGCGTAAAGAGCTGTCTGGCGTGGACGGCTGCGGCGTGGCTATCGCCCCACCAACCATGTACCTGGACCTGGCAAAACACGCTGCTTCCGGTAGCCACATCATTCTTGGCGCGCAGAACGTAGACGTTAACCTGTCCGGCGCGTTTACCGGTGAAGTTTCTGCAGACATGCTGAAAGATATCGGTGCTAAATACATCATCATCGGCCACTCTGAGCGTCGTACCTATCACGCAGAGTCCGACGAGTTCATCGCTAAGAAATTCGCTGTGCTGAAAGCAGCAGGCCTGGTACCAGTTCTGTGCATCGGTGAAAGCGAAGCGGAAAACGAAGCAGGCAAAACCGAAGAAGTTTGTGCACGCCAGATCGACGCTGTGCTGAAAACTCAGGGTGCAGCAGCATTCGAAGGCGCGGTAATCGCTTACGAACCAATCTGGGCTATCGGTACCGGTAAATCTGCAACCCCAGCTCAGGCTCAGGCGGTACACAAATTTATCCGTGACCACATTGCTAAAGCAGACGCGAAAGTAGCAGAGCAAGTGATCATCCAGTACGGCGGTTCCGTTAACGATAAAAACGCAGCAGAGCTGTTTGCTCAGCCGGACATCGACGGCGCGCTGGTTGGCGGAGCATCCCTGAAAGCGGACGCTTTCGCGGTTATCGTTAAAGCAGCAGCTGAAGCGAAAAAAGCGTAATTACGCGAACAGTATTGATGAACGGCTCCGCTTGCGGAGCCGTTTTTTTTACAGTTTGTGCAGCAACTGGAACCAGCCATAATCCAGCGGCAGTAAAATCAAAAACGTCACCACGGCCAGCGCCAGGCAAAGCTTCATCCCTTCCCTTGCCGGCACTTTTCCCAACCCCATAGCCACCACAATCGGCGACGCCATATACGGCAGGAGCGGCGTTGAGTAGCCCAGCACCTGAATCATAATCACCGTCAAAAGTGGGAAGTCGGTCGCCTGCGAAAAACTCTCGGCAAACGTGGTATAGAGCGCTGGAACGCCGTTCGCAGTCACGATGAAGTTGAGCAGGCTGGTGATACCGGTGAGCGCGGCAAAGCTGGTGAACGGCCTGCTGGTATCCAGCGGCATAATCGCCATTAGCTTTTCGCCCACAAGCGCCCCAAGGCCGATATGCGTCACGGTCGTGGCCAGAGCCAGAATGCCCGCGACATAAAAACAGGTGCGCACATTCACGCCGCTGGCAAACTCCTCGCCGCTGATAAATCCAATACGCGGCAAGAGCGTCACGCACGCGGCCATCAGCCCTATCCATGCGGGACCAATGCCGTGCCAGCTTTCCGTCACCCATAACCCGAGCACCACAGCCAGCAGCCACGCCAGCCGCTTTTCTTCGCCACTCATCGGCCCTGGGTGCTCAATTTGCGTTGGTGGCAACGGCTTGCCGGGAAATAACCAGGCAATCAGGCCGATCAGCACGACGCCTTTAAGAATACCGAGCACCGGCGTGTGTAGCAGCAAATAAGGCAGATAGTTAAGATGTAGGCCATAAGACCCTTCCGCCGCCCCGCTCATCACCAGATTCGGCACGTTCGCCGGTAAAATCGTCGCCGAGAGCTGGAAAGTGCCAAACCCCACGGCCAGCGCCAGGCCGAACCAGGCTCGAGTACCCTCGCCGACGGACGCTCTTTTCGCCATCGCGGCAACAATCGGCATCAGCAGGGCAATACGTCCCATATTTGAAGGCATAACAAATGCCAGCGCATAGCTTAACAGTACGACACTGCCTACCATATGGAGCCAGGAGTCCGTCAGCCGGGCGGAAAGTCCCCGCGCAACCCGATCGGCCAGACCCGTTTTGCGAATCGCTATGCCTAACACAAAACCGCTGAATACCAGCCAGAAAGCCGATGAGGCAAAACCGCTAAAAATCACTTCGGCCGGGGCTATCTTCGCCACCATCGCCGCGGCGAAAAATAACAGTGCAGTCAGGTATTCAGGCAGCGCAGATGTGGCCCAAAGGACAATAGTGATGAGGATAATAATGCCGGGCAGGATCAGAGGGTCTGACAACCAGAGCGACATACCTGTCTCCTGTAGAGTTTTTCAGCACTCTACGGGAAGATATTCTGCGAGTAAATGTCAGACCGTGGAAACAAAAATGGCCCCGTAGGGCCATTTAACGTTAACGCTTGCTGATTTGGTCGAAGCTGCCGCCGTTGGAGAAGTGGTCCTTCTGCGCTTTCGCCCAGCCGCCAAACTCTTCATCAATCGTGTAGAGCTTCAGTTTCGGGAATTCTTTTTCGTATTTCTTCGCGACTTCAGGATCGCGCGGACGGTAGTAATTCTTCGCCGCAATCTCCTGACCTTCAGGTGAGTAAAGATACTTCAGATAGGCTTCCGCCACGGCCTGAGTCCCTTTCTTCTCAACAACCTTGTCCACTACGGACACTGTCGGTTCCGCAAGGATAGATTCGCTTGGGGTCACAATCTCAAATTTGTCTTTGCCCAATTCATTGGTAGCCAGTAACGCCTCGTTTTCCCACGCAATCAGCACATCGCCAATGCCGCGCTCAACAAAGGTGTTGGTCGAACCACGAGCGCCGGAGTCCAGCACCTCTACGTTTTTGAATAAAGCTTTAACGAAGTCCTGCGCCTTCGCCTGATCGTTATTGTTGTGGTGCAGCGCATAACCCCATGCAGCTAAATAGTTCCAGCGCGCACCGCCGGAGCTTTTCGGGTTTGGCGTGATGACAGAAACACCCGGTTTAATCAGGTCGTTCCAGTCATGAATTTGTTTAGGGTTGCCTTTGCGCACCAGGAATACGATGGTGGAGGTATATGGCGCAGAATTGTCCGGCAGGCGCTTGATCCAGTTTTTATCAATGCGCCCGCGCTCAGCGATGGCATCCACGTCATAGGCCAGCGCCAGGGTTACGACGTCGGCTTCAATACCATTGATGACTGACGTTGCCTGTTTCCCGGATCCGCCGTGTGACTGGCGCACGGTGACCGTATCACCAGTTTGCTGCTTCCAGTGAGCACTGAACGCTTTGTTGTATTCTTCATACAGTTCACGAGTCGGATCGTAAGACACGTTGAGTAACTGAATATCCTTCGCCAGTACGCCACCAGAAGCCAAAAGTAATGTTAAACCCACGCCCCACTTGTTCATCGCCCGCTCTCTTTATGAAGTTTGATGCGACCAGCCTGCCAGAAACTATTTCAAGGATTAAAGAATAAAAAAAGATTGGCTATAACTTTTGGCGATATAACAGGCAATAAAAAAACCGGGCAATGCCCGGTTTTCGCTAACAAGTGCTCTACTTAGTACAGCTTTTTAGCGCAATCCAGCCAGTCACCTTTGAACGGACGCTTCATGTTTTCAATCGCGTCGATGATGTCATGGTGAACCAGTTTTTCGTTCTGGATGCCGACGCAGCGGCCACCAAAGCCCTGCAGCAGCAGTTCGATGGAGTAGGAGCCCATGCGGGACGCCAGAATACGGTCATACGCTACTGGAGAACCGCCGCGCTGGATGTGGCCCAGAACGGTAGCACGGGTTTCGCGCTTGGTTTCGGTTTCGATATATTTAGCCAGTTCGTCGACATCGCAAATGTGCTCGGTAATGGCAACAATGGCGTGTTTTTTACCTTTGGCGATCCCGGCTTTAATTTCTGCCACCAGATCTTCGCGGCTGAATTCAACTTCCGGCAGAACCACAAACTCACAGCCGCCGGCAATAGCCGCAGCCAGGGTCAGGTCACCGCAGTAACGTCCCATCACTTCAACGATGGAAATACGCTGGTGTGAAGAGGAGGTATCACGCAGGCGGTCAATCGCTTCAACCACGGTTTCCAGCGCAGTGAAGTAACCGATCGTGTAGTCGGTGCCTTTGATATCGTTATCGATGGTGCCCGGCAGGCCGATACAAGGGAAGCCCATTTCGGTCAGACGCATCGCCCCCATGTAAGAACCGTCACCGCCAATAACCACCAGCGCATCAATGCCGCGTTTTTTCAGGTTTTCGATAGCCACGGCGCGAATGTTTTCATCGCGGAACTCAGGGAAGCGAGCGGAGCCGAGGAATGTACCACCACGGTTGATCATGTCGGACACGCTATAGCGGTCCAGCTGCACCATGCGATCTTCGTACAGACCCAGGTAGCCATCATAGACACCCATGACTTCCAGACCTTCTGACAGCGCTGCACGCACCACACCGCGGATCGCCGCGTTCATGCCCGGCGCATCACCGCCACTCGTCAACACACCAATTTTTTTGATCATGACTACCTCTGAACTTTGAAAGCAAAATTAATCCTGTTGCCGGAAAACGCTGCGGGCAATCCGAAGCTTCGACGCTGCCCAAATAGTATAACAACGGCTTCCAGCTGAATTGATTCAGGTCAGGCCAAATGGCGGTATATTATGCAAAAACTGCCAGTCAGCGCCAACTTTCCAACGTAAAACTAAAGCTCGAAATGCCCCTGCCGTCCCGTCGGGACAACAGAGCAAGGATCCTGGTGGATAATCACATCCGATCCTGGGAAACGCTGCAGAATCGCCTGCTCCACCTGTTCAGCCACAACGTGCGCCTGAACCAGCGGTAAATTATCTTCCATCTCAATATGAAGCTGTATAAAGCGGGTCGGCCCTGACTGCCGCGTTCGGAGATCGTGGGCTCCTCTGACGCCGGGCCACGCATTCACGATATCAATAATAGCCTGACGTTCCTCGTCTGGTAACGCCCGATCAAGCAGCGATTGCACGGCTTCATAGCCCATTTGCAGCGCGCTATACAAAATGTACACGCCAATACCCAAAGCAAACAGCGAATCAGCACGATGCCAACCATACCAGGATAAGCCTAACGCAATAAGAATTGCGCCATTCATCATAACATCAGACTGATAATGAAGCATATCGGCCCGGACGGCCTGGCTTTGCGTTTTTCGCACTACCCAGCGCTGGAACGTCACCAAAACTAAGGTGCTTATCAGGGCCACAACCGTTACCGCAACGCCAATCCCAGGCTCTTTCATCGGGGAAGGCTCAGCCAGGTGCTGAATACCGGTTAAAAACAGGAACAGTGCCGAGCCAGAAATGAACATGCTTTGCGCGAGAGCGGCCAGCGATTCCGCTTTGCCGTGACCGAATGTATGTTCTTCGTCTGCGGGCTGGAGTGAATAACGCACCACAAGCAAGTTCGTCAATGAAGCTGCGATATCGACCAGCGAGTCCACCAGTGCCGCCAGAATACTGACCGAGCCGGTATACCACCAGGCGAAAATTTTTATTAAAAGTAGCAACGACGCCATAACGGTCGCCGCGATTGCAGCCCGGCTAACCAGCTGCCCATATTGTTGATTCATGGGGGCTCCCGCAGGTGAATGCCGGTAGTATAGCGGACAGGCCTGAGCGTCGGGCAAAAAAAACCCGCCTGGTGAGGCGGGGAAGACAGGGATGGTGTCTATGGCAAGGAAAACAGGGTTTGTTACTGGTTACTACGGGTACTGCTACTACTCATGGCCTGCAGCGAAACACCCTGCTGCAGTTCCGACAGTTCACGGAGATGGTCCATGCGCTGCTGGTGTTTCTCATTTAAAGCGGCTTGCTGCTCTGCACTGAGTAAGTGGTACATTTGGTTGCGTACTTTTGCCATCTCGACCTGGCGGGCAACCTGTTCTTGTGCCATTTTTTCAGCCTGAGCTTTCACTGCCACTTCATCAAATTTATCAGCGGTGATCAGGCGATGCATGATCTCCATTTCGCTAACATTAACGGGTGGGCTATCATGCCTTGCCCGGTGCATAAGATCTCGCATCTGTTGGCGTTGTTGCTCAGTCAAACTTATGCCGTCAAACATGTGATTCTGAGCGTTGTTTCGTTTCGCCAGATTGTCGCTTTGTGGCCAGTTAACGCCGGTCGGCAAATCAGCGGCCTGGCTGGCGAACGAGATAAATGCCAGTGTTGAGGCCATGACGGCAGCGGTAACATTGCGCATCACTTACTCCCGAAATCTGTGTGTGCTGCGATTCAACGAGAGCCAGTCTACGATTCCCGCTGCAAACTAGCGTCAGGGGGTGTAAAACAACGTAAAGTCATGGATTAGCGCGCCTTGATGACGTAATTTCTGCCTCGGAGGTAATTTCACAATGAATAAAATCCTGTTAGTTGATGATGACCGAGAGCTGACTTCCCTGTTAAAGGAATTGCTCGACATGGAAGGTTTTGACGTAGTTGTTGCTCACGATGGTGAGCAAGCGTTGACGCTTCTGGACGACAGCATCGACCTGTTATTGCTTGACGTAATGATGCCCAAGAAAAACGGCATTGATACGTTGAAAGAACTTCGCCAGACACACCAGACACCCGTCATTATGCTTACCGCACGCGGTAGCGAGCTTGACCGCGTACTCGGCCTTGAGCTGGGTGCAGATGACTATTTACCAAAACCTTTTAACGATCGTGAGCTGGTTGCCCGTATTCGCGCCATCCTGCGTCGTTCACACTGGAGCGAGCAGCAACAAAACAGCGATAGCAGTTCACCGACGGTAGAAGTCGATGGACTGAGCCTCAATCCAGGCCGCCAGGAAGCCAGCTTCGATGGGCAAGCACTGGACTTAACCGGTACCGAGTTCACGCTACTATATCTCCTTGCCCAGCATCTGGGTCAGGTGGTGTCTCGTGAACACCTTAGCCAGGAAGTCCTGGGTAAACGCTTAACGCCGTTTGACCGTGCAATTGACATGCATATTTCCAACCTGCGTCGTAAATTGCCGGATCGCAAAGACGGCCATCCGTGGTTTAAAACGCTGCGTGGCCGTGGCTATCTGATGGTTTCCGCTTCATGATAAGTAGCCTTACCGCGCGCATTTTTGCCATCTTCTGGCTGACGCTGGCTCTGGTACTGATGTTAGTTTTGATGCTGCCGAAGCTGGATTCACGCCAGATGACCGAGCTGATGGAAAATGAGCAACGTCAAGGCTACATGATTGAGCAACACGTCGAAGCTGAACTGGCAACCGATCCACCGAATGATTTGATGTGGTGGCGGCGTTTGTTCCGTGCAATCGACAAATGGGCACCTCCTGGCCAGCGTCTGCTGCTGGTCACCAGCGAAGGGCGCGTCATTGGCGCCCAACGCAACGAAATGCAGATCATCCGTAACTTTATTGGCCAGTCCGATAACGCCGATCATCCCCAGAAAAAGAAATATGGGCGAGTTGAGCTAGTTGGCCCATTTTCGGTGCGAGATGGAGAAGATAACTACCAACTTTATCTGATTCGCCCGGCCAGCAGCTCGCAATCTGACTTTATCAACCTGCTGTTCGACCGGCCTCTCTTGCTGCTGATTGTCACCATGCTGGTGAGTTCTCCACTGCTTCTCTGGCTGGCATGGAGCCTTGCGAAACCTGCTCGTAAGCTGAAAAATGCAGCAGACGAAGTCGCCCAGGGCAACCTACGTCAACATCCGGAACTCGAGGCTGGACCACAGGAATTCCAGGCAGCGGGCGCGAGCTTTAACCAAATGGTGACCGCGCTGGAACGAATGATGACGGCACAACAGAGGCTGCTGTCGGACATCTCCCATGAGCTCCGCACGCCGTTGACCCGACTGCAGCTCGGTACAGCGCTACTGCGCCGCCGCAGCGGCGAAAGCAAAGAGCTTGGGCGCATTGAAACCGAAGCCCAACGCCTGGACGGCATGATCAATGATCTGTTGGTGATGTCCCGCAATCAGCAAAAAAATGCGCTGGTTAGCGAGACGATGAAAGCGAACCAAATCTGGACAGAAATGCTGGATAACGCCGCTTTTGAAGCCGAGCAAATGGGCAAGTCGCTGGAAGTCACCTATCCGCCAGGCCCGTGGCTGATGTACGGTAACCCAAATGCGCTGGAAAGCGCGCTAGAGAACATTGTCCGTAACGCCCTGCGCTACTCGCACACCAAAATAGCGGTCAACTTCTCAGTCGATAATCAAGGTATTACCGTCACCGTTGACGATGACGGCCCGGGCGTCAGTCCGGAAGACAGAGAGCAAATTTTCCGTCCGTTTTATCGTACGGATGAGGCGCGCGACCGCGAGTCCGGTGGTACAGGTCTCGGCCTGGCTATCGTGGAAACGGCCGTGCAGCAACATCGTGGCTGGGTAAAAGCTGACGACAGTCCACTGGGTGGCCTGCGTCTGACGCTCTGGCTGCCGCTTTATCACCGCTGACAAACAGAATCAACATTCTCAATAACAGGCTCTACGGAGCCTGTTTTCGTTTCTGCTCAGTAGCTATTTTGCTATTCTGCGCCCCTAGTTGATGGGGGTTGTATGTTAAATATCGTTTTGTTTGAGCCAGAAATTCCGCCCAATACCGGGAACATTATCCGCCTGTGCGCCAACACCGGTTTTCGCCTGCATATCATTGAGCCGATGGGCTTTCCCTGGGATGATAAACGCCTGCGTCGTGCAGGGCTGGATTATCACGAATTTACGACAGTGCTACGCCATCGCGACTATAACGCCTTTCTGGAAACCGAAAACCCTCAACGCCTGTTTGCCTTAACAACCAAGGGAACACCCGCCCACAGCGCTGTGAGTTATCAGGCAGGAGACTATTTGATGTTTGGTCCGGAAACCCGTGGGCTGCCAGCGGAGATACTGGACGCGATGCCACCCGAGCAAAAGATTCGCATTCCCATGATGCCGGACAGCCGCAGCATGAATCTCTCTAACTCGGTGTCCGTGGTGGTCTATGAGGCCTGGCGCCAGTTGGGGTATCAGGGCGCCGTTCTCAGAAGCTAAATGCCGTCGCCGTACTCAAAGCCAGCGCCGTTGAAGTGCTGATCCATATCTATCGCTGGCTTGTCACTTCCAGGCGTGCCCACGATGCGTGCCGGTACGCCGGCTGCCGTAGTGTGCGGCGGAACAGGCTGTAGCACGACGGAGCCCGCGCCAATTTTCGCGCCGGTTCCGACCTCAATATTGCCGAGGATCTTGGCACCCGCACCAATCATCACGCCTTCACGGATTTTCGGATGGCGATCGCCACTGGTTTTACCGGTACCGCCCAGGGTGACCGATTGCAGAATAGAGACATCGTTTTCAACGACCGCCGTCTCACCAATGACAATCCCGGTGGCATGGTCGAGCATGATCCCACAACCGATTTTTGCCGCAGGGTGAATATCAACCTGGAAAGAAACGGATACCTGGTTCTGCAGGAAGATAGCCAGTGCCTGTCTTCCCTGCAGCCAAAGCCAATGGCCAATGCGATACGCCTGCAGCGCATGAAAGCCTTTAAGATAAAGCAGCGGCGTTGAATACTTGTCTACTGCAGGGTCACGCGTGCGCACCGCCTGGATATCGCAAGCTGCAGAGGCAATCATCTGCGGATCGGCCGCGTAGGCCTCTTCAACAACCTCACGAATGGCGATGGCCGGCATAATCGGCGAAGCCAGCTTATTGGCCAGCATGTAGCTGAGCGCATTCCCAAGATTATCGTGTTTGAGGAGCGTCGCATGATAAAAACTGGCTAACATGGGTTCACAATCCGCAAGCGCTCGCGCTTCGGCTTTAATATTGCTCCACACCAAATCCAGTTCTTCTGACGACATTGCTCTCTCCAGACATAAAAACAACGCCCGACACCAGGGTCGGGACGTTTCAGTTATTGCGGTGTATTAGGCGATCCTTCATTTGCCGCTTCGTTCATCCTTACGAGTACGACCAAGCAACGTTAATGCTGCCTCGCGCGCATTTTTTCCGCAATACAATACCTGATAAATTTCCTCGGTTATTGGCATTTCGACGCCTACCCGAGCCGCCAGCTCGCGAACTTCTTTGGTATTGCGATAGCCTTCAACCACCTGGCCAATCTTCTGCTGTGCGCCATCCACATCCATTCCCTGACCGAGCATCATGCCAAAGCGACGGTTACGAGATTGATTATCGGTACAGGTCAACACCAGATCGCCCAAGCCGGCCATGCCCATAAAGGTTTCCGGAGAAGCACCGAGTGCACTGCCAAGGCGAGTCATCTCCGCGAGACCACGGGTGATAAGCGCGGTACGAGCATTGGCACCAAACCCGATGCCGTCCGACATCCCTGCGCCAATAGCGATAACGTTTTTAACCGCCCCACCAAGCTGAACGCCGATGAAATCGGGATTGCTGTAGACACGGAAGCTTTTACCGCAGTGCAGAAGATGTTGGAGATCATCCGCAAACTGGTCATCGGTTGCCGCAAGCGCAATCGCCGTCGGTAAACCTGCTGCCAGCTCTTTCGCAAATGTTGGGCCAGAAATGACCGCCAGAGGAGCATCATCCCCCAGCGCCTCACGGGCAACATCCTGCAATAGACGACCCGTTTCAGCTTCCAGCCCTTTTGTCGCCCACACAATACGTGCATCTGGGCGCATCAGCGGCTTGATTTGACGCAACACTTGCCCGAACACATGGCTCGGTACGACCACCAAAATATTACGGCTGGCAGCCAGCGCTACGGCTAAATCACTCTCAAGATGCAAGGTATCGGGAAAAGGGACATCGGGCAGGAAAGCAACATTGCAGCGATCGGCCTGCAGCGTAGCGATATGTTTAGCGTCATGACCCCACAGCACTACGTGGTGGCCATTTCTCGCAAGGGTGATAGCGAGAGCGGTGCCGTAAGAGCCGGCACCGATAACAGTCATTGAAGCATTAAGGCTGTTCATCAGGCATCCTGATGGTTTTCAGCACCTTCGCCAGCTTGCTGCTGCAGATAGTTCATGAACAACGCATCGAAGTTAACCGGTGCAAGGTTCAGCTGAGGGAAAGTACCGCGAGAAACCAGGCTAGTGATACATTCACGCGCATATGGGAACAGAATGTTCGGGCAGTATGCGCCCAGGCAATGCGCCAACTGCGTGCCTTCGATACCGTCAACGGAGAAGATACCCGCCTGCTGAACTTCGCACAGGAAAGCGGTGTCTTCGCCCAGCGTAGCGGTCACAGTTACGCGCAGCACAACTTCATAAACATTTTCAGCCAGCTGGCTGGATGCAGTATCCAGATCCAGTTTTACTTCTGGCTGCCAGTCTTTCTGGAATACGTGCGGTGCGTTAGGTGCTTCGAAAGAGACATCCTTGGTGTAAACACGCTGAATCTGGAAACCCATTTCTGTATTGTTTTGTTCTGACATTGTTAACCCTTAAATTTAAACGTCCTTACTCTGCGATACACGGCAGACAAACCGCACTAGCTCAGGAGGGGATCGAGTCCACCACGCGCATCCAGTGCGTACAAGTCATCGCAACCGCCAATGTGCTGTGCGTCAATAAAAATCTGCGGTACCGTGGTACGGCCACTGCGTTTGATCATCTCTTCCCGCTTAGCGGCATCACCATCAATAGGTAATTCCTGGAACGCCACGCCTTTTTCGTTCAGCAGGGCTTTTGCACGGTGGCAAAAAGGACAAGTCGCTTTGGTATAGATCTCAATATTCGCCATGGTTTACCTCAGTGTTCCAGATTATTTACCGCGAACCAGCGGCAGGTTTTCCCCGCTCCAGCCAGCAATACCTTCTTTTAACAGCGCAACCTGCTCAAAACCAGCTTTGTTCAACAAAGCCGCGGATTCTTGTGAAGAAACACCGTTAGCGCACACCACAATAATGGGTTTAGCTTTGTGTTTTTCAAGTTCACCCAAGTTGCCGCTTTTGATTTCTGTTGGCAGCACGTTCAGTGAATTCGCAATGTGGCCTTTACGGAAATCATCACGCTGGCGCACATCAACAACCACCGCATCTTCTTTGTTAATTAAGCGAGTGGCTTCACCACGGGTGATCACTTTGACTTTAGAGGCCAGGCCTTTAAAAGTCATGAAAAGTACCGCGGCCAGCAGACCAACCCACGCCAGACTAAGTATGGGGTGGCGACCAACGAATTGCATAATTTCTTGCATGGGGGGTAATAACTCCCGACTAAGTAATGATGAGAAAACCAGGTGGGGAGTATACCTTCGCGTTGTGGCAATTACAGCCAGTCTGAATAATGTTATGTGGATTCTGCGGGCTGTTACGAAAAAAAAGAACCAGACTGATGCAATCCGATCGCCCTCCAGCCCCTTTCTTTGATCTTCTGCGGCTATTCGTCGGGATCGGCTGTAGTAAAATTACGCAAATTTTGTCTTAGACTCAGAGGTTGTTGCAATGTCGGTTACTAAAAAACCTATGGTCCTGGTGATTCTCGATGGCTATGGCCACCGCGAAGAGCAGCAGGATAACGCGATTCTTAATGCTAAAACGCCGGTGATGGATAGCCTGTGGGGCCAGCGCCCGCATACTTTGATCAACGCATCAGGGCTGGAAGTCGGTTTACCAGACGGGCAAATGGGTAACTCCGAAGTCGGCCACGTCAACCTCGGTGCCGGCCGTATCGTTTATCAGGATCTGACTCGCCTCGACGTTGAAATTAAAGAACGTAGTTTCTTTGCTAACCCGGTATTGACTGCTGCAGTGGACAAAGCCATTGCCGCCGGTAAAGCGGTACATATCATGGGCCTGGTTTCCCCTGGCGGCGTTCACAGCCATGAAGACCATATTCTGGCGATGATAGAGCTGGCAGCCGAACGAGGTGCGGAAGCTATTTATCTGCATGCTTTCCTTGATGGCCGTGACACGCCGCCACGCAGCGCAGAGTCCTCCCTGAAGAAATTTGCCGACAAGTTCGCTGAGCTGGGCAAAGGCCGCGTTGCCACCCTGATTGGCCGCTATTACGCAATGGATCGTGACAACCGCTGGGATCGTGTTGAGCTGGCTTACGACCTGATGACTCAGGCCAAAGGTGAATTCCAGGCAGACAATGCGGTTGCTGGCCTGGAAGCCGCTTACGCTCGTGACGAAAACGATGAATTCGTTAAGCCAACCGTGATTCGCGCCGCAGGTGAAGCCGACTCGACTATGAATGATGGCGATGCGCTGATCTTCATGAACTTCCGTGCTGACCGTGCCCGTCAGATCACCCGCGCCTTTGTTAACGCCAATTTCGATGGTTTCAGCCGCAAAAAAGTAGTGCAGTTTGGCGACTTCGTGATGCTGACTGAATATGCCGCAGACATTAAAACGGCCTGCGCTTACCCACCAGCGTCACTGACCAATACTTTCGGCGAGTGGATGGCGAAACACAATAAAACCCAGTTGCGCATCTCCGAAACCGAGAAATACGCTCACGTCACCTTCTTCTACAACGGCGGCGTTGAAGAGCCGTTCGCGGGTGAAGACCGCGTGCTGGTAAATTCTCCGAAAGTGGCGACCTACGATCTGCAGCCTGAAATGAGCTCTGCTGAACTGACCGATAAGCTGCTGAGTGCCATCAACAGCGGCAAATACGACACCATCATCTGCAACTATCCGAACGGTGATATGGTTGGCCACACCGGCGTCTATGATGCTGCGATTTCCGCCGTTGAAGCCCTCGACAACTGCGTCGCTCAGGTGGTTAAAGCCGTTGAGGCCGTTGGCGGTCAGCTGTTGATCACTGCAGACCACGGTAACGCAGAGCAAATGCGCGACCCGGCTACCGGCCAGGCCCATACCGCGCACACCAGCCTGCCGGTTCCGCTGATCTACGTAGGTGAAAAAAACCTGAAAGCTGTCGCTGGCGGCAAGCTTTCTGACATCGCGCCAACCATGTTGAGCCTGATGGGAATGGAAATCCCGCACGAGATGACTGGCAAGCCGCTGTTCATCGTGGAATAATCCCTCCCCATGAGGGGAAAGGTGATTTTTTCAAAGACATGGGCTGTGAAGCCCGTTATCTACGCCAGCGTGTTTAGCGCTGGCGTCTTGTTATTGCCTTTTTCCAGCCACGCTGACGACAAGCAGCAGCTGCAATCCATTCAACAGGATATCGCGGCCAAAGAGCGCGCGGTGCGTCAGCAACAGCAGCAACGTTCCGTTTTACTCGCTCAGCTAAAAGCGCAAGAAGAAGCAATTTCCGCGGCCAGCCGTAAGCTGCGCGAAACCCAGAACACTCTCGCGGATTTAAACAATCAAATCGCGACGCTGAACAACTCCCTCGCAAAACTTCAAAAACAGCAAGCGACTCAGGAACGTAACCTGGCCGCTCAGCTGGATGCGGCGTTTCGTCAGGGTCAGCATACCGGTATTCAGTTGATTCTTAGCGGCGAAGAAAGCCAGCGTGGCCAGCGCCTGCAGGCCTATTTCGGTTACCTTAACGCTGCGCGTCAGCAGACTATCGAAGAGTTAAAACAGACCAAAGCGGAAGCCGCACAGCAGAAAACCGAGCTGGAAAGTAAGCAAAGCGAACAGCAAACTTTGCTGTATGACCAGCAGGCGCAACAGGCCAGGCTGGAGAGCGCCCGCAACGAACGCAAAAAGACGCTGGCAGGCCTGGAATCCTCCATCCAGCAGGATCAGCAGAAGCTGAGTGAAATGCGCCAGAACCAGGCGCGACTGCAGAGCCAGATCGCCCGCGCAGAAGCAGCGGCAAAAGCTCGAGCCGAGCGTGAGGCACGCGAAGCAGAGCAGGTTCGCAATAAACAGCAGGAAGCCTCCAACAAAGGCACAACCTACAAGCCAACCGAAAGCGAGCGTTCATTGATGTCGAGAACAGGTGGCCTGGGTGCGCCACGTGGGCAGGCATACTGGCCGGTTCGCGGTTCGTTACTGCATCGCTATGGCGAACAGCTGCAAGGTGAACTACGTTGGAAAGGTATCGTTATTGCGGCGTCGGAAGGCACGGAAGTTAAAGCCATTGCCGACGGACGTGTGATCCTTGCCGACTGGCTTCAGGGCTATGGTCTTGTTGTCGTCATTGAACACGGCAAAGGCGATATGAGTCTCTACGGCTACAACCAGAGCGCGCTGGTCAGCGTCGGCACCCAGGTACGTGCCGGGCAACCTATTGCGCTGGTCGGTAGCAGTGGCGGCCAGGGCCGTCCGTCACTCTATTTCGAAATTCGTCGCCAGGGCCAGGCAGTGAATCCACAACCGTGGTTGGGAAGATAAGTTTTGCCTCAGTTTCGCACCGTTTTTTTCGCCGCCGCCAGCGGGCTAATGCTGGCAACCTCCGCCTGGGCCGGTAAGCTCTCAATAGTCATTGATGACTTTGGCTATCGTCCTCAGCAGGAAAACCAGGTGCTGGCCCTGCCAACTAACGTCTCTGTCGCCGTGCTACCCAACGCACCACACGCTCGCGAAATGGCGACCAAAGCCCATAACGCCGGGCATGAAGTTCTGATCCATCTGCCGATGGCACCACTCAGCAAACAACCGCTAGAGAAAGATACGCTCCGCCCGGACATGAGCAGCAGCGAAATCGAGAGAATTATCCGCGACGCGGTGAACAAAGTCCCTTATGCCGTTGGGATGAATAACCATATGGGCAGCGCGATGACCTCAAGCCTGTTCGGCATGCAAAAGGTGATGCAGTCGCTGGAGCAGTACAATCTCTATTTCCTGGACAGCATGACCATCGGTAACAGCCAGGCCACGCGCGCCGCAGCCGGCACTCGAGTCAAAGTGATTAAGCGGAAAGTGTTCCTCGACGATACTCAGAACGAGGCGGATATCCGCTTTCAGTTCAATCGCGCTATCCAGCTTGCTCGCAAAACCGGGTCAGCAATCGCCATCGGTCACCCTCACCCTTCGACCGTTCGCGTCCTCCAGCAGATGGTGTACAACCTGCCACCGGACATCACGCTGGTGCGGCCGAGCAGCCTGCTTAATGAGCCACAGGTAGATACCTCAACACCGAATAATACTCTGCCGGGCAAACAGCCACCGCCACGTAACCCGTTCCGGGGCGTGAAGGTGTGTAAACCGAAACAGCCTCTTGAGCCGGTGTACGCCACCACCTACTTTAAAGTCATCAGTGAAAGCATTGCCGAGAGCGCGCTGGTGAAATATCTCCAGCATCAGTGGCAGGGTTGGGCCAAACAGGCCTGATTGAAAAACCAGAGGGCGCAATGCCCTCTGGCTTAATGATTAATCCCAGCTCAGGATAACTTTGCCGGACTGCCCGGAGCGCATCGCGTCAAAGCCTTTCTGGAACTCATCGATAGAGAAGCGGTGGGTGATGATCGGAGACAAATCCAGACCAGACTGAATCAGGGCTGCCATCTTGTACCAGGTCTCAAACATCTCGCGACCGTAGATACCCTTAATAAACAGCCCTTTAAAGATAACTTTGGTCCAGTCGATAGACATATCTGACGGCGGGATCCCCAGCATCGCAATCCGGCCACCGTGGTTCATGGTATCCAGCATGGTACGGAACGCCGGTGGCGCGCCGGACATCTCCAGACCCACGTCAAACCCTTCGGTCATCCCCAGCTCGCTCATCACGTCCTGCAGGCTTTCTTTGCTGACGTTGACCGCACGAGTAATA
Source organism: Cedecea sp. NFIX57 (assembly GCF_900177785.1). NCBI lineage: Bacteria > Pseudomonadati > Pseudomonadota > Gammaproteobacteria > Enterobacterales > Enterobacteriaceae > Cedecea > Cedecea sp. NFIX57. The sequence goes on along the minus strand of NZ_FXAS01000024.1, from coordinate 20,450 downwards.
CCCATTTCACGCGCCAGCTCAAGGCGGTATTCGTTCACGTCGGTAATCACCACGTTACGCGCGCCGACGTGCTTCGCTACTGCCGCCGCCATGATCCCGATAGGGCCTGCGCCGGAGACCAGCACATCTTCGCCTACCAGGTCGAACGAAAGCGCCGTGTGCACGGCGTTGCCGAACGGGTCGAAGATGGAAGCCAGGTCGTCTGAGATATTGTCCGGGATCCTGAACGCATTAAACGCCGGGATAACCAAATACTCAGCAAAACAGCCGGGGCGGTTCACACCCACGCCAGTGGTGTTACGGCAGAGGTGGGTACGCCCGCCGCGGCAGTTACGACAGTGTCCACAGGTGATATGCCCTTCGCCGGAAACGCGATCGCCAATCTTGAAGCCTTTCACTTCCTGGCCAATGCCTACCACTTCCCCCACGTATTCGTGGCCCACAACCATAGGAACAGGAATAGTTTTTTGCGACCATTCGTCCCAGTTGTAAATATGGACGTCGGTCCCGCAAATCGCCGTTTTACGAATTTTGATCAGCAGATCGTTATGACCCATTTCCGGCTTGGGGGCATCCGTCATCCAGATGCCTTCTTCCGCCTTCAGTTTTGCTAATGCTTTCATGACCGCTCCCTTAAGCGATAACGCCTAATTGCTTACCGATGCGCGTAAACGCATCTACCGCACGTTCAATTTGCTCAGGGGTATGCGCCGCCGACATTTGGGTGCGAATACGCGCCTGACCTTTTGGCACCACCGGGTAGAAGAAACCGGTGACATAAATACCTTCTTTTTGCAGCTCGCGCGCAAAGTTTTGCGCCACAACTGCTTCACCAAGCATCACTGGAATAATGGCGTGATCTGCACCTGCAAGCGTAAATCCGGCAGCGCTCATTTTTTCACGGAACAGACGAGCGTTTGACCACAGGCGCTCACGCAGCTCTTCGCCTGACTCCAGCATTTCCAGTACCTTGATAGAGGCGGAAACAATGGCTGGCGCGAGTGAATTTGAGAAAAGGTAAGGACGGGAACGCTGGCGAAGCCATTCGATAACCTCTTTACGACCTGCGGTATAACCACCAGAAGCGCCGCCCAGTGCTTTACCCAGCGTGCCGGTAATAATATCAACACGGTCCATGACATCGCAGTATTCGTGCGTACCGCGCCCATTGGCACCTACAAAGCCCACGGCGTGGGAGTCATCGACCATAACCAGCGCATTGTACTTATCCGCCAGGTCACAAACACCCTGCAGGTTGGCAATCACACCGTCCATTGAGAACACGCCGTCGGTGGCGATCATCACGTGGCGAGCACCTGCAGCACGAGCCTCTTTCAGGCGAGCCTCCAGCTCCTGCATATCGTTGTTGGCATAGCGATAACGCTGTGCTTTGCACAGGCGCACACCGTCGATAATTGAGGCATGGTTCAGTGCGTCAGAAATGATGGCATCTTCCGGCCCGAGCAGCGTCTCAAACAAGCCGCCATTGGCGTCAAAGCAGGAGGAGTAAAGAATCGCGTCGTCCGTTCCCAGGAAATCGGCCAGCTTGCTTTCCAACTGTTTATGGCTGTCCTGAGTACCACAGATAAAGCGGACCGAGGCCATACCAAAACCGTGTTTATCCATCCCCTGTTTAGCTGCTTCAATCAGCTGCGGATGGTTAGCAAGACCCAGATAGTTGTTGGCGCAGAAGTTAATAACGTGGCTGCCGTCCGAGACGGTGATGTCCGCCTGTTGGGCGGAGGTGATAATACGCTCTTCTTTAAATAACCCTTCCACACGAGCCGTCTCGAGCTGGGAGGTCAACTGCTTGTAAAAATCTTCGCGCATCGCGATTCTCCAGGCATGGCAAATTTCGGCATATATTACCCAAACCTATACCAGGAGACGAGATTACGCTTCAGGGAATATGATTTTTGCAGGATAAATCACGAGGGTGAAAAACTTCCGCCCATTAGGCGGGTCTTTAATTGTAATGGTATGATAAGAGCCATTAGCGCATCAGGTTTATGGCCTGAAAGCCCCACTTTTTAAAGGTTGAAATTATGATTATCGTTACTGGCGGCGCCGGCATGATCGGCAGCAACATTGTTAAATCTCTGAATGAGCAAGGCTACCGCGATATCCTGGTCGTGGATAACCTCAAAGACGGGACTAAATTTGTTAACCTGGTTGATCTGGACATCGCCGACTACATGGACAAGGAAGACTTCCTGATCCAGATTATGGCCGGGGAAGAGTTCGGTGATATCGACGCCATCTTCCATGAAGGTGCCTGCTCTTCCACCACCGAGTGGGACGGCAAGTACATGATGGACAACAACTATCAGTACTCTAAAGAAATCCTGCACTACTGCCTGGAGCGTGAAATTCCGTTCCTGTATGCCTCTTCTGCCGCCACCTACGGCGGGCGCAATGCAGATTTCATCGAATCTCGCGAATATGAACAGCCGCTGAACGTATACGGCTACTCAAAATTCCTGTTTGATGAATATGTGCGCCAGATCCTGCCAGAAGCGAACTCTCAAGTGACCGGCTTCCGCTACTTTAACGTTTACGGGCCGCGTGAAGGTCACAAAGGCAGCATGGCGAGCGTCGCCTTCCACCTCAATACCCAATTGAATAACGGTGAAAATCCTAAACTCTTTGAAGGCAGTGACGGCTTCAAGCGTGACTTCATCTATGTGGGGGATGTGGCCGCCGTTAATCTGTGGTTCTGGCAAAATGGCGTTTCCGGTATTTTCAACTGCGGTACCGGCCGTGCAGAATCCTTCCAGGCCGTGGCAGACGCTGCGCTGGCGTATCACAACAAAGGCAGCATCGAGTACATTCCTTTCCCGGACAAACTGAAAGGTCGCTACCAGGCTTATACCGAAGCCGACTTAACCAATCTGCGCGCTGCAGGTTACGACAAGCCGTTCAAAACCGTAGCCGAAGGCGTTGCGGAATACATGACATGGTTAAATCGCGACGCATAAGCTGCACAGGGAAAGTATGAAAATTCTGGTGATTGGCCCGTCATGGGTGGGCGACATGATGATGTCGCAAAGTCTCTATCGCACGCTCAAGGCGCGTTATCCCCAGGCGATCATTGACGTGATGGCACCCGCGTGGTGCCGTCCGCTATTATCGCGTATGCAGGAAGTGAACGAAGCCATCGCCATGCCTTTGGGCCACGGTGCGTTGCAAATTGCAGAGCGTCGTCGCCTTGGACACAGCCTGCGGGACAAACGCTATGACCATGCGTACGTTCTGCCAAACTCGTTTAAGTCCGCGCTGGTGCCTTTTTTTGCCAACATACCTCACCGCACTGGCTGGCTAGGTGAGATGCGCTATGGCTTGCTGAATGACAGCCGCAAGCTGGACAAACAAGCCTGGCCTTTAATGGTGGAACGCTACGTCGCCCTGGGTTATGAGAAAGGTATAATGCAGTCGGCTAAAGACCTCCCGCAGCCGCTCCTGTGGCCTCAACTACATGTTAGTGAAGGTGAAAAAACACAGACTTGCGCTGCTTTTAATCTTGAGCCACAGCGCCCGATGATTGGTTTCTGCCCAGGAGCAGAGTTCGGCCCTGCAAAACGCTGGCCGCACTATCATTACGCCGCGCTCGCGGCAAAGCTCATTGATGCTGGCTATCAGGTTGTGCTCTTCGGCTCAGCCAAAGATAAGGACGCAGGTAAAGAGATTCTTGCTGCCCTCAGCAGTGAGCAACAGGCATGGTGCCGTAACCTTGCCGGAGATACCCAGCTCGAGCAGGCCGTTATTTTGCTTGCAGCTTGCCAGGGTGTAGTCACTAATGACTCTGGCCTGATGCATGTTGCAGCCGCACTCGACCGCCCACTGGTCGCACTTTATGGCCCCAGCAGCCCGGATTTCACCCCACCGCTTTCCCATAAAGCGAAGGTTATTCGCCTGATCAGCGGATACCATAAAGTGCGTAAAGGCGATGCCGCTGAGGGCTATCATCAAAGCCTGATCGATATCACGCCCGAAAGCGTGCTGGTTGCATTGACCGAACTGTTAACCAGCAGCAAGGAAGACTGATGCGTGTTCTTCTCGTTAAAACATCTTCGATGGGCGATGTGCTTCATTCGCTTCCAGCCCTGACGGATGCGATGCATGCTATTCCAGGAATCAAATTCGACTGGGTTGTTGAAGAAGGCTTTGCCCAGATCCCGAGCTGGCACCCCGCCGTAGATAAAGTATTTCCGGTTGCAATCCGTCGCTGGCGTAAAAGCTGGTTTGCTTCTAAAACACGCGGCGAACGTGAAGTGTTCTATGAAGAGCTGAAGGCCAGAGAATATGACTGCATTATCGACGCCCAGGGGCTGGTAAAAAGTGCTGCACTGGTCACTCGCAAGGCGCGTGGCATAAAGCACGGCATGAACTGGAACAGCGCACGTGAGCCATTAGCCAGTCTGTTCTACAACGTAAGACACAGCGTGGCCAGACAGCAACACGCGGTGGAGCGCGTGCGTGAGCTTTTTGCTAAGAGTTTGGGATATATCCAACCCGATCGGCAGGGTGATTATGCAATCGCATCGCATTTCCTGAACTATCTGAACGCGGATAATGGTCAGTATGCCGTATTCTTACATGCGACGACACGAGATGATAAACACTGGCCGGAAACGCACTGGCGTGAGCTAATTAGCCTGCTGGAGGGTTCAGGGGTTCGCATTAAGCTTCCGTGGGGAGCGCCACATGAAGAAGCAAGGGCTAAGCGGCTGGCAGAAGGATTTGATTTTGTTGACGTCTTACCGAAAATGACGCTTGAAGAAGTGGCTAAAGTATTGGCGGGAGCAAAATATGTGGTTTCCGTTGATACAGGATTAAGCCACCTTACCGCAGCATTAGACCGGCCGAATGTGACGCTATACGGGCCGACTGATCCGGGGCTAATTGGTGGGTATGGTCTACATCAGCAGGCGCTAAAAAATGGGGATCATGCAATGGCTTCAACATCAGCAAACGATGTCCGACAATTACTTCAACATTCAAACATACTATAATTCTTTTAAGAGTATATTTATGCCTGATAGCCCAATTATTTCTCTGCATGATAGCAAGAGAAAAGATACTTTCTTCAGCATCGTCGACGGCCTGTTTCTTGCGGGTTGCTTGCTTTCATTGGCTATGGTGCTTATTAATCCCGATCAGGCAATCAAGGTCTTCATTTTCAGTACCGTCCTTTCATTTCCTGTTATTTTCAACAACCGCCATAACTTATTGAAAAATAAAAAAACGCTAATACTGCCGCTCGCTCTTTTTGCGTTTGGGCTAATGCAAATCATTTGGGTAGCGATCTTTAAACAGCAGGGCTCACCTTTTACAGCAGCCTATCGCTCTTACCAGAATGGCGGTAAGACGCTGATTTTTTCTTCATTTGTCATAACAGCGATCGGTTGCCAAAAGGCATTTTCTCCCTGCATTAGGCAGGCTGTTAACTATCTGATCATCGCCATTGGGCTCTCTCTATATGGGTGGGCAGCTTACCAACTCTATAGTATCGGCGCGATGAACCTACTTGCATACAGGGTTTCGCTAGGTTTTGAATTTGCAACTGGCACTGCGTATGCCTTGACGTTTATTGCATTACTGGCCTCTCAGGCAATACTTAATTTACGTGGTCACTGGGTTATTCCGCTTTATTTTCTACATTTTGCTCTATCTTCTATGGCTATTGTCACCACACAAACGCGAGCAGCCATTTTAGTTTATCCAATATTATGTATTGCCTTATTTTTATTACATTATCGTCGTAACCATAAAGTTCTGGCAGTCTCCATAACCAGTTTTATCGTCCTTGGGGTTTTGGCACTGATCCCGCTGAAATCGGTGCTGGAACAACGGTATATGGATTTCAAAGGCGATATAGCGGCATACAAGAGTGAGAACAGTAATACGTCAATTGGTGCGAGGTTTGCCATGCAACGTGTAGGATTTGAGACGGGGAAATTGCATCCCGGAGGCGAGTCCCTGGAGCAGCGTAGCGCTTCTCTTAATATTTTAGAAAAAACTGACCCCTCGCTCAGCGGCGCACTGATATATATGAACATCCATCTCCATAATGAAATAATGGATACGTTTTCTCTAAAAGGCGTATTGGGCGTTGTGCTCCTCGTACTCTTATATGCCTCAATGATATATATGGCATTTGAACAGAAAAATGCGCTGTTACTGGTTGTTGCAGGTGCTATCGCAGTCTACGGGTTAAGTGATCTATTACTGTATGCCAAAGGCGAATCATTAAGTAGCATACTGGCCCTTTCTTTTGCACTAATACTGGTTTCTAACACCAAAAGAGAGCAATCTCATGTGTGATAAAAATCATTACCTTCTGAGCATTATTATTCCGACATATAATAATGCCGAATTTATCACTTCGACCCTGACATCTCTTCAGTCCGGGATCACAGATGAAGTTGAAATCATCATCATTAATGATGGTTCGACCGATCATACCGATGAAAAGATCGCAGAATTTTACCGGTTCAGCCCCAGTGATAACGTTAAGGTAATACATCAGAGTAACCAAGGCGTAGCGATTGCCCGAAATAAAGGGCTAGAATCCGCAACGGGTGTATACATCGCTTTTGTGGACAGTGACGATATTATCAGTTCCGATTATTTCACTCTTTTACTGCCCGTCCTGCGTGAACGTAAATATGACATTGTAGAATTTGGCTTAACTCGCGATAAAGAAAAACTATACACATCGCAAGGCGCCAGCAATGAAAATATTGAAAGAAATGAACTCATTCTGCAGGATACTCAATGTTTGCCATTAATGCCTACGTTTAGCGCTGCACAGTGGCATTTAGTCACAAGAATATTTCTCCGGGATATTCTTGGCAATGACAGATTTGAAGCTAATCGCCGCTATGAAGATATTATTTTCAGCCCGTTCCAGTACTTTAAATGCCGTAACATCCTGAATCTCAATGTTAAACTTTATTACTACCGGCTAAATTCCCATAGCATCACTGAAAATCTCAGAGAAAGTGACGCTCAACACATCTTTTTTGCCATGAGAAAAATGTGTGACTACATAAAAAACAATCCAGAAAAACGCTCGGTTGCAACGCTGATGATTGTTAATTGTTTTCTTGAAGGGCGTAAAATTGTACGTAAAAAGAAAGGCTACTATGCCTATGATGAGCAAATGTTAAGCGATATAAAAACGGCACTACAGTATTGCGACGAAAGCGTCATGAATAAAAAAATAATCTATAAAATGCGACACCCTTGGATAGATACATTTATTTCTGCTACTCGCAATCAGGTATTTAAGCTTTGCAAGAAAAAGATCAACAAGGAAAGTTAAGATGGCTCAACAACATGTAGATCGCATTTTAATTTGCAAGCTTAAGTTTTATGGTGATGTATTGCTCATTACCCCAGTCATAGCGAGCCTGCAGGCACGCTATCCGCACGCTAAAATTGATTTGCTATTGTACAAAGATACCAAAGCCATTCTCGCGGCAGATGACCGTATTCATCAATTTTATCTGGTCGAAAAAAAGCTCGGGCTGCTCGATACAATCAAAAACTACCTCGCCCTGCAGCGCGAACTTAGAAAAAATCGCTACGACCTGATTGTGAACCTGACTGAGCAGTGGCCTATTGGTGCGCTGGTCGCTTCATTAGGCCGACCTTCTGTCGCCTTCCAGCGAGAAAAAAAGCTCTGGAACAAGCTCTTTAGCCGGGTAGTGCCTATGACAGGAACTCACATCGTTGAGCAAAATTTGTCTCTACTGAAAGGCATCGGCTTTACCGATAGTGAACTGAAGCCACAAATGCAGCTGAGTTATCAGGAAAATGATGTTCAGGCGCTATGTGCTCTGGATCCCGAGCTCATGCTGCAGCCTTATGTGGTTATTCAACCCACCGCACGGCAGTCGTTTAAGTGCTGGGATGAGGATAAATTCGCTGAGGTCATTAATCATCTGCATAGCCAGGGATTGAAGGTCTATTTAACCTGCGGGCCAGCAGCCACTGAACAGGAACAAGTAAAGCGGATTGCCGGTCTCTGCGATATATCTCCAGACCTCCGTTTTGCAGGGAAAACATCATTCCTGCAGCTTGCAGCACTGCTCGACCACGCAACCCTTTATATCGGTGTTGATTCCGCTCCGATGCACATGGCTGCAGCACTGAATAAACCTCAAGTATGCCTGTTCGGTGCAACCAACTATCAGCAATGGCGACCGTGGTCAGATAAAGCAACGCTGATTTGGGCGGGCAGTTATCATCCGATGCCCGAAAGAAAAGATTTGGATCGTTCGCAGAAGTATCTTTCCTGGATCCCAGCGCAGGCCGTCATCGACGCTGTCGATACCACGTTGAAAAATGCGGCAACCCAAGACAATGAGAACAAATAAATGGCTAATAACTCAATAATCAATGTTGCCTGGTGTACGGATGCCAATTATCTGGAGTATGTCGCTACCTCAATGATATCCGTAAAAATGAACAACCTAAATCAAGAGTTGGCATTCTACGTATTTGTTTATGATGTAAGCGATGAGGAAATCGAAAAACTGAAAGCAACCTGTGATGGCGTTCAGGTGATAAAAATAGAAAAAGACGCGATTGAGAAATACAGCAATGATTTCGCTATTAAACACCTTAACCGTTCAACTTATATGCGTCTTGCAGTGCCCCGGTTACTTCAGGGAAAAGTTGAAAACTTCATTTATCTTGATGCCGATACGTTGTGCTTCGACGATATCAGCAGCATAAATGATATTGATATCAGCAATGTTATCTGCGCTGCCAGTCATGATTCGCTCGATGTACAGAACGACAAACATGCCAAACGTCTCGGCCTAAAAACAAAGCATTATTTCAATGCAGGGTTTCTTTATATCAATGTCAATAACTGGATAGAACATGACGTTGAAAATAAAGCAAACGAAGTATTATTCGAAAAAGGAAATAGCCTTCCCTACTTTGATCAGGATGCATTGAATATCGCGATGGATGGCCATATACGCTTTATCGATAACCAGTGGAACTTCCTTTTCAACTGGTTCACTGAGGAACAAAAAGAAACGTTTTTATATCACGAAAATACAACACCTAAAATCGTCCACTTCACCGGTGGCAGAAAACCATGGTACCGGGAACATACTGGCCTGGCACAGCAACTCTACTCTTTCTATCATCACTTTACGCCATGGCGAAACGCTCCGTTGCGTTCCTATGCACCACGGATGCGGCCAACGGACTATCGAGTATATGCCCGACAGCATGCCCGTAAAAGACAGTACCTGGTCGCCGCCGGTTGGTATCTGAAGTATTTGCAGAGCAAACTGCGCAAGTAAAATGCGTATGACTCAAAAATAAAAAGCTCCCAATGGGAGCTTTTTGTTATTTACTTTTCAGTTTGGCAATAAGATAGCCAATATAACTCACAATGGATGCCAGCATTTTTCCCTGCAACCTTTCATGGCGGGACTTTTTCTTAAATTGCTTAGGTGTTCTTGGCCCAAGCAGAGGAACATTTGCCCAAGGAGATGCTTGCCAGGCCGTCGTGAAATATTGTGCTGAAGGGTAATTCGCCCAGGAATTCCAGGGTTTAGTCACACCGATATAGTGGATTAAAATGGTTTCCGGCTTGATATAGTCGCGATAGCGATTAATATCCTTATTTTTTAGTTCCTGCTTAATGCCATAAATAGCATTATAAATACGCGGCAGAAATATAACTTTGTCTTTGAAAAGAATATTCAAAACATCTTGATCGGGAAATGAATGTTTTTGCTTTTCGTCTAACAACATATCAAATGCTGCACTGAGAAAATTGAATTTTCTCCACGCAACAAGATTAGTGTACATTACACCAGAATTAAAATAGTTCTCATTAAAGTCTGGTGTTCCAGCTCTTCGTGCTGGACTATCATCAACATCCCGAACAACCGCTGCCACTTTATCTTCAAAATCAATATCAATCAGATCCTGAAGAGAACCTTTACATATAACATCAGCATCAATATAAAGTAAGGCATCAACGTCTTCGCTAAGATACTCGAACGCAACAAACCGGAAGTACATTGCATGGGACCATGCGTGACTAAAAGGCAATATTTTTAGTTCGTTCGCATCGATAACATAAATCGTGATTTTTGTAGAAAATATCTTAGATAGTTCTGCTGCACGGGCCTTATAATCGTCATCAATATAGTCAGTAAAAAGATGAAAGTGAATGGGAACATTTCGATTATTCTGCAACACTGACATCATAGATATTGCCGCACCAAACATGAAATTCTTATCGACACCCCATGCAACATGTAGTTGCGGCTTATATTCAGCAGGTGCGTTGTTGAAAGCAACAATTTCCTTTATAGCCTGGCGACAATCAAAATTCATCTGACATACCTTTTAAACACAAAAATTAACGGGTTATGCTACTCAGCGCAAATGGGAACCAAAAAGTTTGCTCTTGATATACATTATATGACTCAAAACAGACAGTACATACTTGTGCTGGACTCTTTCATGTCGTGATTTTCGTTTATAAAGCTTAGCCGTATTTGCGTTAAGCAATGCTTTTCCTGACCATGTTGATTTTTCATATGCTGCCATAAAGAACTTAGAAACTGGATACTTAGCCCACCTATGCCAGGGCTTTGTCACGCCAACATAGTGAATAAGAATGGTATCGTCAGTAATAAAATCTTTATAATCGTCATTAATATTTTTATTTACTAATTCCTGATCAACACCATAGATACAGTTAAAGTCTCTACGTAATGAAATAGTATTACCCACAAACAAAATGTTTAATACATCTTGATCAAAATAAAGCAGTCCGTCTTTCTTTTCTGAAAAAACACCAAATGCTTTACTCAGTAACTTTTGTTCTTTCCAAAGAACCAGATTTGCGAGCACAACACCAGAGTTAAAGTATCCGTGTGAAAGCTCTGGAATCCCAAGACGTGCTCCTGATTTGAGACGGACTTCATCAATATCATGAATAATGGCGGCATATTCGCCGTTAAATTGTATACCTGTCAATTCGTCCAATGAGCCTTTACAGATGATATCTGCATCAAGGTAGAGAACTGAATCAAGATTGTTACTTAAATATTCAAACGCAAAGTAACGGTAGTACATTGCATATGTCCATGCTTTAGTACTTGGGAGATCACGAAATGCTTCATTATCAAACACAATAACCGTAATTGACGTATGATATTTTTCCGCTAAACGCTCTACGCAACTTATATAATCATCATCAACAAAATCGGTGAAAACATAGAAATTAAACTCCATCTCTGGATTATTGATCAGTACGGAGGTCATTGAGATGCCTGACCCAAACAAAAAATTACGATCAATACCATAAGCTATGTTAAGTTTTTTTTCTTTTGTATGGATAGAACGATCGCAAATAATTTCTTTGAGTATCGCTTTATCGAAATTAATTTTCATTCTTTTTTGCCTCATGCCTACAGAGCTTTTAATTTTAATAAATTATAATGACTTTCTTACCGTTCTTTTCTGTATTTTTTGTGCTTTTACGTGCGCGGTTGCAAACAAAGCTGACTCATTTTTAATGATATCCCGTAGTGGCACTGAAAAATAAATACTCAGAAATCGGTAAATGTCGCGCGAAGTTAAGCCTATATGCAAAGAGGAAAAATAAAGACCGATAAGATCTTTGTCTCGCCAACGGCGAGGCACAGCGCGACGAATTTGAGCCCGATGTAAATCGATCACCGAGATTTTTAACTGTGCTTCTGGCGATTCAAACGGCAAATGCAAAAGGAAATGGCATATGTAGCAGTCCCTATGGTTCACGCCTCCTCGATGCATCTCTCTAACCATTTCGGCTACGCGTTGGATAATCGCACGTTTGACGCTAACTTTGGGTGGCTTAACAGCCCAATCAGCACAATAGTCTTCCAGGCTGATCGTCGGGGAGAGATCGTCGGTAATAATAAAAGAAGTTCGTTCTAAAGGATTCAGTCCCTTTTGGCCAAACGCGACGCCATTCATCGTGTCGACACCAAGCGCTTTGAGCCGATGAATAGCAAACCATTCTCTGTCTGCGCCCAGCACGGGCATACGTAGTGAAATCAGGTTTTTCACCACTTCTTTTAACGTTGTGCCGCGATGATACTTAAGAAAATAGCCTTTACCCTCCATCTCGAAACGGATCGTCCGGCGGGACTCCAGGGCACGGAACACTTCACCCTCCAGCTTTACAACCTCAGCAAAAGGGTCTTTTCCACGCCATCGCGTAGCAAACGGCTCTTTAAGCTCAATCATGTTCACAACCTAAAATAATATCAGCCACTTTCTCAGGCAAACTGTACAGATCCTCACTGTCGGCATAATGCCGTGCATGCTCGGCCCATTGGTTACGCAACGCCTCGTTCTCTAAAGCATTGGAAAGTGCATGATTCAACGTCGCCTGATTAAACGGCTCTGGGATGACCTCACCACAGTGAGCAGACTCGATATAATGGGCATAACCGCAAACTTCCGTAACCAGTACTGGCAATCCGGAAACGATAGCTTCTAACAGGACAATCCCAGCCGCTTCCTGAACCGCTGGATGAATCAAAATATCTGCTGCCGCCATCAACTCGGCAACGTCATCCCTTCCAGAAAAGAACTGCACATTATCTGCAATGCCAAGCAGCTGCGCCTTCGCTTCGAAACGCCCTGGTTTATCCTGCCCAACGACCAGATAACGTGTTTTTTTACGTAGGGCTTCCGGCAAGGCGGCTATCGCCTCCAGAGAACGAAATACGCCTTTTCGCTTAAAATCCGAGCCTACCTGAAGCACCACGAACTGCTGCGGATCAATGCCGTTTTTTTGGCGATATACTCGCCTGCTGTCGGCAATCTGGTTACTGTACTTTCTGTCCGGGTAAATCCCCGGCGGCATAATATGGAAGCGATCGGATTCTGTCTGATAGTGTTTTTTAAAATCAGCTATTTGCGTCGGCGTTAACATCAACAGTTGAGTTTTTTTTCCTCGCAGGAACGTGGCTTTCTCAAACTGCGCATAATGTCGATAACGTGCGGTTAATTTGTAGAAAAAGCCCTTTTCACGCTCAACCTTTTCGGCATAACAGACGTCAGCCGCGTAATAAACATCAAGACCGGGCATTTTATTGAATCCGACAACCCGATCGACAGGATGTATCTTCAGCTCATTCTCAACCCATTGATGATACTGCGCATTCTTCCCATGATTTGTACGAGCCGTCACCGGAACAAGCACAATTTCAAACTGCTTAGGATGCTCTCCCTGCCACTGTTGGGTAAACACTTTGACGTGATGACCACGAGCAGCAACGGTTTGAGCTATACGCATAAAATCGCGCTGCAGGCCGCCGTAGGGAAAGTATTTGTATAAGCAAAAAGCAATGATCATGTACTCATATCCGCGAGGCCTAAACCGAAGTCAGACAAACCACAGGGAGAAACCCTTCTGGTCAGGTCGATGATGCCGGAAGGAAAATGCTCAATTTTCCAACACTGACGAGTTCCAAATTCCTTTGAAAACGTTGCATAGTGTAGCATTTATCAGGGGGCAATCCGATATGAATATCAATCGTATAAAGCGATACGCAACCATTTATAAAATAAGAAAATAAATTTCAATTTTCATCGGCACAGTACCTTGCCAGCACGGTTTGCTAACCCAAGATTCACCATCCTGTATTCAATAAAAATTGAAAAAAACATCATGGTTAATATCACCAGGAACAATCAGGGGTGATTTCAGGCAATTTCCGCAAAAGTAATGGCAAAGCTCAGGTTAAATACATAGAATCCCCAGCACATTCATAACGCCAGCCGTGTCCTATGCTCCAATTGCTTTACACCATACTGCTTTACCTCATACAGCCACTCATCTGGCTGCGATTATGGGTGCGCGGTCGTAAAGCTCCTGCATACCGCAAACGCATTGGCGAGCGCTACGGCTTCTATAAAAAGCCGCTCAAGCCAGGTGGCATTATGTTGCATTCGGTTTCCGTTGGGGAAACGCTAGCCGCCATCCCTCTGGTTCGCGCGCTTCGCCATCGCTATCCAGAACTGCCGATTACCGTCACGACAATGACACCAACCGGCTCAGAAAGGGTCATGTCCGCGTTCGGAGAAGACGTCCAGCACGTCTATCTGCCTTATGATTTACCGTGTGCGCTAAACCGTTTTCTGGATAAAGTCGATCCGAAGCTAGTGCTTATTATGGAAACCGAACTTTGGCCAAACCTGATAGCCGCGCTGCACAAACGCTATATCCCATTAGTGATTGCCAATGCCAGGCTTTCCGCACGCTCGGCAAAAGGCTACGCGAAACTTGGTGACTTTGTCCGAACACTGCTGCAGCGCATTACGCTTATTGCCGCGCAGAACGAAGAAGACGGTGAGCGCTTCATCTCGCTGGGTGCAAAACGAAGCCAATTGACGGTCACCGGAAGCCTTAAATTTGATATCTCTGTGACGCCGCAACTTGCTGCTCGTGCCGTAACGCTTCGCCGGCAGTGGGCACCACACCGCCCAGTCTGGATAGCCACCAGCACGCATGAAGGTGAAGAAAGTATTGTCGTTCAGGCCCATCAGTCACTTTTAAAACAGTTTCCTAATTTATTGCTGATCCTTGTACCACGTCACCCGGAACGCTTCCCGGATGCTATCAATCTGGTCAGAAATGCAGGATTAAGCTACATCACCCGTTCTTCTGGAGAGGTGCCGTCTTCCAGTACGCAGGTCGTCATTGGCGATACTATGGGTGAGTTAATGTTGCTGTACGGAATTGCCGATCTGGCTTTTGTTGGCGGCTCGTTAGTTGAACGCGGTGGCCATAATCCGCTCGAACCCGCCGCACACGCTATTCCCGTGTTAATGGGCCCACATACCTTTAACTTCAAAGATATCTGCGCGCGCCTGTCGCAGGCAGATGGCCTAATCACCGTGAACGACGAACAGTCATTAGTAAAAGAGATTGCGTCTTTGCTCACAGATGAGGATTATCGTAACTTCTACGGGCGCCATGCTGTGGAAGTGCTTTACCAGAACCAGGGTGCATTACAGCGCCTGTTGCAGCTACTGGAACCTTATCTCCCCCCTAAAACACACTAAGGTCAGATATGCAAAAGCGGGCAATCTATCCGGGGACTTTCGATCCTATCACCAACGGCCATATTGATATCGTTACCCGTGCAGCCAGTATGTTTGACCAGGTGATCCTTGCCATTGCAGCAAGCCCCAGCAAGAATGCTTTGTTTACGCTGGATGAACGCGTTGCGCTGGCGCAGCAGGCGCTTGCACATTTACCCAATGTTCAGGTTCTCGGTTTCAGCGATTTAATGGCAAGCTTTGCGCGCAAGCAGCAGGCAAACGTGCTGGTGCGTGGGTTGCGTACCGCGGCTGATTTTGAATATGAAATGCAGCTGGCCCACATGAATCGCCATCTCATGCCAGAACTGGAAAGCGTCTTCCTGATGCCATCTAAAGAGTGGTCATTTGTTTCTTCTTCTCTGGTCAAAGAAGTGGCGCGCCATCACGGGGATGTCGCTCACTTCCTGCCAGAGCACGTCTGTAAAGCGCTTATCGAAAGGCTTAAATAGCTATCGCTGACAGCGGCGGCAATAGTAGGTGCTACGCTGAGCGTGCTTAGCGGCAGCAATCGGCGTACCACATACCCTGCAAGGTTCTCCTTCCCGCCCATAGACCTGCAGCTCCTGAGCAAAATAGCCAGGTTTGCCATCGGACTGAAGGAAGTCTTTTAAAGTCGTTCCACCTTGCTCTATTGAGCGCTGCAATACCGCTTTGATCGCCGCGACCAGAGTTTCAGACTCTTTTTTTGATAGCGACTGCGCGCTACGGTCGGGATGGATCCCCGCCGCGAACAAGGATTCGCTGGCATAGATATTCCCCACCCCGACAACCAGTTTGTTATCCATCAGCCAGGGCTTGATAGCCGTTTTCTTTTTGGCCGATTTTTCACGCAGGTATTCTGCACTGAATGCCTCACTCAGCGGCTCTGGCCCGAGATGAGCCAATACGTTACTCCCCTCAAGCTCTTTGACCCATAGCCAGGCACCAAAACGCCGCGGATCGGTGTAGCGAAGGACTTTGCCGTTGCTCATGATCAGATCGACATGATCGTGCTTTTCCGCAGGAAGTTCTTCCGCGAGGATCCTCAGACTGCCGGACATTCCCAGGTGAATGATGATCCAGCCATCCGGTAGCTCCAGCAGCAAATACTTCGCCCGCCGCTGCACGCTCAGCACGGGCTTATCGCTCAGAGCATGTATTTCATCAGAAACCGGCCAGCGCAGTCGAGCATTGCGCACAACGGCATACAGGATGGTTTCACCCACCAGGTGCGGCTCAATACCGCGACGACTGGTTTCTACCTCTGGTAATTCAGGCATCTCTCCTCCGGGAAGCAGGCATAAAAAAACCCGGCCTGAGCCGGGTTTCTTCAACAAAGTTACCAGAATTATTTAATTTTGGCTTCTTTGTATACAACGTGCTGACGGACAACTGGATCGAACTTTTTCAGTTCCAGTTTTTCCGGCTTAGTACGTTTGTTCTTCGTGGTGGTATAGAAGTGACCAGTACCAGCAGAAGAAACCAGCTTGATTTTCTCACGAATACCTTTAGCCATGATTTATTTCCTCTAAGTACTTAGTACTTTTCGCCACGGGCACGCAGTTCGGACAGAACTGTATCGATGCCTTTCTTATCGATTACACGCATACCTTTAGCAGATACACGCAGGGTGACAAAACGCTTCTCGCTCTCAACCCAGAAACGGTGAGAGTGCAGGTTCGGCAGGAAACGGCGTTTAGTCGCGTTCAGTGCGTGGGAACGGTTATTACCGGTCGCCGGACGCTTGCCAGTAACTTGGCAGACTCGGGACATGTCTATTCTCCAAAAATCAAATTAGCTCGAGCTTCGTATAGGGTTAGGCGCCTCGTCAGGCTGCAAGCCTGGTCCCTGGCGGTTCAATGTGAACCACAGTGCCAGGCGCATAATGCCAAACCCGAGATTCTCAAAGGTGGCGTAGTATACGCTGTGTGAGGCATGTGCTCAAGTCCCGAACAGACAAAGATCCCAATGGATCGCGCCTGATGGCTTAAATCCACCCTCGTTCAGCGAAAGAAACGTATTCTCCGTGACCAATAACCAAATGATCAAGCACTCGAATTTCCATAAACAGGCAAACTTTCACGATGCGTTCCGTAATAGCCCGGTCTGCTTTACTGGGTTCGGCCTTACCTGATGGGTGGTTGTGCGCCAGTATAATGGCACCGGCGTTGCATTTCATCGCTTCACGGACAATTTCTCTCGGGTGAACTTCAACGTGACTTAGCGTTCCGGCAAACAACCGTTCACATTTAATAACCTGATGCTGATTATTCAAAAACAGCACCATAAATATTTCACGCTGCTCGGTCGTCAACTGACTCTGAACATACTCCCGCACCTTTCCTGGCGTAAGCAAAGAGAGTTCTTTGACCCCCTGAGATGAGTAATAACGCCTCGCCAGCTCGGCAATCGCGTTTAGTTGAGTGTATTTCGCTTCGCCAATCCCCTTCACGTCCTTGAAATGGGAATAATCTGCCGACAACAAGCGGTGCAGGGAACCAAACTCACGTAGCAGCATATTGGCAAAAACCAAAACGTGCATTCCCTGGTGGCCCGTACGTAAAAAGAGCGCCAGCAGCTCAGTGTCGGTAAGAGAACCTACACCGAATTGCAGCAGTTTTTCCCTGGGTAAATACGCGTTTTCAATCTCATAATCCCTGTCCATCGCACCTCTCCCTCTCTTAACTCCCCCATAATGCGGCCTTTTTTATTGTCAGGCGATGAGCGGGTTTTGGTCTTGCGTAGCGCCTCGCAAACTGCAAAAAGTCGCCTGCCAGGGATTGTGATAAAATGGCCATTCGACTGTGACTTCCAACGGATAAAAATCATGATGGGACTTTCCGGCAAGAAAATTGTTCTTGGTGTGAGCGGTGGTATTGCTGCCTATAAAACACCTGAGCTGGTTCGTCGTCTGCGCGATCGCGGAGCGGATGTACGAGTGGTAATGACCGAGGCGGCGAAGGCCTTCATCACGCCACTAAGTTTGCAAGCAGTGTCCGGTTATCCGGTGTCCGACAGTTTGCTAGACCCCGCAGCAGAAGCCGCCATGGGCCACATCGAACTCGGCAAATGGGCAGACTTAGTGATACTCGCCCCTGCGACAGCAGACCTGATCGCGCGCGTGGCTGCAGGCATGGCAAACGACCTGGTCAGCACCATCTGCCTGGCAACAGCCGCCCCAGTTGCCGTTGTTCCAGCAATGAACCAACAAATGTTCCGCGCGGCTGCCACTCAACATAATCTGGACGTCCTAAGCGCTCGTGGTCTCCTGATTTGGGGCCCGGATAGCGGGAGCCAGGCCTGTGGCGATATTGGGCCTGGTCGCATGCTGGATCCGCTAACGCTGGTTGATATGGCCGTTGAACATTTCTCCGTAGTCAAAGATCTGCAACATCTGAACGTCATGATTACCGCCGGCCCAACGCGTGAACGCCTTGATCCCGTCAGATATATTACGAACGACAGCTCTGGAAAAATGGGGTTTGCTATCGCTGCAGCAGCGGCAGCGCGCGGGGCAAACGTAACCCTGATTTCAGGCCCGGTAAATCTGCCTACTCCGGCGTGGGTCAACCGCATTGACATCACTACGGCGCTGGAAATGAATGAGGCGGTCCAACAACGCGTCGCCGGGCAGCATATATTCATTGGCTGTGCCGCCGTTGCCGACTATCGAGCAGCCGTGGTTGCTGACGAGAAAATTAAAAAGCAAGGCGATGAAATTACGCTAAAAATGGTCAAAAACCCGGATGTTGTTGCGGGTGTTGCGGCACTTTCAGAAAGGCGTCCCTATGTTGTAGGGTTTGCCGCCGAAACAAATAATGTGGAAGAATACGCCCGGAAAAAGCGTGCCGCTAAAAACCTGGATCTGATCTGCGCCAATGACGTATCTCAGAATAATCAAGGGTTTAATAGCGACAATAACGCATTGCACCTTTTCTGGCAGGAGGGAGACAAAGTCTTACCGCTTGAGCGTAAAGCACTCCTTGGCCACCTTTTACTGGACGAGATCGTTACCCGCTATGATGAAAAAAATCGACGTTAAAATTCTGGACCCGCGAGTTGGTCAGCAATTCCCATTACCAACTTACGCCACCTCCGGCTCTGCCGGTCTTGACCTGCGCGCTTGCCTGGATGACGCCGTAGAACTTGCACCTGGTGCAACAACGCTGCTGCCAACCGGCCTGGCTATTCACATTGCTGACGCCTCTCTGGCAGCGGTCATCCTGCCTCGTTCCGGCCTGGGCCACAAACACGGTGTTGTGCTGGGTAACCTGGTGGGGCTGATTGACTCCGATTATCAAGGCCAGTTGATGGTTTCTGTCTGGAACCGCGGCCAGGACAGCTTCACCATTCAGCCTGGTGAACGCATTGCGCAGATGGTCTTTGTACCCGTTGTGCAGGCAGAATTTAACCTGGTTGAAGAT
Organism: Cedecea sp. NFIX57; assembly: GCF_900177785.1. Taxonomy (NCBI): domain Bacteria; kingdom Pseudomonadati; phylum Pseudomonadota; class Gammaproteobacteria; order Enterobacterales; family Enterobacteriaceae; genus Cedecea; species Cedecea sp. NFIX57. Next base: position 897 of record NZ_FXAS01000024.1, on the reverse strand, counting down.
TTTGACGCCAGCGACCGTGGCGAAGGCGGATTTGGTCATTCAGGCCGCCAGTAATACCGTTTTATCAACGTAACCCTACCGCGCAGATAACGTTAAAACAGACCGCAAACCAGGCGTTTGGGGGCGCGGTTCGGTGCTTACCTGACAAGGTATTTTTCAGGGGTATTTTAGAACATGGCAGAAAAACAGACCGCGAAAAGGAATCGTCGCGAGGAAATACTTCAGTCTCTGGCCCAAATGCTCGAATCCAGCGACGGCAGCCAACGCATTACGACCGCTAAACTAGCGGCAACCGTTGGCGTGTCCGAAGCCGCACTTTATCGGCATTTTCCCAGCAAAATGAAAATGTTCGATAGCCTGATTGAGTTTATCGAAGATAGCCTGATTACCCGCATTAACCTGATTCTGAAAGATGAAAAAGACACGCTGGCCCGTCTGCGGTTGATCGTACTTTTGGTGTTGGGTTTTGGTGAACGGAACCCAGGCCTGACGCGTATCCTCACCGGGCACGCGCTGATGTTTGAGCAGGATCGCCTGCAGGATCGCATCAACCAGCTTTTTGAACGCATTGAGGTTCAGCTGCGCCAGGTTATGCGTGAAAAGAAAATGCGCGAAGGCGAAGGGTTTAGTACCGATGAAGCCTTGCTGGCGAGTCAGCTACTGGCTTTCTGTGAAGGAATGCTCTCACGATTTGTGAGAAGTGATTTCCGCTATCTGCCTACGGATGATTTTGATACCCGCTGGCCGCTGATTGCCGCTCAGCTTTACTAGTAAATAAGGGCCGGAAGGCCCTTCAGATTGATGACAAAGTCCTGGCCGTGAGGCCGGGACTTTGATCTAATAAGGTCAGTGCAAAAAACGGACTGACCGCCATGCTCAGAGAACTTTCCCCGCAGC
>NZ_FXAS01000031.1:0-42750 GCF_900177785.1 Cedecea sp. NFIX57 | reverse complement strand
GGGGAAACGGGCTGTGGCATCAGGTCAAACGCTTTGACAGTGTACCCGCCTGACGGCGGGTAACTGAAGTGACTTTAAACATACAAGGGGATAAACCACGTTCCCCGTAACTTGTTTTCTCCCTCGCCCCTCTGGGAAGAGGGCCGGGGTGAGGGGCATAGCGTAATACCAGCCGAGACGTTCACATGCTCGGTAGCGGCAGATAAAACAGAACTGGAAGTGAACGGAATCTCATCTGCCGCTGCATTATCGTGAATATTTGCCACGAAGAGGCCGAACAGGAAAAGGCCAAAAAAAAGCCCCCACGCGCTGGTGAGGGCTTTTCTATTTATCCCCTCTCCCGCACGGGGAGAGGGGCAGGGTGAGGGGAAGATTACTCGTTAATCCTTGGATGCTGCTGCACCAGCAGCGTTCTCTTCGCCTGCAGCTCTTCGATTTCCTTATCCAGATCCTCGATTTTCTGCTCGATATTGTCGTGATGCTCCTGCACGATTTCACGCGCTTCGGCAATATCGGACGCCGCTGGCGTCGCGCCTTTCAGCGGTTTGTTCGCCGTTTCTTTCATGGTCACGGCGGTAATCAAGCCGATAACCGCCACCACCATCAGGTAGTAAGCCGGCATCATCAGATTTTGCGTACTCTCGACCAGCCATGCGGCAAGTGTTGGCGTCAGGCCGGCAATTAACACCGAAATGTTAAAGGCGCTCGCCAGGGCGCTGTAGCGAATATGGGTGGGGAACATCGCCGGCAGGGTCGAAGCCATCACGCCGATAAAGAAGTTCAGCACCACGGCCAGCACCAGCAGACCGGCAAAAATAAGCCCAATAGCGCCGCTGTTGATCAGCATAAAGGCCGGGATAGAGAGCAAGAACAGGCCAATACTGCCGAGGAACACGAACGGGCGGCGGCCAAAGCGGTCGCTAAGCAGGCCAATCATCGGCTGCACAAACAGCATCCCCACCATAATGGCGATGATGATCAGCACCCCGTGCTCTTCCGAGTAATGCAGGTTGTGGGACAGGTAGCTCGGCATGTAGGTCAGCAGCATGTAGTAGGTCACGTTGGTTGAAATAACCAGACCAATACAGACCAGCAGACTGCGCCAGTGCTTAGTGGCGATCTCTTTGAACGAGACTTTGGGCCCTTCGGCCAGGCCTTCGCGATCGCCTTGCTCCATTTTCTCAACATGCTGCTGGAACGCCGGGGTTTCTTCCAGCGCATGGCGCAGGTAAAGCCCGATGATGCCTAACGGCAGGGCGAGGAAGAACGGAATACGCCAGCCCCAGTCGAGGAAGTTTTCTTCGCCGACGATGGCGGTAATCAGCACCACCACGCCCGCGCCGCAGACGAACCCGGCTATCGAACCGAAGTCCAGCCAGCTGCCCATAAAGCCGCGTTTACGGTCCGGAGAGTATTCGGCCACGAAAATAGACGCCCCGGTATATTCCCCTCCGACCGAGAAGCCCTGGGCCATTTTTGCCAGCAGCAGCAGGATAGGTGCCCAGATGCCAATAGTGGCGTAGGACGGGATAAGCCCGATAGCAAACGTACTGAGCGACATGATGACAATGGTGATAGCCAGGATTTTCTGACGACCGTATTTATCCCCTAGCATCCCGAAGAACAGACCACCGAGCGGACGGATCAGGAAAGGAACAGAGAAGGTCCCCAGGGCGGCAACCATCTGCACGCTAGGGCTGGCGTCCGGGAAGAAAACTTTACCCAGCGCGTAAGCAACAAAACCGTAAACACCGAAATCAAACCATTCCATCGCGTTGCCCAGTGAAGCGGCAGTGATGGCTTTTTTCAGACGCGCATCGTCAATGATAGTGACGTCACTGACCTTGATCGGTCTGACTTTCTTTTTCCTTTTTAGCATTCTTTATCCTCGTGTTTTCCTTGCGGGGGTAAAAATTCCCTCTGTAAGTGTAGTGCGCCGCGCAATAAGCGCTGGTGAAAACTGCAGCACTCAGATGAGGCGGCAATGAAGCGAAGTGAAAAGTAATAACCTGTTGAAACTATGTGAAATGCAATGCTTAAACTAGTCTCATAAATTATGTGGCTAATACTTAGAACTGTGATCAATATCAAATTTTTTAACTAAAGTAAAATTTCGCTACGCCGAAATAACATGCATACCACCAAAGAATTAACATCTGGATAACCTCTCAAAGGGAGTTGCTATGTCCGCCCATGTGCCGGTCACCCAGCGTGAATACACGCTTGATGACGATACGACCCTGATGTCCACCACCGATCTGAAAAGTTACATTACGCACGCGAACGATACCTTCGTACAGGTCAGTGGCTACTCGCTACATGAGTTAAGTGGCGCCGCACACAACCTCGTGAGACATCCCGACATGCCTAAAGCGGCCTTTGCCGATATGTGGTTCACCCTGCAGCAGGGCGAGCCGTGGACGGGCATCGTGAAAAACCGCCGTAAAAACGGTGACCATTACTGGGTTCGCGCCAACGCGGTGCCGGTGGTGCGTCACGGTAAAACTACCGGCTATATGTCTATTCGTACCAAAGCCTCGCCGGAAGAGGTTGCCGCCGCTGAGCCGCTCTACAAAGCGTTGAACGAAGGCCGCAGCAACAAGATCGTTTATAAAGGTCTGGTGCTGCGTAAAGGGTTGTTCGGCAAGCTGCCGACTCTGTCGCTGCGCTGGCGTATTCGTGGGTTAATGAGTGGTTTGTTCGTCCTGCTGATGGCTTCGGCGTTTGCCCTCGGACAAAGCCCGCTGCAAATGTTAGCCATCGCGGCATTCACCGCCTTCGCCTGCGTATTACTGGAGTGGCAGATTGCTCGACCGCTGGAAAATGTCGCCCGTCAGGCGCTGGAAGTAGCTACCGGCAACAGCCACCGCGTGAAGCATCTCCAGCGTAGCGATGAAATCGGGGTGATTTTGCGCTCCATCGGCCAGCTTGGGCTGATGTGCCGCTGGCTTATCAACGACGTCAGCAGTCAGGTGGCGAACGTGCGCAGCGGCAGCGAGGCGATGGCGAAAGGGAATGACGATCTGAACGAGCGTACCCGCCAGACGGTGGTTAACGTGCAGCAAACGGTGGCGACCATGAACCAGATGGCGGCGTCGGTACAGACCAACTCGGAAACCGCCTCGGCGGCAGACAAACTTTCCAGCTCCGCCAGCGACGCGGCGGCGCAGGGTGGCCAGGCGATGGAAACCGTGGTCACCACCATGGACGACATTGCCGACAGCACGCAGCGCATCGGTTCTATCACCAGTCTGATTAACGATATCGCCTTCCAGACCAATATCCTGGCGCTTAATGCGGCAGTAGAAGCGGCTCGCGCCGGTGAACAGGGTAAAGGGTTTGCCGTGGTGGCGGGGGAAGTGCGTAACCTGGCGCAGCGCAGCGCCAGTGCGGCCAACGATATCCGCAAGCTGATTGACGCCAGCGCCAGCAAGGTGCAGTCGGGCACGGTGCAGGTGCACGAGGCAGGGCGCACCATGCAGGACATTGTGGCACAGGTGCAGAACGTCACCCAGCTTCTGGGGCAGATAAGTCATGCCACGTCAGAGCAGGCCGATGGCCTGGCGGACATCACCCGCGCGGTAGCGGAACTGAACGCCATCACGCAGAAAAACGCCGCATTGGTGGAAGAGAGCGCGCAGGTATCGGCGATGGTGAAGCACCGCGCCACTCGCCTGCAGGATGCGGTCACGGTTCTGGGTTAAGAGATTTCAACGAATTCTGACCAAATAAACCCGCTTATTAAATCGCGGGTTTATTTTTTTAACACATCAATTATGAATATTTGAACTATATTTGCAGTCAGCTCCATGAATCCCTATGGAAGCTGAAAAGCGATGAGATGCTCTGTAAGATTTTTTCGCATCAGATGAAATAATATTTTTCATCAGATGATGAGAAACCCTGTAGGTCCACTGACTTTTACTTATACATCAACGAGGAAAGGTTATGCCAACAGAAATTATTGGTACATTTGAAATATACTACAAACTTATTACTCAGCATGATAATCACGGGGGAGATTACCAGTTTGGTATGGACTTTAAATTATCTAACCGAGCGGGTCGTCCGATGTGTCAGTTAATTTATCCCGCCACGCCAGTAGGTAATAATCATGCCGGGCAATGGAATATCGACAATCATCAGCCTCCGGGTAATATTACATCACTGTATTATCGTGGTTCTGAAAATGGAACCATTGTTGATACACCACGGGAGCTTAGTCATTTTGGTCAGGGTATTAAAAAAACGAAATTTACAGTTTATGCTATCGACCCAGACAAAACTGAGTTGCTCGGAAATGGTGTTACTTTTGGTTATTATATTAATACCAGTCAAAACGGTGAAAAGACAGCGTTCCTGGAAATGAAAAGCCATATTGTTACTAATGAAGAAATAGTGTTAATTAAACAGGTCTGCAATTTCATTAAGATCATTAAATAATTAGTTGTTATTCAGTCAATAGCCGAAGGGGACGGTAGTGACGATCGTCATGGCTATTGTTAGCGCCTAATTATGCCTGCATTTTTCTGATGCAGGCTTTTTTATTTCAGGGGATATACGGTTAGCTCCGCTTATACAGGCGGCGAGGATGACCAATCTTGCCGTACAGCATTTCGACGCTGAGAAAGCCTTTCTCAACGCAGTGCTCAAGGTAGCGGCGGGCGGTGGTTTTGCTGAGTTTGGTTTCGCTAACTACATCGTCTACCGAGAAACAGCGCTGGGCCTCGGCCTCGCGAAACAGGCGCTGGACCAGCTCCAGCGTATTCTCCTCGATGCCTTTGCTGCCCGCATCCAGCGGGGCGTTGCGCGCCTGCAGCTCGTAAAGCTTATCGACGTTCTGCTGATCTACCACCTTCCATTCACGCTGCTGCTGGCTGAACTGCACGAAGCGCTCCAGCGAATGACTCAGGCGTTTCCACGAGACCGGCTTGAGGATGTAGTCGAACGCGCCGCTGCGAATCGCCTGGCTGCAGGTGTCCATATCGCTGGCGGCAGTGATGAAGATCACCGAGCAGGCGTGCTGTTTTAAAAGGTCACTGCCAAACAGCGTGATGCCTTTTCCGTCCGGTAGATAGTTATCCAGCAGGATAAGCTGCGGCTGCTTTTCCAGCATCAGGCGCTGGGCGGCCGCCAGGCTGTTGGCTATTCCCACCAGGTGCAGGTGGGGGTGCTTATCAATCAGCTCCGCGTGAAGTTCGGCCAGCTCGCTCTCATCCTCCACGATAAGCACATTAATCATTTCATTTTGCATACTCAAAAGCCTTACGTTGGGCTGAGGTCGCTCCCCGGAACGACAACATCTGGAATAAATACTGAGAACACGGTGCCGCTTGGCAGGTTATCGGAAACCTCCACGGTGCCTTTCGCCAGCGCGACGTAGCTGGCGATGAGGTGCAGGCCGAGCCCGTGGTCGCCGTGGGTTTTGGTGGTGACGCCCGGCGTGAAAATGTGGTCACGCAGCTCAGGCGCAATGCCGACGCCGTGGTCGGCCACTTCTATCACCAGCTCCCGGTCGTTTATCACGATATAGACTTCCACCGGCTGGTGCTCGCCTTCGGCGCGCTGGGTGGCTTCGATGGCGTTATCCAGCAGATTACCAATAATCGAAATTAGCTCGGATTCCGGCACGTTGGTCGGCATCCTTGTCATGCTGCAGGCCGGATCGAACGCCAGCGACACGCCTTTCTCGCGCGCTCTGGCGTATTTCCCCAGCAGCAGGCCGCACAGCGTGGCGGAACAGAAGCGCGCGGAGACAAAATCCAGCACTTCTTGCGCGTGCTCGGACTGCGCTTTGATATAGCGTTTGGCGTCATCGTAGCGGGCCATATGCAGCAGCCCGGCGAGCGTTGCCATGCGGTTAAGCTGCTCGTGCCTCATGATACGCAGGTTGTCCACATAGCGTTTCACCTGGCTGAGCTGGAAGCTCAGGCTATCAATATCTTTGCGGTCGCGGAAGGTGATCACCCAGCCCTGCAAAACGCCCTCAAGCTCGATGCGAACCCGGCTGGCAAGCACGCTGAGATCGTTAAAGGCGCAGATTTCATCGTGGGTATCTCGCGCCAGCATGACTTCGGGATCGAAGAACGTCACCGGCTGGATCACCTCGGAGATCTGCTTCCCACGGATCTCTCGCGAGGGCTGTTTCAGGCCCAACAGTTTCTTCGCCGCCTTGTTGATCACCTCGATCTGCGAATGGCTGTCGATGGCGATCACGCCTTCGTAGATCGACTCCATCATCGCTTTTTGCTGGCGTACCAGCAGGCTGATCTGCCGCGGCTCCAGCGAGAACATCTGCCTTTTGATACTGCGGGTGAAGTACCAGGAAAAGATAAACAGCGCCAGCAGCAAGATGATCGCCGCCAGCAGGATGTTGATCACCTTGCCGGACGTGACGTCATCCAGGTAGCTCTTCAGGTAGCCCACCGACACAATGCCAATCACCTTGCCGTGCTGGTCGAAAATGGGGGCTTTGCTGCGCAGCGACAGGCCGAGGCCGCCTTTGCGCAGCGTGGTGATGCTTTTGCCCTGCAGCACTTCCTCGTTATCGCCGCCGACCAGCGTTTTGCCCACGCGGTCGGCATGCACAGAATGATAAAGATGAATGCCGTGCTCATCGCCGATGACGATAAAGCTGGCATCGCTATGCACGACCAGCTTTTGCATAAAGTTGTGTATTGCCGGAATATCTTTTTTTTCCACCGACTCCTGCAGGGTAGGAATTAAGGCAATCTCTTCCGCCTGAATTCTCGCTCGGGTGCTCATTTCCTGATAAAGCTGGCGGCCAACGTCAAAATAGTAATAGGTTCCGAGCATGGCAAAGAGCACGGAAAAAAAGGCAACCAGGTAGATAAATAAGCGTATCTGAAAGGAAACTTTCATAGGCCAGGCGTGTGTTCACTGAGGCAAAACGGCAGCTTAACACCGATAGCCCGCTGGCTGCGCGGCTTTGAACGAAAGTTTGAACAACCTCACGCAACGGCACTTTTCGTTAATTTCAGCGAATTTTTCTCACCCTCTTAAGGTTTGTCTAAGCCTGGAATAAAAACCATAAAAACCACGGAAGAATAAAAACCATTAACGTCATAGATGCCTTTAAATTAACGGTTTTAATCTGCCACCCCTCACATTACAGGGGTATTTAATCTTTTAGTCTGCCCCGACAAATTAAAAAAAGGGGCTTGATATGAGCACGACCGATGATTCCTACAACATCATTCCTGAATCCATTGATATTAATAAGCCGACGCTTAAAGAGCGCTGGTGGCATATTCTCGACAGCTGGAAAGTGGGGATCATCCCGCTGCCGCTGTTTGTACTGGCAGGGGCGCTGATCGCCATCGACTGCCTCGGCGGCAAACTGCCGAGCGATATCGTGGTGATGGTGGCGACGCTGGCCTTCTTCGGCTTTGCCTGCGGCGAGTTTGGTAAACGCCTGCCGGTGATCGGCAAAATGGGTGCCGCCGCTATCTGCGCCACCTTCATCCCGTCCGCGCTGGTTTATTACGGCCTGCTGCCGGACGTGGTGGTGGAGTCCACCACCAAATTCTATAAATCCACCAACATCCTTTACCTCTACATCTGCTGCATCATCGTCGGCAGCATCATGAGCATGAACCGCACCACGCTGATTCAGGGCTTCCTGCGCATATTCTTCCCGATGCTGTGCGGCGAAGTGGTGGGCATGATTGTCGGCATGGGCGTTGGCCTGGCGCTGGGCCTTGAGCCGTTCCAGATCTTCTTCTTCCTGATCCTGCCGATCATGGCCGGGGGCGTCGGGGAAGGGGCGATCCCGCTTTCCATCGGTTACGCCACGCTGCTGCATATGGATCAGGGCGTGGCGCTGGGCCGCATTCTGCCTATCGTGATGCTGGGCAGCCTGACGGCGATCGTTATCTCCGGCTGCCTGAATCAGCTGGGAAAACGCTTCCCGCACCTGACCGGCGAAGGCGAACTGATGCCGGGCAAAACCAACGGCGGTGAAAAAGAGCAAACCGCCGCCCTGTTCAACGGTAAAGCAGACGTCACTACTATCGCGTCCGGCGCGCTGCTGGCGGTGCTGCTCTACATGGTGGGCATGCTGCTGCACAAACTGATTGGCCTGCCGGCCCCGGTCGGGATGCTGTTTGTCGCGGTACTGATCAAGCTTTGCCACGGCGTTTCCCCCCGCATGCTGGCGGGCTCGCAGGTGGTTTATAAATTCTTCCAGACCGCGGTGACCTACCCAATTCTGTTTGCCGTGGGCGTTGCCATTACGCCGTGGAACGAGCTGGTTGACGCTTTCACGATTACCAACCTGCTGGTCATCGTCAGCACCGTCAGCGCGCTGGTGGCGACCGGTTTCTTCGTCGGTAAAAAAATCGGTATGCATCCTATCGATGTGGCCATTGTGTCCTGTTGCCAGAGCGGGCAGGGCGGCACCGGCGACGTCGCTATTCTGACCGCCGGTAACCGTATGTCGCTGATGCCGTTCGCCCAGATTGCAACCCGCATCGGCGGGGCGATCAACGTCTCGGTGGCGCTGCTGGTGCTTGGCAACTTTCTTGTCTGACTTTTGATTAACCAGGAACTGTTATGAAACTCGCAAGTTATGTACTTCAGGGCCAGCGGAGCTACGGCGTGGTAACGCCGGAAGGTATCGTTGACCTGGGCCGCCGTTTAGGCTCGCGTTTTGCGGACTTAAAGGCTTTGCTGGCTGCGGACGCGGTGCATGAAGCGCTGGCGTTTGCCGGGCTGAAGGCCGATGTGGCGGCGTCAGACGTCCGCTGGCTGCCGGTCATCGAACGCCCGGAAAAAATCCTCTGCGTCGGCATGAACTACGCCGACAAGCGCAAAGAGTTCGACCAGCACAACCCGGCCCCGACCCTGTTTGTGCGCTTTGCCGACTCCCAGACCGGGCACGATTCTCCGGTGGTGAAACCGCATCACTCCAGCGAGTTCGACTATGAAGGCGAGCTGGCGGTGATCATCGGCAAAGGCGGGGTAAATATTTCTGCGGCGGATGCCCTGAACCACGTCGCGGGCTACAGCTGCTATATGGACGGGTCGGCGCGCGACTGGCAGCACACCTGGTTTACCGCCGGGAAAAACTGGCCGCAGACCGGGGCTTTTGGCCCGTGGATGACCACGTCGGATGAAATTCGCGATCCGCACGATCTGGCGATCCGCACCTGGCTGAACGGCCGCATGGTGCAGGAAGACAACACCAGCAGCATGATCCACAAGGTCGCCGAGCTTATCGAATACATCTCGACCTTCACTTCGCTCAGCGCGGGGGACGTGATCATTACCGGATCTCCCGGTGGCGTGGGTAAAAAGCGCACGCCGCCGCTGTTCATGCAGCCGGGCGACCGCATCGAAGTTGAAATCGAGCGAATTGGCCATCTCAGCAACGTGATCGTTGCGGCCCGCGAGCCTCAGGCTTCCGGGGCGGTGGCGCACTAACGCTATGTTCCAGCCCAATCCTATCGAGTTCAGTACCGTCGATCCGCTACGCCAGCCGCAGGCGCTGGCGGCAATACGGGATCTGCTGGAGCGGAACCAGCTCGGGCTGGACGGCGACATTCAGCTGTTCGTCGTCGCCCTTTCAGGGACAAAAATTGTCGGCTGTGCCGGACTGGCGTGGCGCACCATCAAATGCGTGGCGGTGGATGAAGCCTGGCGCGGGGACAACCTTAGCGTGCGTTTGCTGGGGGAAATCCAGCATATCGCGATGGAACGCGGGCAGGCGCATTTGTTCCTGTTCACCCGCCCCTACAACCTCGACAGGTTTCGCCAGAGCGGCTTCTGGCCACTGGTGCAGGTGGATGAGGCGGCGGTGTTGATGGAAAACACGCCCGTCGGCATCAGCCGCTACTGCTCCGGGCTGGAGAAGCTGCGGAAACCGGGCAACCGGATCGGCGCCATCGTGATGAACGCTAACCCGTTCACCCTCGGACACCGCTATCTGGCAGAGCAGGCGGCGCAGCGCTGCGACTGGTTGCATCTGTTTGTGGTGCGTGAGGACGCTTCATTTTTTCCGTTCGAGGAACGGTGGGAGATGGTTCGCCAGGGAGTGGCCCACTTGCCAAACGTGATTGTGCATCCGGGGTCCGACTACCTGATCTCCCGCGCCACCTTTCCGGGCTATTTCCTGAAAGAAAGCGGGCTTATCGACAAAACCTGGAGCGCAATGGATTTGATGATTTTCCGTGATTACGTTGCCCCGGCGCTGGGCGTGACGCACCGCTTCGTCGGCAACGAGCCGTTCTGTGCGGTGACCCGGGAATATAACCAGGCCATGCGCTACTGGCTGGAAGTGCACCGCCACCACAGCGCGGCGTCGATCCAGGTGGTCGAGCTGCCGCGAAAATGCCATGCCGCCGGACGAGAGATTTCTGCCTCTGAAGTGCGAGCCTTACTCAAGAGCCAGCAAATGGCCCGCATCCGGGACATAGTCCCGGACAGTACCTTTAGCCATCTCCAGCGGCACTACGCGCGGGATGTGGCCTGAATTTTTTAACCAGGACAAAGCCTTATGAGAATCGTAAAGCAAGCCTTAGCCGGGACGCTGGAGTCCAGCGATCTGCTGGTCAGAGTCGCCCCCGCCGAAGGTGAGTTCAGCCTGATGATACACAGCGAAGTACAAAAGCAGTTTGGCGACCAGATTCGCCGCGTGGCGGAGCAAACGCTCGCTCAGCTCGGCGTGAAAGAGGGGATTTTTATTCTGGAAGACAAAGGGGCGCTGGACTGCGTGATCCGCGCCCGTCTGCAAAGCGCGGTACTCCGTGCCGCCGATGGCGAACAGATTGACTGGGGAAAACTACAATGAAAAAACTCCGTCGCAGCATGTTGTTCCTCCCCGGCGCTAACGCCGCCATGCTCTCCACCGCTTTTATTTACCGCCCGGATTCGATCATGTTCGATCTGGAAGACGCCGTGGCGCTGCGTGAGAAAGACACAGCCCGCGTGCTGGTGTTTCATGCTCTGCAGCACCCGATGTACCGCGACATCGAAACCGTGGTGCGCATTAACCCGCTTAACACCCCGTTTGGCCTGGCCGATCTCGAGGCCGTTGTACGAGCAGGAGTGGACGTGGTGCGCCTGCCAAAAACCGACACGCCAGAAGATATCTTCCTGCTGGAATCCCATCTCGAACGTATTGAGAAAGAGTGCGGACGCGAACCGGGCTCCACCAAACTGATGGCGGCGATTGAATCCGCCGTGGGCGTGATCAACGCCGTCGCCATCGCGCGTTCTTCCCCGCGCCTTATCGGCATTGCGCTGGCGGCGTTTGACTACGTGATGGATATGCAAACCGAGCGCGGCGACGGCACGGAGCTGTTCTATGCCCGCTGCGCGGTGCTGCATGCCGCGCGCGCCGCCGGGATTGACGCGTTCGACGTGGTTTGGTCTGACGTGAATAACGAAGCCGGGTTCCTGCGGGAAGTCGAGCTGATCCGCAAGATGGGCTTCAACGGTAAATCGCTGATCAACCCCCGTCAGATTGAGTTGCTGCATAACGCCTATGCGCCAACCCAGGACGAAGTCGATTATGCCCGCCGGGTGATTGCCGCCGCCGACGAAGGGGAGCGTAACGGCCTGGGCGTGGTGTCGCTCAACGGCAAGATGATCGATGCGCCAATTATTAACCATGCGCAGGTGGTGCTTGAGCGCGCCGCGGCTTCCGGCGTGCGCCGTTAAGGATAAAACAATGAGCAATATGACCGAACTTTTACACCTTGAGTACCCGCATCTGGCCCATCTGCGAAGCTTCGACGGGGCTCATCAAACCACGCCGTGGCTGGCGGATGCCGAGGCGAAGAAAACCCGCAAGCTTTGCGACACGCTGGAGCAGGCGATTGCTCAAAGCGGGCTTCAGGACGGGATGACCATCTCCTTCCATCATGCTTTCCGGGAAGGCGACAGGGTGATTAATCATGTGGTTGCCACGCTGGCTCGCCTTGGATTTAAAGATCTGACGCTGGCCTCAAGTTCGCTGATGACCTGCAACGAGGCGTTGATCGAGCCGATTCGCAACGGGGTGATTACCCGAATTTACACCTCCGGGATGCGCGGCAAGCTTGCGGAGGCTATCTCTCAAGGCCTGATGGCCGAGCCGGTACAAATTCACTCCCACGGCGGGCGCGTGAAGCTGCTGCAGGACGGCGAGCTAAAAATCGACGTGGCGTTTCTCGGCGTGCCGTGCAGCGACGAATACGGCAACGCCAACGGCACCCACGGTAAATCCTGCTGCGGCTCGCTGGGCTACGCCAAAGTAGACGCCCATTTTGCCCGCAAAGTGGTGCTGTTAACCGAAGAGCTGGTGCCGTTCCCCAACATGCCCGCCAGCCTGATGCAGGATGAGGTGGACTACATCGTTCAGGTCGACACCGTGGGCGATCCGGCCAAAATCAGCGTCGGGGCGGCACGCGTCACCAGCAACCCGCGTGAGCTGATGATTGCCCGCACCGCTGCGGAAGTGATTGAACATTCTGGCTACTTCCGCTCCGGCTTCTCCATGCAGACCGGCTCCGGCGCGTCGGCAACCGCCTGCACGCGCTTTATGGAAGAAAAAATGGAGCGCAATGGCGTCGTCGCTCGCTTTGCCCTCGGGGGGATCACCGGCAGCCTGGTGGATCTCCATGAAAAAGGGCTGATCGAAAAACTGCTCGATACCCAATGCTTTGACGGCCAGGCCGCGGCCTCGCTGGCGCGTAACCCGAACCACGTCGAGATCTCCACCAACGTCTATGCCAACCCCGGTGCGAAGGCCACGAGCTGCGACCAACTTGATGTGGTGATCCTTAGCGCGCTGGAGATCGACATCGACTTTAACGTCAACGTGATCACCGGATCCGACGGTGTAATGCGCGGCGCTTCCGGCGGGCACTGCGACGTGGCGAGTGCGGCAAACCTGACCATTGTGGTTGCACCGCTGCTGCGTACGCGTATTCCAACCGTTGTTAAGCGGGTGACCACGCGCGTTACGCCGGGTGAAAGCATTGACGTGCTGGTGACGGATCACGGCGTGGCGGTGAATCCCGCTCGCCCGGAGATCCGCGAACGGCTTGAGAGCGCGGGAATGAAGATCGTGAGCATAGAAGATCTTTACCAGCGCGCTATTTCCCTGACCGGCGAGCCGAAGCCGATCGAATTTACGCCGCGCATCGTCGGCGTGATCCGCTACCGCGACGGCAGCGTGATCGACGTGGTGCGTCAGGTCAAAGAGGAGTAAGCAAAATGAGTGAAACGCTTGTGGAAGCGGAGGGTGTTACCCTTGAGGCTCTGCTTGAGGCGAGAGAGCGGCGGGCGCACCGGCAGCATGAGTGGCTGGTAAAGCACCGCCAGCCGGTACTTTCCCTGACGCTGGTGACGCCCGGCTCGGTAAAGGACAGCATTCGCTACCGCAACTGTATGGCGGTAGCGCTGCAGGCCTGCGACCAGCTGCTGTGGGGCAACCGCTGGCCGGTGCTCGAGCGGCAGGTACTGTGGCTGCCGACCGGGGCCGAAGCAATGTGGAGCGTGGCGCATTCGGCCAGCGAACTTAAGGCGGCCACGGTCGGGCTGGAGCAAACCCATCCGCTTGGCAGGCTGTGGGATGCGGATGTGATTTGCCCGGACAATGGCCCGGTCGGGCGGACTTCGCTGGACCTGTCTGGCCGACGCTGCCTGGTGTGCAACGAGCCCGCGCACGCCTGTGCTCGTTCCCGCCGCCACCCCATGGATGAAGTGACCGCGCGCGTTGAGAGGCTGATAGATGGCTGGTTTGCCAGGGATTAAGTCGAGTTCTGCCGCCGCCCCGGATGTGCCAGCTCTGGCGCGTCAGGCGCTGCTGGACGAGGTATGGCTAACGCCAAAGCCGGGGCTGGTGGATGCCGCCAACAACGGCTCGCACCGGGATATGGATCTGCCGATGTTTCTCGGCAGCATTGCGGCCATTGGCCCCTGGTTCAGTACGTTCCACGGGCTGGGGCGGGAACATGCCGGGCGAGGTGCCTGTGAGATGCTGCGGCTGATCCGCCCAGCAGGTATCGCCTGCGAACAGGCGATGTATCAGGCCACTCAGGGCGTGAATACGCACAAAGGTGGCGTGTTCTCGCTGGGGCTGCTTTCTACCGCTGCTGGCCGCCTGCAGGGGCAGGGTAAAGAGCTAACTGCCTCGGCGGTGTGTGCCACGGTGAGTGAGATCTGCAGCGGGATTGTGGAAAGAGAACTGGTCGCGGCCCGGAAGTCTTCTTCAGTTGGCGAAAGGCTGTATCAGCAGTTTGGCCTGACCGGCGCACGCGGCGAGGCGGAAAGCGGATTCCTGACGGTGCGCCAGCATGTGCTGCCCTACTGGCAGACGGAGAGCTGCCCGAAACGCCGCCTGCTTGCAGCGATGTTACGTCTTATGGCCGCCAACCCGGACACCAATCTTGTGTCGCGCGGCGGGCTAAACGGACTGCGCTATGTGCAGCGTTACGCTGCGCGCCTGCTGCAGCAAGGCTGGCATGAGGACGACTTGCGGCAGATGGATGCCGACCTTATCACCCGTAACCTCAGCCCAGGCGGAAGCGCAGATCTGCTGGCGGTTAGTGCCGTTTTAGCGGAAATTGCGGTGTGAAGGCTACGCAGCACGAATTTCATGCTAATTCGGCCCGTTTTTGTCTAGTCTGAGGTTTTCACTCTTGATAATAAAAGGAGTACCTCATGGCTCAGACCGCAGAGAAAAACCGTCGTTTTGTGCTGGCGAAGCGCCCGCAGGGAATGCCTACCCGCGAAGATATCCATCTGGAAGAAGTCGCTGTTCCCACGCCGGTAAAAGGCGAAGTGCTGCTGCGCACGCTTTTCCTGTCCCTTGACCCGTATATGCGCGGGCGCATGAGCGATGCCAAATCTTACTCGGCACCCATTGCCATCGGTGAAGTCATCGTGGGGGGAACTGTCAGCCGCGTGGAAAGCTCACAGCATCCTGATTATCAGCCTGGTGACCTGGTGCTTGCCGACTCTGGCTGGCAGGACTATTCGATTTCCAACGGGGAAGGCCTGCAGAAGCTGGATAAAAATATGTCTCACCCTTCCTGGGCGCTGGGGCTGCTCGGCATGCCGGGCTTTACCGGTTACATGGGGCTGACGGACATCGGTAACCCGCAGCCGGGCGAAACCGTGGTGGTTGCTGCGGCCAGCGGCGCGGTAGGCTCGGTTGTGGGGCAAACGGCTCGCCTGCGAGGGGCGAGAGTTATCGGCATTGCCGGCGGTGAAGATAAGTGCCGCTATGTGAAAGAAACGCTGAAGTTTGATGAGTGCCTCGATCACCGCGCCAGCGATTTCGCTGAACAGCTTGCCAAAGCCTGCCCGAACGGCATCGACGTCTATTTTGAAAACGTAGGCGGGGCGGTGTTTGATGCCGTCTTCCCGCTGCTGAATACTAAAGCGCGTATCCCGGTTTGTGGCGTGATCAGCCAGTACAACGGCAACAACAGCGCCTTTGAGCATGATCGTCTGCCGGAGCTAATGGCGACTATCCTGAAAAAACGTATGCGTGTGGAAGGGTTTATCATCAGCCAGGACTACGGCCATCGCTATCCCGAATTCTACAAGCAGATGAGCGAGTGGATCGCCGCCGGAGAGATTGAGTTCCGCGAGGATATCGTGGATGGGCTGGAAAAAACCGTGGAGGCATTCCAGGGGCTGCTGGCCGGGAAGAACTTCGGCAAGCTGATTGTGAAGGTGGCGGAATAAGATTGACCCTCACCCCGGCCCTCTCCCTGGAAGGGAGAGGGGGAAATCAGAGATGGTTAGATTGTTTGTTCCCTCTCCCTGTGGGGAGAGTGGGCTGTATGAAATGGTTTGGCTCTTTACTCCCTCTCCCCTGTGGGGAGAGGGGACTGTATGAAATGGTTTGGCTCTTTACTCCCTCTCCCCTGTGGGGAGAGGGGGCTGTATGAAATGGTTTGGCTCTTTACTCCCTCTCCCCTGTGGGGAGAGGGGGCTGTATGAAATGGTTTGGCTCTTTATCCCCTCTCCCCTGTGGGGAGAGGGTTAGGGTGAGGGGAAACCACGCTCCCTTAATGAGAATTTTTTTTATTTCCCCGCTGTACTTGCTAAATGACGGCGGACGTGAGAGATTAGCACCCGGTTTGGAACACAGACCTTATGAAAGCAGTTTTAGTAAAGCAGTCCTCAGTTCAAGCGCTATCTTAGATATCCCTTCTTCTCGAGTCTCCTCCTAAGTGCCCGAATAAGTCCAACTCTGCTGAACAGACCATGTTCGCCGCGTTTAGTGGCTCAAGAAACTGAAAAGGTAATATCTATGTCTAACAAAATGACTGGTTTAGTAAAATGGTTCAACGCTGAGAAAGGTTTCGGCTTCATCTCTCCTACCGATGGCAGCAAAGATGTATTCGTACACTTCTCTGCAATCCAGAGCGACAGCTTCAAAACCCTCGACGAAGGCCAGAAAGTTGAGTTCTCTATCGAGAACGGCGCTAAAGGCCCAGCTGCTGCTAACGTTGTTGCGCTGTAATCCAGCCTGACGTTTCAGAAGTGAAGAAACCCGCTACGGCGGGTTTTTTTGTGCCTGTAGTTTATAGATGTCCTATATCTTTTTCCCTTCATTGCACAATGCTGTGTGTTAAATTGTGATTTTGGTTAACCAATTATCCCTTCCTGATTGACACGCTTGCTGAATTGGCTGAACTTAGACGCTATATCACGCACCTAAAGAGGTGCTTAATCATCAGTGTTTATTGGTCAACCAATTTGAGTTGTGAGGGGATATTATGAAGCAAACCTGGCGCTGGTATGGTCCAAACGATCCGGTCAGTCTGGCCGACGCCCGGCAGGCGGGGGCGACAGGGATCGTCACCGCGTTGCACCACATTCCGAACGGTGAAATCTGGCCGGTCGAAGAAATACTGAAACGCAAAGCCGTGGTGGAAGCCGCCGGGCTGGTCTGGTCGGTAGTGGAAAGCGTGCCTATCCACGAAGAGATCAAAACCCATCGCGGGCAATACGATTTATGGATCGAAAATTACTGCCAAAGCCTGCGTAACCTGGCGGAATGCGGCATCTACACCGTGTGCTACAACTTTATGCCGGTGCTGGACTGGACGCGCACCGATCTCGAATACCTGCTGCCGGACGGCTCCAAAGCGCTGCGCTTTGACCAAATCGAATTCGCTGCTTTTGAGCTGCATATTCTGAAGCGCAAAGGGGCAGAAGCTGACTACAGCGCGGAAGAAATCGAACAGGCAAACCGGCGCTTCGCGGAAATGCGTGAGGATGAAAAAGCGCGGCTGACCCGCAACATCATCGCTGGCCTGCCTGGCGCGGAAGAAGGCTACACACTCGACCAGTTCCGCGCCCAACTGGACACCTACAAAGATATCGACAAAGCGAAGCTGCGCGAAAACTTTGCCTACTTCCTTGAGGCCATTATCCCCGTTGCTGAGCAGGTTGGCATCAAAATGGCGGTTCACCCGGACGATCCTCCGCGCCCCATCCTTGGCCTGCCGCGTATTGTTTCGACCGTGGAGGATATGCAGTGGATGGTGGATGCGGTCAACAGCCCGGCGAACGGCTTTACTATGTGCACCGGCTCTTACGGCGTGCGGGCCGATAACGACCTGGTCGGCATGATTAAACGCTTCGGGCCTCGCATCTACTTCACGCACCTGCGCTCAACGCTGCGGGAAGACAATCCTAAAACCTTCCACGAGGCCGCGCACCTTTATGGTGACGTGGACATGTATGAAGTGGTGAAGGCCATTGTGGAGGAAGAGCAGCGCCGGAAAGAAGCAGGGCAAAGTGAACTGATCCCGATGCGCCCGGATCACGGCCACCAAATGTTGGATGACCTGAATAAAAAGGTGAATCCAGGCTATTCGGCGATTGGCCGCCTGAAAGGGCTGGCGGAAGTGCGCGGCGTTGAGATGGCCATCCAGCGCGCGTTCTTTGGTAAATAGCCCTCGCCGGGCCAGGGAATGGGTCAACCAGTTATGCTATAGTCCGGCTCATTCCCTACCTGCCGTGAGTAAAGATGAAACCGCAAATCCAGGACAAACCTGCCGCGCAGCCGCAGCGGCCTTATCAGGAAGTTGGCGTGATGCTGCGCGACATGATTGCGCGGCAGCAATACGCCCTGGGAGATCGTCTTCCGCCCGAGCGTGAAATCGCGGCGCTGCTGTCGGTGAGCCGCACCGTGGTGCGCGAAGCGTTAATCATGCTGGAGATTGAAGGGCTGGTGGAAGTCCGCCGGGGGGCGGGTATTTTTGTGGTTGCCATGCCGGATAGACTCGTTAATCCCCCAGTCAGTACGAGCCAGTGCAACGATGCCGGGCCGTTTGAGCTATTGCAGGCGCGCCAGCTGCTGGAAAGCAATATCGCGGAGTTTGCCGCCCAGCAGGCCACGCGGGAAGATATTCTCAAAATGCGCCAGGCCTTGCAGATAGAAGAACAGGAACTGGCTGCCGGGGATAACGAAAGCGGCGACAGGCAGTTCCATCTTGCCGTGGCCGAGGCCACCCACAACAGCATGCTGGTGGAGTTGTTTAAACAGTCCTGGCAGTGGCGTGAAAACAACCCGATGTGGATCCAGCTGCACAGCCATCTGGAGAACAACCACTATCGGCAAGAGTGGCTTGCCGACCATAAACAAATTTTGGCGGCGCTGATTAAGAAAGACGCCAAAGCGGCCAAACACGCGATGTGGCAGCACCTTGAAAACGTCAAAAACCGGCTGCTGGAGCTGTCCGACGTCGATGATATTAACTTCGACGGTTATTTGTTCGAGTCCTGGCCGCTGAACGAGCCTGGACGTTAACCTGGCCCTTATTTCACACGAGTTGCCGCTGCAGCACCTCGCCGCTTTGCTGTAAATCCTGCTGCGGATTGCGGCCTATCAGCACATATTCATACCCTTTGCTGCGCCACCAGACCAGGTTGAGGCCGCGGCGGACTTCGTGTTTCAGCTCGGAGCTGTCATCCGCTTTGCTGCGGGAAATACAGAGCGCCATCGGCCCGTAGCTGGTGTGAAGATAAGCAATCTGCGCGATAGAGGTGCTGTCGTAGCGCAGCATCCTCACGCTTTTTAGCTCGGCTTCCGGCAGCTCAACTTCACCTTGCTGCAGCCTGAGGCCTATATCCTGCTGCATACGGTTCAGGCCGTTTTGCAGCGCCTGAGGTGTGACGTTGATGTCCGCCAGCGTTTCGGCGCTGTAGAGCGACATGTACTGTGCAATCAGGTCGCGAATTTCAGGTTCCCCACTGAGCTTTTGCTGGCCGGGGCGAATAAAGCGCCCGGCAAGTACGCCGACGGCGAGGAAGCTGAGGGAGGCGGCTATCAGGCTGCGACGGCTGACGCCCTTCGCCTGCGGCTTCACGTTCACCGGCTGATGCAACAGCACGTTGAGTTTGGCCTGCATTCTATCGACTGGCGCTTCTTCCAGAAGCGGGGCGAATGCCTGTTGCCAGGGTTGATTGCTTTGCATGAGGGGCTCAACGCGGGCGGCCAGAGCGGCATCGTCATTCAACTGCTGCTCAAAGGCGTGACGCTCATCCTCGCGCATTTCGCCGTCCAGCCAGGCCAGGATAGCCTCATCGCTCCACGGAGCGGAGAAGGATTGACGTGTCATTTGAGCTCCTTCTTCATCGTCGGCATCAGGTGTTTGGCCAGCGTCAGACGCGCGGCGGCCAGGCGGCTCATCACGGTGCCGATGGGAATGGCCAGCGTGTCGGCTGCTTCCTGATAGGTAAAGCCTTCGACATACACTAAAAACACGGTATTACGCTGGGCTTCAGGCAGCTCGCTGACCTGCTGCAGCAGCGCGTGATACTGATGCTTATCTTCGGTGCTTTCGCTGTCTGCCAGTTGGCTGAGTTCGTCGCTGTCGACAAAACCCTGGCCCTGGCGAACGCGCAGGGCGCGGATTTCGTTGATCCAGATAGAGTACAAAATCGCAAACAGCCAGCGGTCGATCCGCGTGCCGGACTGAAACTGGCTGCAGCGCTCTAAAGCGCGCACGCAGGTGGACTGAACCAAATCTTCAGCCACATCTCGATTGCGGGACAGCACCATGCCATAACGCCAGAGACGGGCAAGGTGCTGGGCCAGCTGTAGACGAACTTCGTTGACGGTGATTTTTATGTCCTCAACTTAGGACTCCGGGTGCCCGTCAATGGCGGCTTTTAAATCGCGATACTCCTCGCAGCCGGTTCCGCAGAGCGTTTTAATGGTCGCTAACTGGGCTTTCGCCAGGTCAGGACGGCCCTTAATCATCCACGCTTCGCCAAGATATTCGCGTACTTTGGCATAGTGCGGATCCAGGGCGATGGAGCGCTGATAATAGCCGATTCCTTCGTCGGTGCGCCCCAATTTTCTTGTGGCGTAGCCCCGGTAGTTCCAGGCTTCACGCGTGTTGGGCTGCTGCAGGGTATCCAGCAGGTTTAACGCTTCCTGGTAACGGCCAGATTTTGCCAGATGGTAAGCATATTGCGTTTTATCGCCGTCGCTTAACATGCTGCTTTTTTCCACGGTACAGGTTTTGGTTTTGCTGTCGTACACCTGGCCTTTCGGGCAGTCCGGCGTTTTGGAATCATCGTCGCCCATGGCGCTGGCGGTGGCGGAGTAGAAAAGCCCGCTGGTCACCAGGCACAGCAAAGGCAGCAGTTTACGGGTTGAAGACATGTTCATGGTGTCGTCCTGTAGGTTAGCGAGAGTTGCCTTTGCAGGCGGGAAGCATGCGGCGTAGCGTGCCGTCACGCAGAACATAATGGTGAAGCAGGGCGGCGGCGGCATGCGCACCCGCCAGCAGGATCAGCGCCCAAGCCACGTTGTTGTGCAGCATCGCCAGGGTATGGCGCAGCGTCGGATCGATGTTAAACACGTCCGGGACTTCAAAGAGGTTAAAGAACCAGAACGGTTCGCCCTGCGCCCAGCGGAACAGGAAGCCGAGCGTGGCCTGGGTTAGCAGCAGGATGTAAAGCACGCCATGCGTGGCATGAGCGGCGATGCGAAATGCGCCGGGCATAGGTACTTTTTCCAGCTTTCTCGACGGCGAAAAAGCGGCGCTAATGCGCCAGATCAGCCGAACGACAATCACCGCGCCAAGCAGGATGCCAAAGGAAATGTGTAGGGATTGCAGGCCTTTACGCACTGGCGTGCCGCGTTCAAGGACTTCCCAGATGTGCGCGCTGGCAAACAGAAATATGACGCAGAAGGCGGTAACCCAGTGGAGGGTCATGCTAAAGGCATCGTAGCGCTTGCGGAGCGGCGCAGCTTCGGGGGGCTGGTAACTCATGATTGTCTCTTCCTCAGGTTCTTGTAAGGAGTAAACAATCGGGGCGGGGATTTTATTCGGTGAAAACGAAAAAAAAGCCAGGCACTCCGCAGAGGCCTGACTTGATCGGGGCCGAAGGGCAGCTTACAGCGCTTTTTCCCACACGGACTGCGGCAGTAAATAAACCGCTTTTTCAGCGTGCTGGCCGTCGGTCACGATGTGTTTGATGCCGCTTGCCATCACGGCCAGCGTCACGTCGAAGGCGTTCAGGCTGTCGCCGAAGCCCGCGGTCAGGTTCAGCATTGAGCCGTTCGCCATCAGGTAAAGCGTTTTGCCGTTAAGCTGGTAGGCGTTGATAAACGGCATTACTTCTTCGGTCGGGTATTGCTGCAGGTAGCCGCAGTCGATCTCTTCGGCGACGTGGCCCACGTTCAGCACGAACACGCCGTCTTTGGCTTCATCCAGTACCGCTGCGCTGACGACTTTTTTTGCCCCGGTGGCGGTGGCGACAACGTCGGTGGTGGCAATCACGTCATGAATATCAACCACATGCCAGCCATCATAGGCGGCCTGCAGGCGGCGAGCCGGATCTAACTCGGCAACCATCACCTGGCCGCCGTAGGCTTTGGCGGCGGCAGCAACACCCTGGCCGACCAGGCCATAGCCAATCACCAGCACTTTCTTTTCGTGCAGGGTGAGGTGGGTAGTCTGGAAGAAGGTTTGCCATGCAGTGAGGCCAACCATGTGGCGGTTATGCAGGCCTTCTTTTACCGGCAGATCGTCCCAGTTAAAGATCGGGTAGCCAGGGCGCAGATCCGCGAGGCGGTTGACGCCGGAACCAGTGGCTTCGAGGCAGGCAACTACATCGCCAAATTCGCCACGCTGATGCAGCAGCGTGGTGATGTCGGCACCCATTTCGCACAGATGCGTTGGGCGCCAGGCAATGGCTTTTTCCCATGAGTCGTGCCAGTCGGCGTCGTTCATATTGCGCCATGCGCTGGCTTCCGCCCCGGCGGCGACCAGGTAAGCGACAACGTCATCCTGCACGGTGGTAGGGTTGCAGGTGGTGAGGAAGACTTTGGCATTTTTCTTCAGCAGGCCTTCAACCAGCGGGATCATTTTCAGGTCGAGATGCATATTGCAGGCGATGCGAACGTGGCTTAAGTCGGGCAGCGCCTGAACCTGTTTGAGGGTGCGAACCATGTGGCGGGTAGACCACGCAATCTCTTTGTTAAACATCTCGCTCTGGGTGCTCACGTCTTTTCCTTATTAATTGTTTTTACTGGTTTTTATAAAATATATCATCACGTTAACGGGCGTCAGAATAGCAAAATGATGGCCGGTTGTTAATCGCTGAAACCGACGCGGCAGGTGTGACGTCTGGTTACCAATGTTTTGTTTTTTTCCCCGCTTTCTTCTCTATAGTAAAAGCTTCATCCCCTGATAAAAACGAGAAAAATATGATCAAGAAAGCGCTTGTTGTGTTGCTAAGCAGTGCCTTATTGACCCCGATGATAGCGAAGGCCGACAGTACGATAGTGTTCCTGCGTCACGGTGAGAAACCGGCGAATAACAGCGGGCAGCTCACCTGCAAAGGGCTGAATCGCGCGCTGCAATTACCGTCGGTTCTGTTGAGCCAGTACGGCAAACCGGATGCTATCTACGCCGCCGCGCCGAAAGAGAACAAAACTGGCAGCTCGCTGCGCCCGTTAACCACCATCACGCCGACCGCGATCCGCCTTTCTCAGGCCATCGATCTGAATTACCACGCCGAGCAGACGGACGAGCTGGCGGATGATTTACTGAAAACTCAAAGCAGCGGCCGCCTGACTTTTGTCTCGTGGGAGCATAAAAACCTGGTGATAGCGGCGCAAAAGCTGGTGAAGGAAACCGGCGGCGACCCAACCGTGGTGCCTAAATGGCCGGGCAGTGATTTTGATTCGCTGTACATCATCAAACTGGACGATCAAAAGCGATTTAAATCTTTCACCCACGGGGCTGAAGGGCTGAATAACGTGCCGGACAGCTGCGCAGGCGCGAGCTGACAGAAAAGAAAAACCCGTCTGGAAGACGGGTTTTCTTATGCACTTAGCAAAAGAGGATTACCACCACACTTCAGCCTGAACGCCAGCCATAAACTCGTTTTTGCTGTTTTCGTTAAAGCGGAAGTTTGACAGCTCGTTGTCCAGAATATTCAGGTACGTGCCGTAGAAACGAATTTCAGGCCGCGAGCCGAGCAGGCTTGGTCCAACTTTCAGAGCATGATAGAGCGTGGTTTTGTAGCCCGACTCTTTCAGGTTAACCCCTTGTTCGGTTTTGTTTTTCTGGGTAAACCAGCTCAGCTCCAGACCGGTCTGGTTCCAGGTATCCCAAATCCACGCCGGGCGAATCACGGCCCGAATGCTGCTGAAGTCACTGTGGGCGCCGCTCTCATAGCTATAAACATCGCTACCCTGGGAGTAAACCAGCGCGTTAGCCATGATAATTCTGTCTGCGAGGTACATCTCGCCCTGCGAAATCAGACGCCAGGCCACGCCGTCCGTCTGGTCGCCGTAGTAATAGCGACCCGGTGCCATTGAGTTGCTGGCTCCCGAGAAGTTAGCGAAGCTGCTGGCGTAAGAGTTATTGGCCACCTGCAGAGTGAACTCGTTGAAGGTGTCGCGCGGCAGATCCTGGCGCACAATGGCGGTCGCCATCCAGGTATCCTTCAGCTTAAAGAAGGAGCCGTTATTTTCGTTGTCTTTCTGGTCGTCGGTCTTATTGGCAAAGGCATATTTGCCCATCAGCGACAGCGAACCTTTTTCCCACAGCGGAATGTTGCGGTAGCGCAGGTCAACCGAGTTGGTGTTCATCTGCGTGGTGTGGCTGAAGTCGCGGGAGTAAACGTCGACGTCGTTGCGGCTGAGGGAGGCGTCAAGCTGGCCGACGCCCAGGTTCCAGTTTTGGATCCCGACGGCCGCCGCCACCTGGGTGGTTAATGACTTCCAGTCGAGCATCTGGATTTCGTACTCAGGCAGTTTGTGCTTCCCGACCCAGAAGTCCGCTTCCGGCGCAAACGGCAGGAAGCCTCTGGTGGTCAGGAAAATATCGCTGAACTGCATGATGTTTTCGTTGCCGTTGTTATCACCAAACCAGGCATCGTTATACTGCTCGCCGACGTTGCCGTCGTAGGTCACGATGGCGTTGGCGGTTTTACCGTCCTGGTTGTAGACGCGCTGGTTCAGCGTTAAGTCGAACCAGCCGCTCATTTCGTTACCGAAACGGCCAAGCGACCCGGCGGCGTAGGTTTGGGCCGACCCGCGGTTTGCCGCAGCCCAACCGGAGCGGAAATACCCTTCGTAACTAAAGCCAATATCATCTTTAATGTATTTGCTGATGTCTTTCAGGGTGACGTTTTCTACGGTAGTTTTGCCGCCTTCGTTATTGACCACGGCCACTTTTTGCGTGCCTTTCACCGGCGTTGGTGCCGGTTTAGTATCGAGATGATTATTTTCATTCTCGATGTTGTCGGCTACCGGAGAATAAACCGTCTGATTGACCGGTGTCGTTTCAGACTGCACGTTGTTACCGGCTGGCTGCAGTTGGGCGACCTTGTCTTTATATATGGCCAACTCTTTCTGCGTTTTATTTAATTCTGATTTGTTTTCTGATAATTGTCTTTCAAGTAATTCCAGACGCTGCTCAACCGTTAATTTAGCTGCCATTGCGTGGGTTGAAGATAACGCCAGAAGGATGGATGAAGACAATAAGCTAACCTTCAATAAACTTGAATTCATAGAATGTCCCAGAAGTATAATTATTATTTGCCTCCGGTTTTAATAACCGGAGGCGGGTGGAAATTAAATTGCTATCATCGATTTATTTATTACTGCGCCGCCTGTGCTGCATTTACCTTATTGGCGGCAATAACGAACGGTAAATAAATTAGCGTGGAGATGGCCAGGCACAGCAGCCCGACAATCAACGCCATCCAGTTTCCCCCGGTGCCGAAGAAGGCGATGAGCGGTCCCGGCGTTGTCCACGGTACGGCGTAGGCAATCGGCGGAATAATCTCCAGGGTGATAAAGGCGTAGCCCACCAGAGAGTTAACGAACGGCACCATGATAAACGGAATAATCAGGATCGGGTTCAGCACGATAGGCAGGCCGAAAATCACCGGTTCGTTGATGTTAAACAGGCCCGGTACGAAGGCCATTTTGGCCAGATCGCGATAGTCGGCGCGACGGGAGGCAATAAAAATAGCCAGCAGCAGGCCGAGCGTCATTCCCGAGCCGCCGTAGTTGGCAAAGGCGTCGTTAATGCTGGTCCAGGTGATAGGGTACGGCGCGCCCCACGTGGTGCCGTTGGAAGCGGCAAAAGAGAGGTTTTCGAGGTTAGCTTCGGAGAAGATGGTCTCGCGAATCGCCGCCGTGGTGTTCGGCCCGTGAATGCCCAGCACCCACAGGAAGTTAGTGACCACGCCAAGCACCAGAACCGCGACGATATTGGTGCCCATGTTTTTCAGCGGAGCCTGAATCAGGGTATAAATCAGTTCGTTCAGGCCATTCGGGGAGATTTTCGTCAGGCAGTAGTTCAGCACCGAGAAGAAAATCATCACGAAGAAGATAGGAATTAATACCTTAAATGAGCGTGCAACCGCAGGCGGTACGGCGTCCGGCATGGTGATGGTGATCTTCGGGTTGCGCGCCAGGCGGCAGAAGATTTCCCCGGTAATCAGCGCAACAATCACCGCCACAAAAAGCCCCTGTGGCCCCAGATATTGCGTCGTCAGATACGACTGCCCGCCCATCATTTGATAAGGGGTATAGACCACAAAGAACGCGCCGATAGCGGTCAGGCCGCACAGCAAATCGTCCTGCTGATAGCTGATGGCGATATTACGTGCGACCAGGAAAGCAATCATGATCGACATGATATTCACCGACCCGTTCATTACCGGGGAGAATATATTTTGAGCTTCGGCTAAGTTAGGGAATAACACGCCGAGATGCAGCAGTGAAGCAATAAAACCATCCGGTGAAAGGATGGCAAAGTTAATCAGCACGATCAGCGAGCTGGCCATGACGATAGGGAATGACAAAATAAAAGCATCGCGGATGGCCGACACGTGTATCTGAGAGTTTAATTTAATCGCAATAGGAACAAGGAGCTTTTCCATACCGCGCTCAAAGGCATTCATTATACTCATGATGCGCCCTTTATCATTAGAGAGATATTGACTGGGGATTTAAGTTTATCGGCGAGATATATTTGCAATATTTAGCCGCGTGATGATAAACCAAATCAATGACCCATTGGGTTATTATTTCGGCTGGAAAGGATTAATGGTCGCCAAGTAAATTCAGTGCTGAATCAAGAACTGATTTTCCGTCCATTTGCCCGTAATACTTCATGTCGATCACCGCTACCGGAATTCTTCCCTGGGCGATTTCTTCTATTTCACTTTTTTGGAAGCGAACCTGAGGCCCCAGCAGAACAACATCTGCTTCATTTCTTTTAATTCTTTCTTTCGCCTCGGCAATCGCCAGTGCGTTAATATTGACCGAAATATTTCCTGCTTCGGCGTGATCCTGCATTCTTTTCACCAGCATGCTGGTAGACATCCCGGCGGCACAAACTAATAATATATTCTTCATTTTTACCCTTAACGCTTTGTAGATAATCAACCTGCGGCTAACTTAATGAATATCAATGCCTTCATCTGCCATTTCGATCACAGTTAGTCACCGCCGAGTGGTGCAAAAAATAGAGTGAAAGTGAACGTATATTGGACTTTTAATAGGAATGGCAGGGTAATTGACTGTTTTTAAATGAATTAAGGAGGTTCAAAAGTGGTATACAAAGATGTTGTTAATTTACTAAAAAGCAGGATCAGCAGCCCAACCTACCATATCGGCGACATCCTCCCTTCGGAGAAAGAGCTGGCTGAGTTCTATAACGTGTCGCGCAATACTTTGCGTAAGGCATTGAAAGTTCTGGAAGATGAGGCGTTGATTGAGCGCAGGCACGGGTCTGGCACCTATGTGCGAAACAAACATTTTCAGGCTTCGGTTACGCATCTGGACAGCTTCACCGAGATTGCCAGAAGTGAAGGGAAAAAACCGTCCAGCCAGGTGCTGAGATTTGAGCTGCAGCAGGCGTCGGAAGAGATTGCCAGCCGCCTGCAACTGGCCATCGGCGAGCCGGTCTATTACGCCAAACGACTGCGCCACATCGACAACGTGCCGATGCAGCTGGAAGAGACCTGGCTGTCGGTGAACCGCTTCCCTGACCTGACGGTCAACCACATGAAGCGTTCGAAATTTTCCTACATCGAAGATGAATGCGGAGTCAAAATTCACGGCTGCTACGAGGCGTTTCAGCCCATTCTGCCGTCAACCGAGATTGCCAAAATGCTGCACATCAGCACTCGCGATCCGATTATCCGCATGGAAACCCAGTCCGTTGACGCCAGCCACAGCCCGATTGATTACTCGATCCTCTACACCAACGTGTTCGAGTTCCAGGTGAAGTACTTTTTGCCTCGCAAGGCGGGCTAAACGCTGTGGCTGGCCTTGCATTCGCAACGTCGGTCACAGTTCTGCTTTAAAAAGAGGTTCAACAATGTTAATGAAAGTGAACCTGTCGCTTATGAAAGGGGAATATCAGCGTTAACTCACTGTATATCATCTCTTTTAACAGGTTCAAAAGTTGTTCAATGTGTTATCCCCCTTCTATTGCCTGATGCACCTCCCATTGATTAAGATTTTCTTCGTTTTCAGAACCGATAATTAAAAATTGAACTCGTCAATTTTTGTATTCCTTTTACCAGGCATGAATATGACCGGTGCGAAATAATTTCCTTGTTTCAGTGGAAATAAACGATGAGCCGGAAATATGCAGGAGGAATTAGCGTATGAATATCGCCGCATTTGATATCGGTGGTACGGCTTTAAAAATGGGGATCGTCAACTCGCAGGGCGAGATACTGGCAAAAGGCAAAGAGACGATCGACGGCAGCGATGGCGAGCAAATTTTACAGGCCATTTTAGCGTGGATTGCCGCGCACCCCGGCTGTGAAGGCGTGGCGATCAGCGCCCCTGGCTATGTCAATCCGCACACCGGTTTTATCGAAATGGGCGGGGCTATCCGCCGCTTCGACAACTTTGCCATCAAAGAATGGCTGGAAGAACGCACGCAGCTGCCCGTTGCCATCGAAAATGACGCTAACTGCGTCCTGTTGGCCGAGCGCTGGCAGGGGAAAGCAGCGGGGATGAGCAACTTCCTGGTGCTGACCATCGGCACCGGCATCGGTGGGGCGATTTTCTGCAATAACCAACTGGTACACGGCGCGCGCTTCCGGGCGGGAGAATTTGGTTACATGCTGACCGAACGCCCCGGCCCGCGCGATGTTCGCCGCTACACGATGAACGATACCTGCACCCTGAGAACCCTGCGCAAAGACTACGCGGAGTATGTCGGCAAGCCGCTTGAGGCCGTCAGCGGAGAAGAGATTTTCGACCGCTTTGACGCCGGTGACGTGGCCTGCCAGCGCATGGTGAATGCGTTCTTCAACGATCTCGGCACCGGCCTTTATAACCTCGTCAATTTGTTCGACCCGGAAAAAATCCTGCTCGGCGGCGGCATTGTGGAACGTCATGGCTTCCTGGCGCTGCTGCGCGAACACCTGGCCTGGTTCACCATTGACGACTATATCGATACCGTCAGCCACGGCAACGATGCCGGACTCATTGGCGCGGTCTACCATTTTAATCAGCACTATCGGTCGCAGCATGCGATCTCTAAGTAAGGGAGAGAATATGTCTGGATTCAAAGAAGGTTTTCTGTGGGGCGGCGCGGTTGCGGCGCACCAGCTGGAAGGTGGCTGGAAAGAAGGTGGCAAAGGCGTTAGCGTTGCGGATGTGATGACGGCAGGCGCTCACGGCATCCCGCGTGAAATTACTAACGGTGTGCTGCAGGGCAAAAACTACCCTAACCATGAAGCGATTGACTTCTACCATCGCTACAAAGAAGACATCCAGCTGTTTGCCGAGATGGGTTTCAAATGCTTCCGTACCTCCATCGCCTGGACGCGTATATTCCCGCTGGGTGACGAGCTGGAGCCGAACGAAGCTGGCCTGCAGTTCTATGACGATCTGTTTGACGAGTGCCTGAAGCACGGCATTGAGCCGGTGATTACGCTGTCGCACTTCGAAATGCCTTACCATCTGGTCACCGAATACGGCGGCTGGCGCAACCGTAAGCTGATTGATTTCTTCCTGCGTTTCTCAAAAGTGGTCTTCACTCGCTATCAGCACAAAGTGAAGTACTGGATGACCTTCAACGAGATCAACAACCAGGCCAACTACCACGAAGACTTCGCGCCGTTCACCAACTCGGGCCTGAAGTATCAGCCGGGTGAAGATCGCGAGCCGGTGATGTACCAGGCGTCGCACTATGAGCTGGTTGCCAGCGCCCTGGCAGTGCGTGCGGCCCGTGAAATCAACCCTGCCCTGCAGGTCGGCTGCATGATTGCCATGTGCCCAATTTACCCTCTGACCTGTGCGCCGGGCGACATGATGATGGCGATGAACGCGATGCACCGCCGCTACTGGTTCACCGACGTGCACGTGCGTGGCAAGTATCCACAGCACCTGCTGAACTACTTCGAGCGCCGTGGTTTTGAGCTGGATATTACTGACGAAGATCTCGCTGCGCTGGCAGAAGGCTGCGTTGATTACATCGGCTTCAGCTACTACATGTCGTTTGCCACCAAAGCCAGCGCCGACAACCCGCAGTTCGACTACGACGAATCAAAAAGCCTGGTCTCTAACCCGTACGTGCAAAAATCCGACTGGGGCTGGCAGATTGATCCGGTGGGCCTGCGCTACTCCCTGAACTGGTTCTGGGATCACTATCAGCTGCCGCTGTTTATTGTGGAAAACGGCTTCGGGGCGATTGACGTGGCGCAGGCCGACGGCTTCGTGGACGACCAGTACCGCATCGATTATCTTTCGGCGCACGTCGCAGAAATGAAAAAAGCGGTAGTGGAAGATGGCGTTGACCTGATGGGCTACACCCCGTGGGGCTGTATCGACCTGGTCTCTGCCGGAACGGGCGAAATGAAAAAACGCTACGGCTTTATCTACGTCGATAAAGACAACGAAGGCCACGGCAGCCTGAGCCGCAGCCGTAAGAAGTCCTTCCAGTGGTACAAAGACGTGATTGAGAGCAACGGCGAAAAGCTCTGATAGCGCCTGTGGCTGACTGAACGAACGCTGGTTTAAACACCAGCGTTTTTTATTTCAGCTTACCCAGCAACTCGCCGGAGTTGACCACAAAGCCGAAGCATTGCTGCACGTTATACAGGCTGGCCTCCACGCAGTATTCCGGCGAGGTTGTGGCGCTGCAATCCTCCAGCAACAAGCAGTCGTAGCCGTGGAAGTTGGCGTCCTGCAGCGTACACAGCACGCACTGGTCAAGGTTCACGCCTGCAAACAGCAGGGTCGTGATGCCGAGGTTCCTCAACACGCTGTCCAGCACCGTATCCTGAAAACCGGACATCCGGTATTTATCAATGCGAATGTCGTCGGTGGCGGGCGTGAGCTCTTCCACGACTTCTGCCGACCAGCTGCCCGCCTGAAGCACCGGTGCGCCGGACTCAGGCAGCGGATCGCCCAGGCCCGTTTGGGTGCCGTCCGGGTTATAAACATGCAGCAGCGCGGGGCTGAGATTAAGCCTGTCCGGGCGGTTACCCCAGTTAAGCCAAATCACCGGCACGTCGGCTGTGCGCAGCGAGGGCAGCAGTTTGCTCAGAGGGGCAATCGGCACTCGAGCTGGAGTCACGTCCACGCCAATGTGCGCCAGCCAGCCTTCGGGGTGGCAGAAATCATTTTGCATATCGATAACGATCAGCGCGCTGTGTGCCAGATCGAACGAGATCTCGCGCCCACGGCTTTCCAGAGAGACCGGCCTTGAAGCGCGGCCAGTTCGCACCATGTTCACGCTTTTCCTTGTCACCCGCCATTGATTATGTGGGGCGCTGCCGAGGGGATAACCAGCCATTACTTCGCTTCCCCTTGCAGCACCCGGAAGTCTTCCTCATCCAGCGTAACGGGGATACCGCGGCGGATCAGTTCGGCGAAACCTTCGTTGGGTGTCATCACCGTCAGCGTATACAGCTTTCCTGCGCCGGTGTTGCGGATAGCGTGTTCGTTGCCCGGATGCAGCAGAAGAGCATCGCCTTTGCGGATTGCGGTTTCTTCATTGTTGCAGCGGGCGATACCTTCCCCGGAAAGCACGTAGAAAAACTCGTGCGCCTCGGCGTGTACGTTAGGCGGCGTGGCACCGCCGGGGGTAAAAATTTCAACCACAAACACGTTTTCGATGCCGTCCTGATGCTTGTCGAACAGCACGGCAAAGTAGTTGCTGTCCGTCGGGCTGATGCGAAAAGCCTGGGCGCTGGACACGTCGGTAAGGCGGAAATGATTCATCGATTATGACTCCTTGCGGTAAGGCTGCGTCAGGGCGCGAGGCTGAATGGTTCGCCCCACCACGCCGGACATCGCCAGAATAGTGAGCAGGTACGGCAGCGCCAGCAGAACCTGCGGCGGCAGCGAGCTTTCAAAGATCTGCAAAGAGAGCTGCAGCGCATCGGCAGCGCCAAAAATAAAGGCGGCCAGCAGGGCTTTCAGCGGACTCCAGCGGCCAAAAATCACGATGGCTAAGGCGATAAATCCCTGGCCGCTGACAACGTTGTCGCGGAACAGGCCGATTTGCGCGGTAACCAGATAGCTGCCGGCAAGCCCCGCCCCCAGGCAGGAAAACAGCACCCCCCAGGTACGCAGTTTCAGCACGTTAAGCCCGGCGGCATGGGCGGCTTTCGGGTTTTCACCCACGGCGCGCAGCGCCAGGCCAAAGCGGGTATGGAACAGGCCAAAGTGAGCGACAAACACCAGGGCGAGAGTGAGATAGAGCGGCCAGGGCTGGGTAAAAAGTATCGGGCCGATAAACGGCAGGGATGATAGCAGCGGCACCGGCCAGGCAGCAAACATCGGGATCGCCGCCGTGCCGTTGCTGCCCATTGCCAGGGAATAAATCCAGGAGGCCAGGCCCGCCGCAAGAATGTTAAAGACAATCCCCACCACAATCTGGCTTGCGTGGGCGCGTAAATACAGGGCGGCCAGTAATACGCCGACCAGCAGCCCGCCCATGCCACCGGCAAAAAAGCCGAGCAGCGTCGAGCCGGTATAGGCGGCTGCAAGATAGCTGCTGAGCGCACCCAGCAAAATAGTGCCTTCCAGCCCGATGTTAAGGACGCCTGCGCGTTCGGCGTAGATCTCACCGAGAGCCGCAAGTAAGACCGGGCCTGCAAGGCGAATAGCCGCGGCCAGCCAGCCGATGAAAAAGGCGGTATCAAGGTGTGTCATGGCGCTCATGATTTTTTCTCCACTAAAGCATCCTGCCCGAGGGTTCGAACGGGTAAGCGAAGGCGGTAATAGCGCAGGACGTCGCCCGCCAGAATCATCAGCACCACCAGGCTTTGCAGAATCAGCACCACCGAGGTGGGCAAACCGGTTTCACGCTGCATGGCGCCGCCGCCCACCTGTAGCCCGCCGTACAAAATGGCGGTAGGGATCACCAGCAGCGGGTTCAGCCGCGCCAGCAGAGCCACCACCACACCGATAAAGCCGACGCCGCCGGAAATGCCATCCATCAGGCGGTGCTGTACGCCAAGTACTGCGCACAGCCCGGCAAATGCCGCAAAGCCGCCGCCCAGGTAAACCGCGCTCATCTGGCGACGGGCAACGTCTACGCCGCCGTAGCGGGCCGCTTTTGGATTCAGTCCGGCCAGGCTGATTTCGTAGCCTGCAGGCGTGCTTCGCATCAGCCAGCAGGTAAACAGCGTGGCGATAATGGCGATGGCGATGCCCCAGTGGGTTTTCATCCCGCTGAGCACAAACGGCAGCCAGGTGTCCTGCGGCAGGCGGGGCGTTTGCGGCAGGTCGCCCGGGGCACGCATCGGGCCGGACACCAGGTACTGCACTAAAAAAATGGCGACGTAATTCGCCATCAGCGAAATCAGGACATCGTTGCCGCCAAAGCGAACCCGCAGAGCGCCTACCCAGCCAGCCCAAAGCGCGCCGGCGATAAACGTCCCCAGCAGGACAATCGGCCAGTAAAGTTCGACCGGCAGTTTCCAGGGCAGACCCTGCGGCGTACCGGAAAGCGCTATCCAGCTTGCCGCCGTTGCGCCGACAAGGAAGCAGCCTTCAAAGCCGATGTAGCCCAGCCCCGCGCGCCAGATGACCAGCGTTGCCAGCGCGATAAGCATCAGCGGCGTGGCCTGCACCAGGCTTAGGCCGAAGCCGCGCGCGGAGCCAAAGGCCTCGCTAAACAGGAAGCCATAAGCGGTAAAGGGATTCGCGCCGAAGGGCAAAAACAGCAGCCCGCCGACGATAAACGCCGCGAGAATGCCGCCGAAGCTGGTCAGCGCCAGCGCCGAAGGGGATTGTGCCGGAGAAAGGCGTCGTTCAAGCCACTTTGTCATGCTGCGGTTCCGCGTGAGTCGGGCTGCCACCGGCCATCAGTTCAGAAAGGAGGGCTGGCGTGGCGTGTGCCGCCTCCATCTCGCCCGCAATTTGCCCGTTGTACATCACGGCAATACGGTCCGAGAGATTGATAATTTCTTCGAGTTCGGCGGAGATCAGCACAATCGCGCAGCCGCTATCCCGCGCTGCCAACAGACCCGCCCAAACCGCTTCAACGGCGCCGACGTCCAACCCACGGGTTGGCTGTTCAACGATCAGTAATTTGGGGTTCTGCGCAACTTCGCGCCCGAGGATCAGCTTTTGCAGGTTGCCGCCTGAAAGCTTGCCCGCTTCGAACTGGGCGTCCGGGGCACGAACGTCAAAACGGGCAATGATCTCTTTGGCGTGGCGGGCTATTTTAAGGCGATCCAGCAGCCAGCCTTTGGCTTTGGTGAAGCTGCGCTGGGAGCCCAGCATGGCGTTTTCTTCCAGCGAAAGTGTGATAAACGAGCCCACTTCCCGGCGGTCGGCGGGAATAAAACCGATGCCTTTCTGACGGCGTTGGGCGGGCGTAGCGTCGGAGATATCTTCCCCTTCCAGCAGAATACGCCCGGCTTCTATCGGCATCAGGTTGAGCAGGGCACTTGCCAGCTCCGACTGACCGTTGCCTTCCACGCCCGCAATACCGAGGATCTCACCCGCCGCGACTTTAAGCGATGCGCGCCAGATTTTTTGCTGCCCGGTTTCGTCGCGCAGGGCGATGCTGTCCACGTGCAGCACGTTGTGGCCTGGATTGCAGGGCGTTTTCTCGACGCGCAGTACAACGTCTCGGCCAACCATGCGGCGAGCCAGATCGGTTTCAGAGGTGTCAGATACCGACACGGTTTCCACCATTTTTCCCGCCCGCATCACGGAAACACGGTGGGCAATCGCCATGATTTCATAGAGCTTATGGGTCACGATCACCACGGATCGTCCTTCGGTACAGAGCGATTTCAGCGTGGCAAACAGGCCTTCTTTTTCTTTCGGCGTGAGCACGGCCGTGGGCTCATCCAGAATCAGCACCTGCGCGTCACGGTACAGCAGCTTGAGGATCTCAACCCGCTGCTGCACGCCAACGGAAAGGTGTTGCACCTGCACCCAGGGATCAATGGCCAGGCCATGCTTATCCGACAGCGCCTGCAGCTTGGCGGCGGCGGCCTTCAGGTTGAGCACGCCGCTGGCGTTTTCCTTCAGGCCGAGCACCACGTTTTCGACCACCGTCATCGGCTGCACCAGCATAAATTCCTGATGAACCATGCCGATGCCGCAGGCGATGGCGTCGCTCGGGTCGCGAAACTTCACGCTTTTGCCCGCCACCACAATGTCGCCCTCATCGGCCTGATAAAGGCCGTAGAGGATTTGCATCAGGGTACTTTTTCCTGCGCCGTTTTCGCCCAGCAGGGCGTGGATCTCACCGGCTTCGATGGTCATCGAGACGTTGTCGTTGGCGGTAACGCGGGCAAACCTCTTGGTGATGCGATTTAACGCCACCCGCACCTCTGGCGCAGCTATGTTCATCTGTTGGCTCCAGGTCATGCTGTGGCGGATAACGCGCCAGTATCAAGCTGTTGCCAGATTTTCTGGAAGGCTTGCCAGGCGCTGTCGCTCACTAAGCTGGCGTTGTGGGAGGCATCGCCGTAAATAACCGACCAGGCTTTGGCGACGCTGGGCGCCCACTCTTCGCCACCTTTAAAGGCGTGGCCTGCCGCCGCGCTGCCGACCTGCTCCACAACCCAGTCGACGTTTTGCTTGAAGCTGCAGGCGATGTGGGCCGGGGAGACCGCTTTTTGATCGGTGTAGCAGCCGATGGCTTTGACATTCGCGGCAATCGCACCCTGAAGCGCACCGAGGCCGGTGACGTCAGCGGCATGCCAGATAACGTCTGCGCCATTGGTGATCATGGCCGTGGCGGCCTCTCGCCCTTTTGCCGCGTTGCCGTAATCGCCGGTCACAACGCCAAGTCCCTTGATGCCGGAACGTGTTTTTTCCGCCCCGAGGATAAAGGCGCGCATCATGCCCTGCTGGGTTGGGTTATCGCCGCCGCCAACAAAGCCTACGGCTTTGCCTTTGTCAGAAATTAATGCGGCTAGCGCGCCTGCGGCATACGCGGCCTGGATATAGGCCAGGTTGATGTACTCGACGTTCTTTGGTGCTGCCTCTGCGGGTTTAAAAGTGGAGGCAAAAAAGTCGGTATCGGGGTAGTCCGGCGCAATTTCAGTAAACGCCGCACCGTACTCGAAGCTGTGGCCGATAATCAGGTTGTAGCCATCGTCCGCATAGCCGCGGATCGATTGTTCCATTTGTGCCTGCGGTACGCTTTCGCTCCAGGCCACTTTGATGCCGGATTTTTTCAGGCTTTGCAGGCCCTGGTACGCCAGAGAATTCCAGCCGCCGTCTGAAATGGTGCCCGGCAGCAGCAGTGCCACTTTGAATTCTTTTGCCGCCGCCAGGGCAGAGCGTGACATGACGGGGGCGAGGACCGGTAATACCACGGCGCCTGCCAGCATTTTTGCGAAGTTTCTGCGGGTGATGCCTGCCATTATTTCTCTCCCAAAAGGGTTGATGGAGACGTGCTGATGGCTTCAGTTATGCCGCGCTTAGCGATATCTTAAAAGCACGTATTTTCGTACTCACCGATGCCTTTTAGGCAACGCAGGAGCCCTGATGCTGAAATATCGTTTACTGGTTTATCTTGATGAGGTGGCGCGCAGCGGTTCGATCCGCAAGGCCGCAGAGCGCCTGCATATTTCCGCTTCGGCGATCAACCGTCAGTTGTTGGCGCTGGAGGAAGAGCTGGGCACGCCGTTGTTCCAGCGTCTGCCGCGTAAAATGATCCTCACGGCCGCGGGTGAAACGCTGATTCACCATGTCCGTCAGAGCTTTAAAGAGCTTGAATGGGCGCAGATTAAAATTGAGGAGCTAAAGGGGCTGCGGCGTGGGGAAGTGACGGTGGCGATGATGAGCGGGCTGGCGGCTAACCTGATCCCGAGGGCGGCCGCTGATTTCCGCCGCGCTAACCCACGGGTAAAGCTGCACCTGCAGCAGATGACACGCGGCGAGGACATTACCAGTGCGGTGGCCTCTGGCGATGTAGATTTGGGGCTTGGTTTTGATTTTGAAATGCGCTCGGCGCTGCGCAGCATTGCCAGCGTGACGGGCAGGCTGGGCGCGGTTGTTGCGCCGGGGCATCCGCTGGCGGACAGAAGTAACCTGCGGTTAAGCGACTGCATGCCGCACCCCATGGTCATCGCTGATGATTCAACGGTGATTCGGCCTTACCTGAACGACGTGTTTGCCCGCGCGATGGTGGCGCTGCAGCCGGTGATTGAAACCAACTCTATTGAGGTGATGCGCCAGTCGGCGATGATGGACCAGGCGCTGACGTTCCTGACGCCGTTTGATATCGAAACCGATTTGCGGAGTGGACGATTGATCTATATTCCGGTGCGGGAGCTGGGCCAGCAAACGCAAACCCTGATGCTGATAGGCCACGATAGGGGCACCAGCGCCATCGGCAGCGTACTGGCCGAAACGCTAAAAGGCATGATGCTGCAGATGGAGTAGCGCCCGGCGGGAAGCCGGGCGGCGTATTCAGCGACTAAAAGCGGTGTGTGGGGTTAGCAGGTTGATATCGGCCTGGCTGACCTCTTCGACCAGCTGCAGCAGGGCATGGGCGGCGCGCTCAACCTCAATTTCGCCTCGTTCTGCATCGGCGGCGGCGGCATTTCCTGTGGTGCCTGAAGGGTGCAGATCCTGGGCCATCCAGCCAAAGCTCACACCGCCTTCTGGCGTGAGGATGCCTCCTGTGGCTTCCATCGCTACGGAAGCCGAGACAAAATTATCCGCATGCTGCATGTGCACTAAATCAGGGTGGAGATGCAGCATCACGCTGGTTTCGGATTCCCCACCGTGAATGCCGTGCTGGCGTTCTGCTTCGCTGTAAAGATCGGCAGTATCGATGGTGCGAAACCAGCTGGCGCCAACGGCTAACATCCCTAACTCCACACGTAGCTTACGGCAGACGATTTCCATCAGCTGTGGCTGCCCGCCGTGGGAATTCCAGAAAATGATTTTGCGGACGCCCGCGCGCCATGCGCTTTTGGCCACGTCAAACCACACCTGGCCCAGCACTTCGTAAGGCAGCGTGAGTGTGCCGGGGTAAGCCAGATGTTCGTCAGACTTGCCGATGGGTAACGCGGGCATAAACAGTACGGGCAGACCTGCGGGGCGATGTTCTACCGCTCGCTGGATAATACCGGCATTGATGGCGGCATCGACCCGCACCGGAAGGTGGGGGCCGTGCTGTTCCACGGCGCCAACAGGTAACACCGCGACAATATTGTGCATCTCCAGCTCGCTGAATTCGCGGGTGGAAAGATCCCACCACCAGGGGGAAGAGGGCAGTTTCATAGGGCGTCTCCTTTTCCTTTAAGCTGCCATACTCAGCGGTATCGTTAAAGCAGCAAAAATGGCGCGTTGCGTTGCCTTTTTGAGAACGGAATTTTGATCAGTTATGACGACGAAAACTATTTTTCCCTGGCCGTAAGCTAAATTGCGGTTATCACAGGCTGTATTTGGCTTATTTAGTTCTTAATCATTCTTTTTTAGCTTAAAGACAAGTTAGTTTGTGTTCGATTTAACTAAATAATTAAGGAGTAGCCTGGTGTTTACACATGGCTATTTTCTTTATGTATATTTAATTTATTAACTAAATAAACTTGCTGTGCGTGATATTGACGAAATTGATTGCCTCTGATGTACTAACCTGGAATTTTGTTACGGTGATTTATTCCCCGGAAAATTGCTGGCTGAAATTAACTCTGGACACGATTATGAAAAAAATAACACGGCTTATGTTGGCCACCGCAGGCTTGTTTATTTCAATGCTTGGACATGCCGAAGTCACAAAAACGGATGCCAGTGAACACCGTATTCCGGCGGTAAAATTAATTAACACGGCTGATAATCACTCTGCGTTTGTAAAAGGCTCAATTCCCTCGCTGGCAAAACTTTCTTCTGAAAACCTCTATTTTAGCAATACCTTTGAAGAGTGGCAGAAAGGGGTTCATCCGGCACCGAAGAAACAGTATGTGGTTACCCTGAAAGGCAAGCTGAAGTTTAAGGTTAGCGACGGCTCTACATTCATCATCGAGCCAGGCACCGTACTGCTTGCGGCCGATACCGCAGGCGAAGGACACAGCTGGGATATCGTTGATGGCAAGGAGTGGGTACGAGTTTATATTCCGGTAGGTGAAGACGATCACTTCATCGCGGATAAATAATTTCTGCACAGATAAAACGTTAATTTCAGCCCCGTTAATCACAGAATGGACGGGGCTGCCACCCCTAAAAATAGTAGTTTTAATTTTATTTAAAATATTAAACTGATCATTGTTTGTCATCTCGATGTCATTGTTTTCTGTTGTCCGTGAGTGATAAATAATGACTAAAGAAGTCTTCCCATCTGCCGATAGAAAATCCGATAACTATCAAAGATACCGTCGCAACCGTTGATGTGATTTCTCCCGATTACCTCCTCTTATTGCCTGCGATATAACCATGAAAGCTCAGAGGGATTTATGAACAAACTGAAGAATATGCGCCTCAGTACCATGCTGGGGGCTGGCTTTGCGCTGGTCATCGCCATTGGATTCTTTGTCGCATTATTTGCCAGAATGCAGTTGGTTTCTGTTGGAAATAACCTTAATTACGCCGCTAATGTCCGGCTGGTGAATTTACTGCTGATCGTAAAGATTAAGGATAATATTACGGACAATGCCCACGATATTCGTGATATGGCGTTGTTCACCACGCTGCCGCATACCGAAGCCGAGAGCCGGGACTACATTACAAAAACTAACCAGGTACTCGAAAAGCGTATCGTGGACAACAACGCCCTCTTGAAGCAGCTGGATAAGGCGCTGAGGCTCAAGCGTTCTCGCGAGCTGTTCGACAACCTGAACAATGTTCGCCCGGCCTATTCCCAGGCGCTGCGCAAGGTGATGAGCGTCAGCGCGGCGGGGCAGTATGATGCCGCCCGTGCGTTAGTCATCAGCGAGGTGGTGGGTCCACAGGCCAGGGTACTCGATGCGCTCAGCGAGATGATCAGCGATCATTCCGGTAGCACGGTAAACATGGCCCGTGGTTATGTTGAAGAAGCGCATTTTGCCGGTAACCTGCTGTTGATTATTACGATTATCAGCGCCGTGATTGGCTCTTTAATTGCCTGGGGCATCGGGCGAGCGGTGAAAGGCCAGCTTGGCGGAGAGCCAGTTTATGCCGTCTCCGTGGCCAAACAAGTTTCTGAGGGTCAGCTCAATACCGCCGTTGAACTGAAGCAAGGGGACACCAGAAGTCTGCTCGCGGCTATGGATGAGATGCGTAGCCGTCTGCTCGGGGTTGTGCGTGAAGTGCGAGACAGCAGCCATTCTATCTCTGTGGGTGCCAGCGAGATTGCGGCTGGTAGCACCGACCTCAGCCAACGCACCGAAGAGCAGGCGGCCAGCCTGCAGGAAACGGCCGCTTCGATGGAACAAATGAGCCAGACCATTCAGCAGAATGCCGAGACGGTGCGTACTGCGACTCGCCTGGCCAACTCGGCCAGCGAAACGGCCACGCAAAGCGGGAATGCTGTTAATAACCTGGTGCTGACGATGCGTGAAATTAGCGAAAGCTCACAGAAAATTGGCGACATCATTAGCGTTATTGACGGCATCGCATTCCAGACAAACATTCTGGCGCTGAATGCTGCCGTGGAAGCCGCTCGTGCAGGGGAATCCGGGCGCGGTTTTGCGGTCGTTGCCGGGGAAGTTCGCTCGCTGGCACAGCGCTCCGCTTCGGCAGCCAGTGAGATCAAAGCTCTGATTGAGGACAGCATGCGTACTGTGACAAAAGGATCGGATATGGTGAGTTCGGCGGGAACGACGATCGATGACCTGGTGCAACAGTCCCACCGCGTGGCCGGGCTGATCTCTGAAATCGGCGTGACGACGGAAGAACAGGGGCAGGGGATTGCTCAGATCAACGTGGCCATTACTCAACTGGATCAGGTCACCCAGCAGAATGCGGCGCTGGTGGAGGAATCTGCCAGCGCAG
The DNA here is from genome assembly GCF_900177785.1 of Cedecea sp. NFIX57. Lineage (NCBI taxonomy): Bacteria > Pseudomonadati > Pseudomonadota > Gammaproteobacteria > Enterobacterales > Enterobacteriaceae > Cedecea > Cedecea sp. NFIX57. The sequence goes on along the minus strand of NZ_FXAS01000031.1, from coordinate 1,865 downwards.
CTGAGAGCCTCAGCGATCAGGCTACTCGTCTGGTGCAGTTGATGAGTATCTTTAATACCGGACAGGTCATTGCCGCGGCAAACGCCCGCCAGGCTAAGCCCGTACCGGCTTCTGCCACTCGCAGGCCTGAGCTTGCCACGAACGATGGCGGTGCAGATAACTGGGAACAGTTCTGATCTTCATTGGCTGCCTGCAGGACGCAGAGCAGCCAAATCCGAATATGGGTGAGGCGAGAAGAGGCCTTAAACGTGACTGACCCTGAAAAAATGAATCAAAATTGGTGGTACATTGAATATCGCGATCTAGAGTCTTATTAATTAAGTGCTTAATTTTAAGGATAAATTATGCAAGCAGCGATTGATAAAGCATTAGACTTCATTGGCGGTATGAACACTTCGGCCTCCGTGCCACACCCTATGGATGAGAGCACCGCGAAGGGAATGTTTAGGTATCTGAAGCAACTGGGCGTCCCGGCAAGTGCTGCCGACGTTACGGCTCGTGGTGTTCAGGAGGGATGGAACACCGACTTCACGAAAAAAGTTGCCGGTTGGGCGGACAAGGTTGAGTCCGGTAACCGCCTCGTGATTAAAAACCCTGAATACTTTTCTGCCTACATGAAGGAAGAGCTGCGGGCGCTGGTGTGAGCTGGCTACTTCGTCATCATGGTAAGCAAAAAGGCTGACGACTGAATATCCGAAAATCTAAAAAAGTGGGTGAAACTAAAACAGTTATGCTTACAGTCAAGCCCGCTCTGGATGTAAAAGAACCCGCCTTGTGCGGGTTTTTTATGTTTATCAGGGAAGTTGCGCTAAATATCTATCGTCATTTCAGCGCCACTGAAAAACAGAAACAAAAAAGCCACTTCGTTAAAAGTGGCTTAATCATATGATTTTGAAGCTAAAATTTGGTGGCCCCTGCTGGACTTGAACCAGCGACCAAGCGATTATGAGTCGCCTGCTCTAACCACTGAGCTAAGGGGCCGTGGCGCTGAATTATAATGTAACTGGCGGTGACGATCCAGCGCTTAAGTGACGTGTGCTTGTTTTATAAACAATGGCTAATCAATCCCTTATACTTCCTACTCCATTCATTCAGCTGAGAAATACAATGGTTAGCGATATCCTTCAGCCTGACCTTCGGGTCGTGTTTTGCGGTATTAATCCGGGAAAATCATCCGCTCATCTCGGGCTGCCTTTTGCGCATCCTGCCAATCGCTTCTGGAAAGTGCTTCACCTCGCGGGATTTACTGACCGACAGCTTAAGCCTGAGGAGGCGCAATTGCTTCTTTCCTACGGCTGCGGCGTGACGAAACTGGTTGAGCGGCCAACGGTTCAGGCAAGCGAAGTGGCGCTACAGGAGCTGCGTGACGGTGGGCGAGAGCTGATCACAAAGATGCAGGAGTACCAGCCGGGAGCGCTGGCGATCCTGGGCAAGCAGGCGTTTGAGCAGGCTTTCCGGCAGCGTGGTGCGAAGTGGGGAAGGCAGGAAGTTACTCTGGGTGATACCGAGGTATGGATTTTGCCTAACCCGAGCGGCTTGAGCCGCATCACGGTGGATAATCTGGTGGAGGCTTATAGAGAGCTGAATGAGTCGCTGACGGTGCGTGGGCGGTAAATAAGGTGTTGCCGTTTTCCCTCACCCCGGCCCTCTCCCAGAGGGAGAGGGGGAATTAAAAGAAGCTCCCAGAGGGAGAGGGGGAATTAAAGGAAGCTCCCGGAGGGAGAGAGGGAATTAAAAGAAGCTCCCAGAGGGAGAGCAGCTGTGTTTGGATGAATCGCCACAGGTTTAACAGACACCTCAGAGTCATTTAAGATGACTTAAAGAGAGGTGCCCATGAGCGGTAAGCGTTATCCTGAAGAGTTTAA